>CAYYBA010000089.1:602-2259 GCA_964470205.1 uncultured Gammaproteobacteria bacterium | reverse complement strand
AATTTCTTGAAAAAAACGGCGTGCCTTCCAAAATGATTGAAAAATTTATGATAGACAAACTTCAAAAACGTATGAAAAACGGACGCTTGAGCTTTGTTCTAAATACGCCCACAACAGGAAAAGATTCTCAAAAAAGCGGTTTTCAAATAAGAACAATCGCGGAAATGTATGCTGTTCCATGCTTCACTTCAATTGATACGGCAGATGCTTATCTTAAAGCCGTAAAAACTTATGATAAAGGAACAAAGTTAAGCTGCAGCGTAGTTTCGGATTATCGCAGAAAGAAGTTTTTAGGCATATTTTAATTTTTGTTTAATAATCACTCCTCTTTGCGTATGATTTTTTATAATACCACTTAACAATTGATTATTTTTGAATGTATACTTATAATATTATATATGCTAATGTAATATGGTGTTAAGCGGTAAGAAGTATGCAAAAGACTCAAGAAAAGGCGCATAAAAATGTGCAAAGCGGTGCCCAAGCGCTTAAATTAGCAACCGAAGCTCACCAAAAATATCTCTTACGCTCTTGCGTTGATGATTTAAATAATGCAATTAATTATTATGTTGAAACAATAAAAGAAAATCCCAAAATTTCGCAAACCTATTACAGGCTTGCAAGTTTATTGCATGAAACAGGGCAAATAGGTGTTGAGAGCGCAGTTGCACAATGCAGGCAAGCTGTTGATATTGACCCCAAAAACCCCGATGCCCATATGTATTTGGGATATTTCCTGGCTTTAGCCGGTGACAAAGATACCGCTACAGAACAATTTAAGACCGCAATAAAATTAAAACCTCTGGCTTCTGCAAGGGCGCGAATTATTATGGCAATGACTCTTTTGGAAAAAAATAAGGCTGAGGGCAACAAGTTTAAAAATTTAATTGAAGTGCTCTATTGTCTTTTTTCAGGCTCCGCGTTGTTTTTGCTTGATAAAGCTTCATTTAAGATGATGTATCAAAATATTTTGGATGATATAAGCTACATTAAATACCGCACTTTTGGCACAATTATGGAAAAATTCAGAAATGACAAAAAAGCCTATGAAACCTATACAAACGCTTTAGATAAAACAAAAAACCAAACGGTTTTTTATAAAAAAATGGCTAAAATTGCAATAAGGAAAGGCAATTTTGAAGTTGCCCGTCAATGCTTACAAAACGCACTTATAATGTCAAATAACGATGTTGAATGTTTGATTGACACAATTGAATTTAGCGAAGAATATTTTCCGACAGACTATGACGAATTAATTGAATACTATAATTACCTGATTAAAATTAATCCTAATTTTTCGCGCTGCTATTATGAAGTCGGACATTTATACCTTAAAAAAGAAGAAGCAATAAATGCAGTGAATGCTTTTAAAATGGCGCTTGAACATGATGAAGACAACCCTTTTTATTTAAATTCACTGGCTTTTGCCTATGTGCAGCTTGAACAGTATGATGATGCCATTGAACTGTATAAAAGAGCTTTAGAATTAAACCCTGACAGCGAATGGTCTGCTATTGTTGCCCAAGCCCTTGCCGCCATTTATTATCAAATTAAAGGCAATTATGACGCTGCCATGTCAATGCTGCAAAATGCGCTTTTATTAACAAAAGACAGGGGACAAATTTATCAAACAATAGCTGATATCAACTATGAACAG
>CAYYBA010000089.1:0-592 GCA_964470205.1 uncultured Gammaproteobacteria bacterium | reverse complement strand
ATAACTTGGGGGTTGTCTTTTTAGACGGCCTTGGCAGATCAGATTGCGCGTTGACAAATTTTGAGCATGCAATTGAAATTAACCCTGATTATGTGTTGGCTTATTTCAACAAGGGCAGGGCGCATGAAGCTTTGGGTGAAAAAATTGAGGCTGCAAACAGTTATCAAACTGCCATAAACTTAAATAAAATATCCAAAGATGTGTCAGTGGAACTTATTGAGGAAAGGCTTTTCAAGCTTTTCGATATCTAAAGGGCATTAAAATTGCGAAAAATTATAAGATTTTTAAAAAGCACCACAGTTAAAGTTGTAGGATTTATTCTCATCCTTCTTTTTCTTTTTAGCGTTTTTATGTTTAAAGATTTCTACAAAAGGCAGATTAAAAAAGTTGTCGGGTTTTACTATGTATATCAAGGCGACAGGTACTATAAGCAGAATAAACCCCAAAAGGCAATTGAAACCTATCTTAAAGCCTTAAAATATTATCCGCAGCACTACAAAGCGCGTTATAATCTTGCAAATATTTATGTAAGTTATGAAGATTATTATGCTGCTCTTGATTCTTATGAAAAAGCGCTTGAAATTAAACCTAC
>CAYYBA010000088.1:0-2500 GCA_964470205.1 uncultured Gammaproteobacteria bacterium | reverse complement strand
TGAAGCTACATTTAATTACGATAAAGCAATTGTTGAATACAACAGGGCAATAAAGCTAAAACCGGAATGGGTATATATCCCTTTTGTAATTAATGTTAAAAACACCTATAAACACAACCGCGGCGTTGCATATTATAATCTCGGGCTGGCATGGCGGGGAAAATCTTTGCTTGCAGGTGAGAAAACTTTTCAATCGCGTCAGTATCTGGAAAATTCCGTTGAGGCTTACGAAGGTGCTCTTAAGCTTAAAAAATCTTATCAGGCCTATTATAATTTGGGCATAGTGCATCATCTTTTAAGAAACACTAATCAAGCAGGTTACAATTATTGCAGGGCAATTGAAATTGAACCCTTAAACTACGAAGCGCATTATAATCTGGCAATATTATTAAACGACATGCAAAATTATACGGATTCTATGTCGGAATTTCAAAAAGCGGGCTTGATTTTGGATATGCAGGGCGATGGCAATAAAACGCGCTATATTTATGATGTTTTAAATGATGTTACAAGAAGAATGGTTGCAATAGGAAAATACGGCGATCTTGTGGAATATTTGAACAGGCAAAGCGCATTTAGCGAGAAGTATTTGACCTATGTAAACGGAAAAGTCTTGGTATCAAATGATTTAGACCGTGCTATTTTAAAGAATTTCAAAAATTGTGCCAATAAGAAGTTTTTTGAAAAAAATAAAAATGAAACGGACGAAAGATGGAAATAAAAAATAACGTGACACAATTTGATTTTTTATTTAAACTTTTAAACATTTCTGAAAACGCAAAAGACGCCAACGAATTAACACGCGGAGTTTTTGATGTTTATAAAGAACAGGGTGCTGCAAACGGCATTAAAATCATTGATTTAAAAATCTTTATTTACAATAAAACTTCAAAAAGACTTAAGGATTTTACAAAATCCTGGCAAAATTTAAATCATGACAGCTTTTTTGAAGCACTTTCAGATGCATTTGAATTTTTTAAGAACAATCAGAAAATAAGCAATAATGAACTGCCTAAACTTATAATTAACGGCGGCAAAATAATTTCAGGCACAAACCTTGCGGATTTTAACCGTGATTTTAAAAAATATGTTAAAGCAGAGGGCAAAAATGTTTTGTTTTTTCCTCTTTCAAGCAAAGAAAAGACTTTTGGCGTTTTGCAGCTAAATTTTGAACTTATAGAAGATGAATTAAAAATGCAAAAAAACTTTGTTCAAATTTTGCATTTAATAACAAGTCAGGTTTCACGCGCAATAAAAACTCTTGAATACATTGAAAAAATGGAAACAAGCGTAAAGTTTTATCAAACCATGAAAGATATTGCAAAAATTATTGAAACACAGTATGAATTAAATTATATTTTGCCGATTTTAGGCGAGATGATTGACAAATTTATATCGCACCACTTAATTTACATTTTCCTGAGAAATCCCCGCAGAAGCGATTATACTCTTGTTTGGCCTTCAAATTGTCTGGATAAAAATATTGAGCGGACTTTGGAAAAAACAGCCTCTGCCACATCTGTTGTCATTGAAGATAACGGCAAAATGGGTATTTTTCCGATAGTTTGCGATGAAAAATCAATCGGTGCAATTGTGGCTTATAACAGGCTTGATGCTTTAACAAATACGGAAATTGAGTATTTAGAGCAGCTTTCATCGCAGGCATCTTTAACCGTAGATAAAGCCACATCTTATTCAAAGATTTTGCAACATGCCACGCTTGACGCTTTAACCGGTTTAAATAACCGTCATCAGTTTGCACACAGGCTTAAGCAGGAAGTTGCAACCGCAAAAAGGCAGAATGCACTGCTTTGCTGCATTATGCTTGATGTTGATTTTTTTAAAAAGGTTAATGACACTTACGGGCATGCCGTAGGGGATTGTGTTTTAAAAAATGTTTCGAAAATAATCAAAAAAGAAATCCGCGAATATGATATAGCTTCGCGCTACGGCGGGGAAGAATTCAGCATACTCACGCCGCATACAACAATTAATGAAGCTTACCTTATTGCCCAGCGTTTGCGAACAGAAATTGAAAAAAAGAAAATTAACATTGAAGAATATAGAATTGACGGGGTTAAAGAAATTTCTGTTACTATTTCCGTTGGTGTAAGTTTATTTGACAAAAAAAAGACAGACCCTGCTATTTTATATCAGGACGCGGATAAAGCACTTTATGAAGCCAAAGAACACGGACGAAACAGGGTTGTTATTTTTGGCGGTGACGGATGTTAAAAAAAGGTTTTACGTTAGCCGAAGTCCTTATAACCCTTTCGATTATAGGCGTTGTTGCAGCGCTTACAATACCTTCTGTTGTTCGCAATTATCAAAAACAACAAACGGTTGTGAAACTTAAAAAAGCGTATTCAACCCTAAATCAGGCATACAACAATTCGCAGGCGCAAAACGGAATGTATCAAACCTGGGATAAGGCAATTGATATAACGGCAACAGAATACTTTAACAGATACTGGAAACCGTATTTTAAGGTTGAGAAAAT
>CAYYBA010000087.1:0-2560 GCA_964470205.1 uncultured Gammaproteobacteria bacterium | reverse complement strand
CTTCTTTCTTATAGTGTGGTAATAGATAGAAAGCACGAACATAAAAATTTTTGCGCGTTGACAACAGGAACGGAACAGACTGCTGCATAAAAGATTTAGCTTAAAACCATTAAAAATAAAGGATTTAAGCCTGTAATTCCTTCTTTTGCTTTTGCGTATCTTTTTTGTAGCGATATTTGGTAAAAAGATTTGAAACCCCTGCCACAAAAAATCCCATTACAAGAATGCTGAAAAGGTAAGGCACCATTGTAATAATAGATTTTTCTTTTGCCAATCTTTTAAATTCTTTGGCGGCGTCCGTTCCTCTTTTGCCCGCTAAATTTTTTGCTATATCTTCTAATTCCGTAAATTTTGGCGTCTGGAGATTCTTATCTATTATATCCGTGCATTTATTGTTTTTTCTTAAAATTTTCTTAAAACCTTTTTCAAATAATTCGCTCCCGGTTATTACATAAAAACCTACCAAAGGAAAGCGAAACAGTGTTTCAAGGAAATTTTGCTTGCCCCTGTCTTTTGCAGCACCAAAATATCCCACCCCGCCTATTAAAACGCAAGATGTCAATTGCCCTTTGCTTAAGGCGAGTTTGCCGTTTTCTTGCGCAAAATCAAGGCTGAAATATTTATTAGCGAAATTTCTTTTCTTTTCGCAGTTTTTAAAAAGTTTTGTGCCCGGCGCCAATATAAATTCAGAAATATTTTGCAGAGTTTTTGAAGATGTGCCTTTTTTAGCAATCAAAGCCGCAAGCCCTAAACTTGCTGCCAATACGCCTGCAGCCCTTTTAATGTTTTTCTTGGCACTTTTTTCAACATGTTTTTGGTGTTTATGGTTTTCTGTTTTATCTTTTTTCAGGTTTGCAATGTTGTTAAAATCGCCTTGCTTAAAGGCCTTTAGGGTTAAGAGGTTTTTAAAATAATTAAGGGTAAATTCAGTAATCGGAACGGCAAGTGCCGTTAGTGCAATTGCCGCTTTTATGGGTATTACTTTTTTGCCCAGATTATCGGCATTTTTTAATATTTCAACCGCAGGTTTTGAAACAAGCGCCTTGGCTTCTTTTGTAAGGTTTCTTGAAAATATTTTTCTTGAAATATGCTCACCTATTAGTGCAGGCACAAAATATACAAGAGCACTTTCGGAAAATTCCAAAAACGTGTTTTCGGCTAAATCCGCCTTGCTTCTCGCAAACGTAGCTTTGGGTACATAATTTGTGGCGGTATCTTGAATAAAGCGCGAAGTTGAAAGCCCTGTGGCTTTTTCTTGCTGAATGATAAATTTTGAAATTGATTTGAGCGGCTGTGACAGCGTACTTATTAAACTTGTTTGCATTTTTCTAAATCCTTATAACTAAAAAACCTGTAACGAAAACGTACAGGTTTTAAATTATAAAAATTTATGCTTTGACTACCTGTACTAAATTACAGGCGCCACCAAAAATTATTCAAGTTTAATGTGTTTTTTAACATACCTTTATTTTAACCCAATATAACAAAATGTCAAGTGTTTGCCCCAATAAAATTAAGGAATTATAATAAAAAAATGGCAAAAACCCTGTCTTTAATTGCAATAGTTTTTATAGCGTCCCTCGGCGGTTTGCTTGCAGGGTATGACACCGGCATAATTTCAGGTGCGCTTTTGTATATAAATGACCTGTGGCACTTGAGCGACACCATGCAGGGCGTTTTGGTAAGTTCTGTTTTGATAGGTGCTGTTTTGGGCGCTGCTGTGAACGGCGTTTTAGCGGATATTTACGGCAGAAGGAAAATCATGATAGCATGCGGGCTTATTTTTATAATAGGCTCTGTTTTCTGTGCTTTTGCGCCCAATATCCATACTTTAATTTTTTCAAGAATGCTTGTAGGCTTTGCAATAGGGGCGGTTAATTTTGTAGCCCCCTTATATTTAGCTGAAATGTCGCCAAAAGAGCACAGGGGAATGATAATTTCCCTCTACCAGTGGGCAATTACGGGCGGAATTTTATTTTCATATTTTATAAGTGCGATATGCGCAAATCTGCCCTATAATTGGCGTTTAATGCTTCTGGCAGGCGCTTTGCCGGGTTTTGTGCTGTTTTTGGGCATGTATTTTTTAAGCGATACGCCGCGTTGGCTTTTGAGCAAAAATCTCGAAAATGAAGCAAGGGATATTTTAGAAAAAATCGACACGGGTATTAATGTATCAGAAGAAATTCGGGATATAAAAAGCACTTTAAATAATGCAGGTGAAAAATTTGTGTTTAAAAAATGGATGCTTATGCCTTTTGTAATAGGTATCGGCATTATGTTTACACAAATTTGCACGGGCATTAACAACGTTATTTATTACGCTCCTACAATATTTAAAACACTTGGTTTTAATTCTAACTTAAACGCTATTTATGCGACCGTTGGAGTTGGGATTGTAAATTTTTTAACAACAATTATTGCAGTATTTACAATAGATAAAATAGGCAGAAAACCTTTGCTATACATTGGTTTAGGGGGTATGGCATTAAGCATGATTGTGCTCAGCTTTACTTTTTTGCCGTCTTTTACGTCTTCTTTAAGAATTGTTAAAAGAGAATTT
>CAYYBA010000086.1:0-2560 GCA_964470205.1 uncultured Gammaproteobacteria bacterium | reverse complement strand
TCACAGACATTTACTTTAGGGAATTGTTTAATGTTAAAGGTTTCTTTGAATTTATAGCATTTTCCAACGTTGAAGGAAATATTTTTGAACTTCAATTTAATTTTAAAGATAAAAATTTCCAAATAAAAGCTGAAGGCAACGGGCCTGTGGACGCCTGTTTGAACGCTTTAAAAATTGCCGGTTTCCCGCGCAAGCTTTCTCATTATGAACAAATAGCAGTAGGAGAAGATATTGAAGGTTCGGGCGCAAGCGCTATAAGTACAATTCATTTGATAGGCAAAGGAAACACGGAAATTATAGGCCGCGCATACGATAAAAATACAGGCAGAGCAAATGTTAAGGCAATATTTAATGCGCTCAATTTAATTTACAGATAATTTAAATATCTTCCCGAATTTCCAAAAGCTCAATGCATTCGGTGTTTTTAAAAATTTCATTAATTTTTGCAAGAGGTTTTCTTGTGGTTACGTTTAATTTAATTGAAAAAGTTTCGTCTTTGTTCATTTTTTTCTTAATTCTATTTATTGAAGGAAAATTTTCTTCCACAACAGTGCTTATTTTATCGTAATCTTTTGTGGGGCATAAAAATGTAATATCAAAGTTTTTAAACCCGACAGTTCTTTTTATCAAAAATTTCTTTTCAAAATATCTTATGGCAATAAGTGTTATAAGAGTTACCAGTGTAACAACTGTACCAAGATAATACATACCGCAGCCGCAAGCCATACCCACTGCTGCCGCTACCCATAAAGTTGCCGCCGTTGTAATGCCTGAAACAGTTGTGCCATGGCGCATAACAGTACCGGCACCTATAAAACCTATACCGGTGATAATTTGTGCGGCAATTCTTGCCGGGTCATTGGCAGCAATTGTGCCATCCGCCAAAATATATTTAAACCCGTAAATTGAAAGCAAAGTGAAGACGGTGGAACCCAAACAAACTAAAATATGAGTACGCAGACCCGCAAATTTACCCGTTACTTCACGCTCAACACCAAGCAAAAAGCCCAAAAAAAGTGAAGCTAAAACTCTTGTTCCCAAAATCATTTCCAAACCCATAAAATCTCCTTTTACAAAATAAAATAAACCATATCAGGGGTTTTGTCAATAAATTTACGCTATGTCATTATTATTTGCAAAACAGGCAAAAAATTGATATGATAATAAAAAGGAGAATAAAATGGAAGAATTACTTACTTTTATGCCCCCCGTAGGTAAGAAAGGTTTCACTTTGGCTGAAGTATTGATAACGCTTGCAATTATAGGCATTGTGGCGGCATTAACCGTGCCTACGGTTATAAGAAATTATCAGGAGCGCCAAACGGTGACTGCTCTTAAGAAATTTTACACGGAAATCTCTCAAGCCTACGCAAGAGCGCAGGTGGATAACTCTACGCCCGATAATTGGGCTTGGGGAACATCCGGCAGCGGCACGAGTGCCGATAAAATTATAGATATTTTAGCGCCGTATTTGAAAATTACAAAAAGGTGCGGAAATCAGGGCGGGTGTTTTGCGCCAACCCAGTATAAAACTCTAAATTTAGGCACAAGCTGGTTGGGGCCAAGTGATAGCAGATATGCAAGTGCCCAGCTTTCAAACGGTTTAGCGTTTTGGGTTTTTACACAAGGCAACGGCTGTACAACAAGCCGAGGAACTACAAAGGAATTAAATTCTATTTGCGCAGATATAGGTGTTGATATTAACGGTTATAAAAAGCCTAATCAGCTGGGTCGGGATACTTTTTATTTCTATTTAACAAAATACAATGTTATTCCAATGGGAACAGAAAAGGAAACTGACAACACTTTATCAAATCGTTGCAAAATATCGGGTCAAGATACATATAACGGCTATGCCTGTGCTGCCTGGGTTTTAGCCAAAAATAATATGGATTACCTGAAGCATGATGTGAGCTGGTAAATATAAAATTATGTTTTCATCTCGCTTCTGGGGTCTAAAATATCTCTTATGGTGTCCCCTATAAGGTTAAAAGATAAAACCGCAATAAAAATTAAAAATCCGGGTGTCAAAAGCCACGGGCGATAAATTATATTTGCAAGTTCCTGCGCTTCTTTTAACATATTACCCCAGCTGGCATCAGGCTGTGCTATGCCAAGCCCCAAAAAGCTTAAGCCGGATTCTGCCAGAATATAGCCCGGCACGCTCAGGGTTATTGCAATAATCACATAACTTGAAGTCTGGGGCAATATGTGTTTTAAAATTGTTCTTGCCTTTGAACATCCTAAAGAAAGCGCTGCTTTTACGTAATCTTGCGATTTAATGGATAAAACCATACCCCGCACAACGCGCGCAAAACCCGCCCAGCCGATAAATGCCAGAATAAGCGTTATAAGAGTAAATCTTTGAGATGATGTCATGCCGGAGGGCAAAATCGCCGCTAAAATTATAAGCAGATAAAAACTCGGTATAGACATAACGGCTTCTGCCACCCTCATCATAAAAATGTCAAGCCTGCCGCCGAAATAGCCCGAAATGCCGCCGTATAAAATCCCTATGGGGAAAGATATAAAAAGTGCCAGAAAGCCTATTGGTAAAGAA
>CAYYBA010000085.1:1408-2754 GCA_964470205.1 uncultured Gammaproteobacteria bacterium | reverse complement strand
GCTTGTTTTAAACGGCGGTTTTTTTGACAGAAAAACACAAGCACCGGTATCCTATGTTGTTATAGATAGAGAATTAAAGCAAAGCCCTTTTGATAACGAATCTATGATAAATTCTCTCAAAGAAGAAGGACGTCTGGATGCTGTTTTAACACGTGCAGAGTTTAGGATTTATCAGGATAAAAAAGGAAATCTTTTGTTTGATATCGCAAAACACACGGACGGAATTCCCCAAAATTATGAGATAAGACATTCGCTTCAGGCAGGGCCCATGCTTAAGCCCGCTTATAATTTGCAGGAAGAGGGTTTTGTCACTTTAGATGACGAAGGACATGTTTTAAGGGAAAGTGCCGATGTTACAAAAAGGCGCGAGAGAACAATTTTAGGACTTAAGGGCAAAAGTCTGTATATTGTGATTTTTTCAAAAACCGCAAAAGCTACAATGAATGAGGCACAAGATTTTTGTCAAAAATTAAGGCTTAAAAAGGCTATGGCGCTTGATGGCGGCGGATCCACATCTGTTATTTACAAAGATTTGAATATATTCTCTGAAGGTCTGTGCGGCAGGGAAGTTAAATCGTTTTTAGTTATTGAAAATTGAGGTTGATTATGAGTAATGAAAAAGAAACAAAAAGAATTACGAAGATTGAAATTTTTGTTATACTTATTTTAATTTTTGCGTTTTCACTATATCTTTATCCGAAGTTTTTTGTACAAAAAATAGTAAGGCAAAATGCCCTGGTGAAAACAAATAACGCCATTTGCGTGCAAGAGATTTTGGCGCAGTTTTCAACAAAAAAACCAAATGACGTTAATTTAAAAAATGCGGTTGACGAAACAATTAAAAAATTGAATTCTTTGAATAAGAACCCTATAAACAAAAAAGACCCCGCATTTGTTTACGCTCAAAAATGCGCAGGCTGTGTGAGCCTCCAAATAAATGAACCTACAAGAAGCATTACATCAACAGGATATGACAAAGATTTGAATGTTTTAACGCGCAGTGTTATGAAACCGCCGTCTTTTGTCACTTATGAGAATACAGGAAATGGAACTAACTGAAAACATAACAGAATTTAAGATTTATTGTGCAGATACTGATTTGTACAATGTTGTCTGGCATGGCTCTTATTTAAGATACATGGAAGGCGGAAGAGTTGAATTTTTAAAAGGCTTCAATATTAATATTGAAGAAGTTAAAGAAAAATTCGGAATTGTTTTGCCTGTTGTAAATATTGATATTAAATATCGTGCAAGCGCTAAATGCGGCGATGTAATTTTGGTAAAAACAAAAATGGAAGAAATTAAGCCGCATTACATAACTTTTTTACAAGAAATTATTGAAAAAA
>CAYYBA010000085.1:0-1398 GCA_964470205.1 uncultured Gammaproteobacteria bacterium | reverse complement strand
TTGTGACAGCTCATGTTAAATGTGCAGGTGTGAGTGCTGAAGGTAAGATTTTTAAAGAACTGCCGGTTTTGTTAAGAGGAGAGTATAAATAATGGAATTTTTTAATGTAATGTCGGGAGTTTTTGGAAGATACGGGCTTTGGGGGCTTTTTATGAATTCTTTTCTGGCAAGCTTTTTTGTAGTGCCGCCTCCTGATTTTCTTTTAATTGCAATGAATTTTGCCCAGCCGAATAAGGCTATTTTTTATGCTTCTGTTACAACCGTTGCCTCTGTTCTTGGCGGCGTTGTGGGGTATGTGATTGGTAAATTTATCGGACGTCCCGCTTTTAACTGGTTTTTTAAATTTTTTAAAAGCAAACATGCAGATTCAAAAGCGCAAGAGAATTTTGAAAAAATTGAAAAGCTTTATGACCGATATGGCTCTTGGGCTGTGCTTTTTGGGTCTTTTACACCTTTCCCCTATAAACTTTTTACAATTGCAAGCGGTATTTTGAACATGAATCTTATGAAATTTGTTCTAGTTTCAACTCTGGGGCGCGGCGGCAGATTTTTTATTGTAAGTTTTGTGCTTTTGGTTTTTGGAGAAGGCATTAAAGAAAATCTTAACTTTGTTATTATTTCAACCTCAATTGTTATTGTTCTGTTTTTCGTTGTTCTCTATAAAAGGCGCCACCATATAATTAAAAAAGATTAGTTTTTGTGGTATCATTATATCATTGTAAAATTAAGAAAAGGAGTTTTTATTATGTCAAGACAACCTATTATTGCAGGTAACTGGAAGATGCACAATAATACAAAACAAAGTGTTGAGCTTGTTGAAGGTATTATTGAAGGAGTTAAGAAATTAAAAGGCAATTTACCAGAAGTTGTAGTAGCTCCGGTGTTTACCTCTATTCCTGCAGTATCACAAGCGCTTAAAAAAAGTTCAAAAAAAGTTAAATTGAGCGCGCAAAACTGTTTTTATGAACCTAAAGGCGCTTATACGGGCGAAATTTCAATTGAAATGCTTAAAGAATTTAAGCCCGAATATATAATTATAGGCCACAGCGAAAGACGCCAGCACTTTTGCGAAAGCGATGAACTTATCAATAAAAAAGCGATTGCAATTTTAGAAGCGGGCCTAACCCCCATTATTTGCTGCGGCGAAACGCTGGAACAAAGAGAAGCAGGTGTTTGTGATTCGCATATAGCATCTCAAATAATGAAGGCATTAGAAGGCATTAAGCCCGATGATATTGAAAAGGTTGTTATAGCATATGAGCCCATTTGGGCAATAGGAACGGGAAAGACTTGTGACAGTGCCGAGGCTAACAGAGTTATTCAAAATATAAGAAAAACAATAGCACAAATTGCAGGCAGCTATATAGCAGATAAAGTAAGAATATTATATGGCGGAAG
>CAYYBA010000084.1:0-2778 GCA_964470205.1 uncultured Gammaproteobacteria bacterium | reverse complement strand
GTTTTGAAGTTGAACTATCTACCCGCCCCGAAAAATACGTAGGGAAAATTGAAAATTGGGATTTGGCGGAAGCGGGCTTAAAAGAAGCCTTAAAAGTTAAGGGTTTAAAATATGAAATCAATGAAGGCGACGGCGCATTTTACGGGCCTAAAATTGATTTTAAATTGAAAGATGCAATAGGAAGAACCTGGCAGGGGGCAACTATTCAGCTTGATTTTAACCTGCCCGAGAGGTTTGAACTTAAGTATCAAGATAAGGACGGCAGCCTTAAAACGCCTGTTATGATACACCGTGTAATTTTTGGGTCAATGGAAAGGTTTATGGGCGTTTTGATTGAACACTATGCGGGTGCTTTTCCCGCCTGGCTTGCGCCGAAACAGGTTGCAGTTGTGCCCATTGCCGAGCGCCACAATGATTATTGCGAAAAAATTTATAAAAAACTGCATGCAAAAGGCTTCAGAGTGCTCTTAGACGACAGGTCAGAGAGCATGAACTACAAAATAAGAGATTGCCTGCAAAATAAGAAAATTCCTTATGTTCTTGTGTTTGGCGACAGAGAAATTCAAGATAACACCGCTGCAATAAGGGCAAGAGGCAGAGGGCAGATAGGCACAATGGGCGTAGATGAATTTATTGAAAAACTTGAAAAAGAAATTTCAACAAAAGGTATTGAAATTGTTCAATAAATAAAAGCCTTTGTTAATACAAAGGCTTAAAACTTGATATATCCTCAAGTTGCATGTGAAGGTTAGTGTGTGGTGGTTGAAATTCTCTCGATATTCCTGTGTGTTCTATATATATAAAGTTTTTTATTCCAAAATTATTGCTTTTTTATATATTCTTTAGTTAATATTTCTTAATGCCTGGTTTTTGGCAATAAATAATGTACTTGCGCAAATATTTTTAGTGTAGTACACTTTTATTAATAGGAGATATCACATGAGTCAAATAACAAAAATCGCTTGGGATTTAAACGAAAAAGCAGAAAACAGGTACCAATTGGTATACGAATTAATAGAACTGGCAAAAAAATTAGTTGATGAATCACAAATTAAGAAAAGTAAAGATGACTTCGGTTACGATTTTGATCAAACCTTTGACCCTAATTTTAAAAAGGAAAAACCGGTTCAACATGCAATGATGGTTAAAGCCTCTGAAGAAGACGACAGCGGACTTGTCGGTTAATTCTTTACGGTAATTTTATGGAAGATACTCTTAATTTTATTAAAAGCAAAATTAATGATTTTGTGCCCCAAATCGCTTTGGTTTTGGGATCTGCGTGCGGAGATTTTGCGTACGGACTTTGCGGCATTGAAATAAATTATGCCGATATTCCAAATTTTAAATTTTCAGGCGTTAAGGGGCATTTGGGAAAACTCTTGTTTTGTGAACTTGAGGGCAAAAAAGTTGTTATAGCCCAAGGCCGTACCCATTTTTATGAAGGTTACGGTATGGAAGATGTTATTTTTGCAACCAAAGTCTTTAAAAAATTGGGTGTAAAAACACTTATTTTAACAAATGCCGCAGGCACAACAGATAAAAAACTAAAACCTGCAGATTTAATGATAATTAAAGACCACATTAATTTTATGGGCACAAATCCGCTTATAGGCAAAAACGATGATACACTGGGCTGCCGTTTTCCGGATATGTCAGATGTTTATACTTTTAATCTTCGCGAACTCTGTAAAAAATGCGCTAAAAGGCTTGGTATTAAAGTTAAAGAAGGAGTTTATCTTGCAGTAACAGGACCAAGCTATGAAACGCCGGCCGAAATAAGAATGTTTAGCAAGCTTGGCGCGAATGCAGTCGGTATGTCTACAGTACCTGAAGCCATTGTTGCAAGATACTGCGGACTTGATGTTTTGGGCATAAGTGTTATTACAAACTATTGTACGGGCATATGTTCAACTCCGCTAAGCCACCAAGAAGTTCTGGAAGTGGGTGCTAAAAGCGAATGCGATATAAAAAACCTTATAAAAGAAGTTGTAAGAAGTATTTAGGTGTAATATGGATTTAGAGAATACTTCTACAATTGAAAAAAATGATTTAAGGCAAAAGGCGCACAAAGAGCAGAAAAAGAAAAACAACAGCGTCAAGCTTTACCGCTCTTTTTTAACTGTCATTCTGTTTTTTTGCATTCTGCAGATAGGTTACAGCGCCATTTTAAATATTACAAAGCTTATTGTTTATCAAGGCAAAATTAATAAATCCGTAAATCTGAGAAATGATGCACGTGAGCGTAATAAATTCTTAAAAAAAGAACTTGATAACAACAGTTCAATGGAACGTATTGAATATATTGCCCGCAACAAGCTTAAAATGGCGGGTGAAGGTGAAGTTTTGGTTATTATAAGCGAAAATAAGGAAGAACCGCCGCCAAAAAATTTGAAAGAAAAAATCTTGCGATATTTTAGCGACAATTTTAATAAATAACCTATTTTACAACAGAAAGGTTCGGCCTTACCCCTAAATCGCTATTCAACGTTTGCACAGCCAAAAGAGCCATTGAGCGGCGTTTTTTAGCGCCTGTTAGAATAATGCTTACACATTTTGAAATATTACTGTTATTTTTTAAGTCTTTTTTGAACATAAATACCCTGCCTTGCAAATATGAAATCGGCACTTATCTGTGCAAACTTAAGGTTTTAAACAAATATATTTACAATTTGTAACAGAAATCTAAAAAACTTTAAAAAATTTATGATAAAATACTTTGAAGCAGGAAGAATAGGGTTTATTTTGAATAAAAAAGCAGAATTAGCTTTGAGCAGACTT
>CAYYBA010000083.1:1895-3006 GCA_964470205.1 uncultured Gammaproteobacteria bacterium | reverse complement strand
GTGTTGCTGTCAGGCAGCCAGTCTATACCTGTAAAACCTTCATTCTGGTATCTTCTTTTTAATACGTGTAATTTTTTTTCAACATTTGAAAAAGCATTTTGGCAATCATATGCATTGTATTTTTCAAGGCATCCCGAAATATTTTCACTGCATCCTTCTTCCACCTGCCACTGCTGGATAATATCTGCTATATTTCTGTACTGCTTCTTAACCCTTGAAACAGCGGCGGCTTCCTGATAATTTTTCACAACCACAGGAATTGTAAGCGCCGCAACAACACCAATAATTGCAAGTGTTATAAGCACTTCTGCAAGCGTGAAACCTTTTTTATACATATCCGTATTCTCCTTTTTATATAAATTCCATTTTAGTACTTTTTAAATACCTTGTCAATAGTTTTTAGTATTTAATAAATCCTTATTAAATGTTTTTATCACTTATAAGATAATATTGAGGTGAAGATGAGCAATCTTAAAAAGCTTTTGGGCAAAAGAGTTCAAGAATTCAGAGTCAAAAAAGGTTTAACGCAAGAAATGCTTGCAGAAGCAGTAGGGCTTGCGGAGCGCAATATAAGCAAAATTGAATGCGGAGAAAATTTTGTGAAAGCCGATACTTTAGAAAAAATTGCGGCGGCACTGGAAGTTAAAATTTCAAAATTATTTGAATTTGAACAGTATCAAGACATAGAAAAAATAAAAAAAGAAGTAATTAAAATGATTTCGGAAGATGAAAAAGCCGCGCGTATGGCGTATAATTTTCTAAAATCCTTGTAAAGATTTTATAAAGGGCGCAATTTCTGTGGTATCATTAGTTATATAAACAAAGAGGAGAAAGCTTATGATACCTATAATTGATTCAAAAAGACAGTATGCGCAAATCGCCGCTGAAGCGGAGGGTGCCGTGATTGATGTTATGAGAAGCGGCTCTTACATTTTAGGCAAAAATTGTAAAGCGCTTGAAGAAGAACTTGCCGCATACATTGGCGCAAAATACGCAATATCGCTTAATTCAGGTACAGATGCGCTTCATCTGGCACTAAGGGCTTTAGATATAGGGGCGGGCGATGAAGTAATAACTGTTGCTTTTACCTTTGTTGCAACAACAGAAGCCA
>CAYYBA010000083.1:0-1885 GCA_964470205.1 uncultured Gammaproteobacteria bacterium | reverse complement strand
TTAATATGGACGTTAATAAAATTGAAGAAAAAATTACCCCCAACACAAAGGCAATTCTGCCCGTGCATCTGTACGGCCAGCCCTGTGATATGGATAAAATTATGGAATTAGCGCGCAAGCACAATTTATATGTTATTGAAGATGCATGTCAAGCAATTGGCGCTAAATATAAGGGCAAAACCGTTGGAACATTTGGCGATATCGGGTGTTTGAGCTTTTACCCTACTAAAAACTTAGGTACTATGGGCGATGGCGGCCTTTGTGTGACAAATAACGAAAAATTAAAAAATCGGTGTAAATTCAAGGCTGGATGAAATTCAAGCTGCAGTTTTAAGGGTTAAGATGCCTTATATTGAGAGCTGGAATGCCAAAAGGCGCGAGCATGCTTATTTTTACAATGAACTTTTTAAAAATTGTCCCGATATTCAAACGCCAAAAGAGCTTTCAGACACATATTGCGTTTATCACCAGTATACAATTAAGGTTCAAAACAGGGATAACCTGCACAAATTGCTGCAGGATGCGGGAATTGGCGCTATGATTTATTACCCTGTGCCTTTGCATCTGCAAAAAGTCCACGCACACTTAAATGTTTTAGAAGGTGCACTCCCTGAAACAGAGCACAATACAAAGCTTGTGATGAGCCTGCCTATGTTTGCGGAAATTACGGAAGAAGAGCAAAAAACAGTTGCAAAAACCGTTATGGAATGCATTGAAAAATGTAAAAACCTTGCCGCCGTTTAAGTTGCAATACAATTTTATTTATGCTATTTTTTATTTATGGAACAAAGAATTTTAGAAATTAAAAAAGAGGCAAAAAGCGCATTAGAACAAGTTAAAAACACAAAAGAACTTGAAGAATTTAAAAATAAATATTTGTCGCGTTCATGCGAACTTACAAATATGAAAAAAAGCCTAAAAGACGTTGCGGTTGAACTTCGTCCGAAAATCGGCATGTTGGCAAATGAGGTTTTTTGCGAACTTGAGAGTGAAACAGAGGAAAAATACAGCGCACTTTATAAAAAAGAATTGGATGAAAAATTATCTAAAGAAAAGATAGATGTGACGCTCCCCGGCACTTTTAACCCGCGCGGGCACGTTCATCCCTTGAGTGCCACAATTAATGAAGTTGTAGAAATTTTTGAACATCTTGGTTTTTCTGTGACAGACACTGAAAATTCGCCCGAAGTTGAGGTTGAAATGTTTAATTTTGACTTGCTTAATTTCCCGCCCGATCATCCTGCAAAAGATATGCAGGACACGTTTTATACCCAAGTTGCCAAAAACGTTGTTTTAAGAAGCCAGACTTCAAACGCCCAGGTGCGCCAGATGAAAGCAACACATCCGCCCGTTAAGATTATTTCTCCGGGTAGAGTATACAGGTGCGAAAATGTTTCTGCACGCAAAAACAATCTGTTTCACCAGATTGAAGGTTTATACGTTGATAAAAATATTAATTTTTCACACCTTAAGGGTGTTTTAAATGAATTCATAAGGCTGTATTTCGGCTCATCGCGCCCTGTGCGCTTTAGAAGCAGTTTTTTTCCGTTCACGGAACCTTCCGTTGAAATTGATGTTCAATGCATTATGTGCTCAGGCGAGGGCTGCGCAACATGTTCTAACACAGGCTGGCTTGAAATTTTAGGGGCAGGCATGGTAGACCCTAATGTTTTAGAAGGCGTTGGCATTGACCCTGAAGTTTACAGCGGGTTTGCGTTTGGCATGGGGGTTGAAAGGCTTACAATGCTCAAATATGCAATTGATGATATCCGCCTGTTTTTCAATAATGATGTCAGGTTTCTAAAACAGTTCTAAACGCGGCAGCCGGTGCGAATGTTGATGTTGCGATAAGCAACAGCAACGCAGCACAACGATAGCCCCAGCC
>CAYYBA010000082.1:0-3008 GCA_964470205.1 uncultured Gammaproteobacteria bacterium | reverse complement strand
AATCAGGATAGCTATAACACCTAATGCAAGCAATGTTTCGGTAAGAGTAAAGGCTGCTTTTCTAGCCATAATATTTTCCTTTCAAATATTCAAGACATTCTTTGTAACTTTCAAATTGCATAATACCGCTTAATTTAAGATCAGCGCAACCTACATTTAATTGAGAATGATTTTTGACTCCGTATATCGGAATTTTATTTTTATGCGCTCCCAAAACCGCGGCAGACCCTAAAGCGGATGAGGGTACAACAAGCCCCGCTAAATCTTTATTTGAAATGCCACTGCGGCGCGAAAATTGCGGGGCAAATTCCAGGCCTTTTATAATGCAGGGAAGATATGTTGATGAAATCATCTCTGATGCTACTTTTGGGTTTTCAATCTTCTCGCTTATCTCTAACGTAGAAAATGCAGGCGAATGGGCGCAAGGTAAATTTAATTCTTTTACCAAAAAATGCGAAATAACAGCCTCCACACCGCCGATAGGATCAACACCGTTTGCGCTTGTGTAATTAATATCATCTTCATTTTCATAATCTTTAAAATAGCAAATAACGGCAATTGCGCTTGCGCCTTGTGCTATAAGTTTTTTTCCTGCATCTAGAAGTGTTTGGGGATTTTTTACACTGCCTGATGAAATTTTTGTTTCTTTATTTATTGAAAATTCAATACCTGCAGGTTCTTTAGTAAATTCATGGGGCAGAATGTCAATGCCGCAAACAGTTTTAATGGCATTTATTGTATTTATATGGATATTTAAGATATTTTGAGGGGCTGCACAATCTAAAATAACACCGATTTTATTAGGCTCTTGCTGCGGCATAAGGTTAATGCGGCCGCATAAAAATTCATCAAACGCAAAGCCTTCCGTGTATAGCATGTTTTGATTTATTGCACTCAAAATTCCGCCGTTTAGCGCATTAGGGTTTATTATTAAATTAAAGTGCTGCGAAAATTCGCGCGCCGTGCTGCCAAAATCACCGGCATAACCGCCAAATTCAAGGCCGATACCTGTCGGGATTGAAATTGCTAAAAATTTGTTGTTTTTATTCACAACATTATTTTCGCACAAAAATTACCAGGGGTAATCATCCCTAATCTCCCACCCATCTTTTACAATAATTGAACCGCAATAAAAACCGGAAGCATTTTTGTTGCAACCATTTGGAATATCATTAAGCGAAACACTTCTGCTGTTTTGCATACCAAACGGCATAAATTTTCCATTAAGGGTAGGATAATCGGGCCTATCAATAAAATAAACGTACGGGAATACATCTTTTCCCCAGGTATTAGGGGGTTTTTGACCGTTTATATCAACATAAAAATCCGCTTGTTTTAATGTTCCACCGGAATATGAGTAATTAAAAGTTAAAAGACACATAAAAGTGCCGTCATTTAAATAAAATCTTGCGAACGTTGGACCGTATGTTGTGGAGGTTTTATTTAAACCGTTAACAGTAAATTTACACGCTCCATCAATCTCTGTTTCGCAAATTTTTGCAACTTTAAGATAAGGAGCTAAATAAGTTTTTACAAAAGCATTTGAAGCATCTCTGTTTTGATTGCCCACATCCCAATTTTTAATAGGCCCGTTGTCTGCTATTGCAAGGTTTGTTGTGTTTGATAAAACCGAATAGGCCTTTTTTAAACGTGTAACAGTTTGGGTTTTCTGGTAATTATTTATAACCGTTGGAATTGTAAGGGCTGCAACAACGCCGATTATGGCAAGGGTTATAAGAACTTCTGCCAAAGTGAAGCCTATTCTATTCAATGGTCTTCCCTGCGCTACTTTATTGCTTTTTTCCATTTCTTCAGTCTTTCATTTATTATATTTTAATTGTATCAATTTTATTGAAAAAACACAAATTGGCACAACAAAACTCCCCGGCAAAACCGAGGAGTTTTTAAAGTGTTCTTTTACTCTAGTTAAAAATAGGCATGGCTAGACCTTGAGGCCTTGCCTTGGCTCCTTTCAAATTTCTTTCAGAAATTTGTCCGCTCCCGCTGCTTGCGCTTATACTTGCAAAGCCGCAAACAAACGGTTACGCTCAGGGCTCATCGCCCGAATCGGTTAAACCGAAACGCGTTCCTACTTTTTGTTAACTAAAGTTTTGAATTTTTTACCTGCAGAGAATGCGGGTACTTTTTTAGCGGCAATTTTAATTTCTTTGCCTGTTTGAGGGTTGCGGCCTGTTCTTGCAGCACGTTTTCTTGATTCAAAAGTGCCGAAGCCGATTAATGTGATTTTGTTGCCCTTTTTTACATTAGTTTGGATTGTGTCAATCCATGCACTCAAAACTGCTGCTGCATCTTTTTGAGTAACTTTAGCTAATTTAGCAACTTCTTGTACTAATTCTTCTTTGTTCATAGTAATTCTCCCTTCTAAAGATTTACATGCCCTATTATATTGATTTTTTAAAAACATGCAAGTTTTTTACGAAATATGAATGATTTTTAAAAAAATGTTTAAATAATGTTAAGCAAAATCTTTTTTATTTGGCAATTTTTTAAATACTATATACTTTATATATAAAAGGTATATAAAAATAAGGAGCACAAATTATGATAAGAGGTTTAAGTATTCTAAAATCAACCGCAACCCAAGAAAGCAACGTTACAGCTGCAACACAAGGCAGGGAAGCAGCAACAAAATATATTGAAGACAAAAAAGCAGGAGTAGAACATAGTGAAGATGTGTATGTTTTGGCATCTGATTTAACAGATGAAGAATATCAAGATTTTATGAATAATTTCTCCGCACAAATTTTAAAATATTTTGATACAGAAACCGAGACGGGAAACAGCGACAAAGAAGTTGGAGTAAAAGAATTTGCACAAGGATTTTATGTGTTAAACAGTAAAGAATTAATCGAAAGAACAGAACAAGAAGGAGGAGAATACCCGAGGGGCGCAGATGTCGCAGCTTACAGAGCAGTTAATCTTTTTGCAGTTTCTTTGGATTATGACCAAGACAACACAATAAGTGTAAAAGAATTAAGCACAATGCT
>CAYYBA010000081.1:0-3082 GCA_964470205.1 uncultured Gammaproteobacteria bacterium | reverse complement strand
GATACCTTGAAACAACGGTGTTAAATTGAAATTCGTTTTCAATATCATGCGTTATTTTTTTAATTGAAATATGCACTTCGCGGATTAGTTTTTCATCTTCTTTTGAAATGTTGTCGGGAATTTTGTAATCAAAATTAATAAGATTTTGATATTTTGAATAAAGCCTCCAAACACGGCTTAAGAACTTATAACAGCCCTCTACACCCGCATCAGACCAGTCAAAGTCACGCGCAGGAGGTGAATCGGACAAGATAAACAAACGAGCTGTATCAGCACCGTAGTTTTCAAAAATCTCATCAGGATCAACCGTGTTTCCTTTTGATTTTGACATTTTTGAACCGTCTTTTAAAACCATGCCTTGAGTTAAAAGGTTTTTGAAGGGTTCGTCAAAATCCAATAATCCCATATCGCGAAGCGCTTTTGTAAAAAATCTTGAATATAAAAGGTGCAAAATGGCGTGCTCAATGCCGCCAACATACTGGTCAACAGGAAGCCATTTATTTACGAGTTCTCTGGAGAAAGGCTTCTCGGCGTTTTTAGCGTCGCAATAGCGCATATAATACCAGCTTGAGCACATAAAAGTGTCCATAGTGTCGCATTCACGCTTTGCAGACCCTCCGCATTTTGGGCATATTGTGTGTTGAAAAGTTTTTGAGGTTAATATAGGTGATTTTCCCTGCACGCTAAAATCCACGTCTTTGGGGAGTTTTACGGGCAAATCTTCTTCATTAACCGCTTGCAGCCCGCATTTTGCGCAATAAATAATTGGAATTGGCGCCCCCCAGTACCTTTGGCGTGAAATTAACCAATCCCTTAAGCGGTACTGTGTTTTGAAGTCTCCAAAACTGCCTTTTTGCGCGATTTTTACCACTTCCTCTTTGCCTTTTTCGTTGTCCAGCCCGTCACATGCGCCTGAATTAATCATTTTTCCAGCTTCAGTGTAGCATTCGTCCACCTCGCCGCCTTCAATAACCCTTATAATATCAAGGTTATATTTTTTTGCAAACTCCCAATCCCTTTCATCATGGGCAGGAACTGCCATAACTGCACCAGTACCGTAATCTACAAGGGCATAATCGGCAACATAAATTGGGCAAACGCGTCCTGTGAAAGGGTTTATTATATGTGTGCCCAAGGCAACGCCGGTTTTTGGGCGCTCTGTTGAAAGCCTTTCAATTTCGCTCATTGTTCTTGCGTTTTTGCGGTATTTTTCAACTTCATCTTTTTTGCTCTCAACCGTCAATTTTTCAATATCAGGATATTCGGGTGCTACTACAAGATAGGTAATACCGTATGCGGTATCGGGGCGGGTTGTATAAACAGGGATTTCAAGCCCTTCAATTTCTTTAACCTTAAATTTTAAAATAGCACCGGTTGATTTTCCAATCCAGTTTGCCTGCATTGTTTTTACGTTATCGCCCCAGCCTGTAAGCTTTTCAAGGTCTTGAAGCAAGACTTCTGCGTAATCTGTAATTTTTAAAAACCACTGGGAAAGGTTTTTCTTTGTGACAGCGCTGTCGCAGCGCCAGCATTTGCCGTCTATAACCTGCTCGTTTGCAAGCACTGTAGCGCATTTTTCGCACCAGTTTACGGGCGACATTTTTTTATAAGCTAAACCTTTTTTGTAAAATTGTAAAAAAAGCCATTGAGTCCATTTGTAGTAATCTTCTTTGCAGGTGGTGGCTTCCCTGTCCCAATCAACCGAAAGCCCCAGCATATTAAGCTGTTTTTTCATATAGGCAATATTTTCATCCGTCCACTTGGCGGGGTCTGCACCTCTTTCGATAGCGGCATTTTCAGCGGGCAAGCCAAAGCTATCCCACCCCATAGGATGCAGGACATTAAAGCCTTTCATCCTTTTAAAACGTGCGATAACATCTGTTATTGTGTAATTTCTGACATGTCCCATATGCAGTTTGCCGCTTGGGTACGGAAACATTGAGAGAGCATAATATTTAGGCTTTTCGCTGTTATCATCTGCTTTAAAACTTTTATTTTCATGCCAAAAATTCATCCATTTTTGCTCGAATTCTTGCGGATAGTATTCCTTATTTAAAATGCTGCTCATTTATTTTTTATTCCTTAAAGCTCGTATAGCAACATTATACAACAAACGTTTTGACTTACAACAGTAATTAAAAAACGGCCCTTTTGAAAGAGCCGCTTTTAAACTTATTCCAAATTGTGAATTTCAAGCCTCAGAGAATTGATTTGTTTTTCCATAGCTTCAAGTTTTTTGGTTCGTTCCTCATTTTCCAAAGTATAATCAAAGTGAATTTGATCCATTTGTCTTTGTAAATTTTTGATTTGTTTTTGATGATCACTTATTATTGCTTTCCTTTGCGCATAAGTAGTGTTCATTTTTGTAAGAGGAACATTTGCACTAGAGTTTTGATTAACCATATCCATAGTGTCATCTGAAGCAAAACTTGCACCGGTTGCAAACATTGCCATGGATAAAACACTTACCAAAAATAATTCTTTGCTCATTCTAGCCTCTTATTTTTGTAATTCTTTAATGGCTGTTTTTAATTCTTTAATTTCTTGGTTTAGAGCTTCAACTTTTTTGGCTTTTTCTTCTTTGCTCAACTCTGTATTTTGTTGAACTTTTTTAATTTTGGCTTGTTTTTCGGAAATTTTTTGGGTGTATTTTGCTATTTTTTCATCTTTTGTCTTTAGTACAGCTTGTGTTTGTGAATTAGTGGTATCTTTTAAAACTTTTTTGTTCGCATCAACAACATCATTGCCAAGTTTCTTAAAGGCATTCTCGGTAGCAAAAGATGCGCCTGCCCCCAAGAACATTACTGATAGGATTAAAACCGTTAAAATTTTTTTGTTCATAATTCTTCCTCCTTTTTGCACATTTTATATCTTTAAATGTTTTTTTGCAACTATTTATTTATATAAATTTCATCAATGTTATGGATAGCCCCTCCGAGCTGTGTAGGGTATATGTTTGAGAGTTTTTTCCTCACTGCTACTATGTTAATTGGCGAATACAAGAATATAAAAGGTTTTTCTTCGTAAATAATTTCTTGATACCTGTCATATAATTTTTTACGCTTTTTAAAATCAAGTTCTT
>CAYYBA010000080.1:0-3231 GCA_964470205.1 uncultured Gammaproteobacteria bacterium | reverse complement strand
AAAAGCCGTAATTGAAGCGGTTTTAGACGGCACAATTGATGTTATATCAACAGATCATGCACCGCATACGGTTGAAGAAAAACTTTTGCCCTATATTGAAGCACCAAACGGCATTACAGGTTTTGAAACGGCATTGGGCTTGGTTCTGCGCACTTTTGATATTGACATTCTGGTTGAAAAAATGGCAATTAACCCCGCAAGAATTTTGAGGATTGAAAACAGAGAAAAAATTAAGGTGGATTTAGAAAAAACCTGGGTTGTGCATGCCGCGGAATTTGAAACCAAATGCAAAATTTCACCTTATGAAAACATGGAATTAAAAGGAGCAGCAATTTGAATATAAAAGAGAAAATATGTTTAGCATTGGATGTTGAAAAATTGGATGACGCCAAAAAATTGGTTGACACCCTTGCGCCCTATGTGGGCGTTTTTAAGGTGGGGCTACAGTTATACACAGCTTTTGGCAATGAAATTATTAATTATATTAAAGAGCAAAATGCCGATTTCTTTTTGGATGTAAAATTAATGGATATCCCGAATACGGTTAAAAAAGCAAGCGAAAATATCGTTTTAAGGGGGGCAAATTTTTTTAATGTCCACTGTTTAGGCGGATTGGAGATGATGATTGCAGCACGTGCGGGCGCGGATTCTGCAGCTAAAACAAGAGGCAAAAAACCGCCTGTAATTTTAGGTGTGACAATACTTACAAGCATTTCGCAGGATGTTTTAAATCGTGAACTTGAAATTGATAAAAACGTTTCAGAATATGCACTTCATTTAGCGCTTCTGGCTAAAAATGTTAGTCTTGACGGCGTTGTAGCATCTCCTTGGGAGGTTGAAAAAATAAAAGCCGTATGCGGCGCACATTTTAAGGTGCTCTGTCCCGGAATTCGCCCTAAGGGCGCTGATGTAAACGACCAAAAAAGAATTGCGACACCTGAGGATACCCTGAAAAAAGGTGCAGATTACATAGTTTTGGGGCGCGCGCTAACATCTGCGCAAAATCCGCTTGATGTAATCAAAAAAATTTATGCTGACATAGAAAGGAATTCATAAAATGGCAACTTTAATTATGCAGGATGGAACGGTTATGAGGGGAAAACACTTTGGTGCTGCGGGTGATACGGTGGGTGAAATTGTTTTTAACACGTCTATGGCGGGTTATCAGGAAATTATTACTGATCCTTCCTATGCAGGGCAGATAATCGTTATGACGTATCCCGAAATAGGCAACTACGGCATAAATGAAGACGATTTTGAAGCAAACGGACCTGCCCTAAAAGCGCTTGTGGTAAAACATTACTGCGATAAGGAATCTCATTATAAAAGTAAAATGAAACTCGGGGAGTATTTGGAAGAGAAAGGTGTTATAGGTATTCAGGGCGTTGACACAAGGGCTTTAACCAAAAAAATACGCGAATGCGGAACTATGAGCGCATTTGTATCATCTAAAGACTTAAATGACGAGCAGATAAGCGAAAAAATGGGCTTTTTGCAAAATTATAAAGGTAATCCCGATGTTGTTTTGGACGTAACGTCAAAAGAAGCCTACACCAAGGGTGAAGGTGATATTAAGCTGGCTTTTATAGACTACGGTGCAAAAAGCGGGATTTTAAGAAGTCTTTTAAGCCGCGGCTGCAGGGTTACAGTCTTTCCTGCCACAGTTAAACCCGATGAAATTTTGGGCAAATTTGACGCCGTATTTTTATCAAACGGTCCTGGAGACCCGCAAGATTGCAAAGTTGAAATTGAAACCCTTGAAAATTTGGTCGGCAAAATTCCTATTTTTGGAATTTGCCTTGGCTATCAGCTTTTAGCGCTTGTTTTGGGCGCAAAAACTTATAAATTAAAATACGGGCACAGGGGCTCAAACCACCCTGTGATTGATTTAAAGACCAACCGCGTTATGATGAGCGCGCAAAATCACGGTTATGCGGTTGATGAAAATTCTTTAACGGAATTGATGACACCAACTTACAAAAATCTGAATGACAGCACTCTGGAAGGTTTTGAAGCCCGGGCACTTAAAATATATGCCGTGCAATTCCACCCTGAAGCGGCTCCAGGCCCGGGGGAAGCGGATAATATTTTTGACACCTGGGCACAATATATGAAGGAATATTCCCTGACAAAGGTTTAATTGAGGTATAAAATGAAAAGAGAAGATATAAAAAAAGTTTTGGTTATAGGTTCAGGCCCAATTGTTATAGGGCAGGCGGCGGAATTTGATTACGCAGGCGTGCAGGCATGCAGGGCGCTTAGGGAAGAAAAAATTGAAGTGGTGCTTGTGAATTCAAACCCTGCAACGATTATGACCGATGAACACATAGCTGATAAGGTTTATATAGAGCCGCTTACGGTTGAAACACTTGAAAGAATTATAGCTCATGAACGTCCTGACGGGCTTATGGCGGCTTTAGGCGGGCAGACGGGGCTTAATCTGGCATGTGAGCTTGATACTGCGGGCGTTTTAAAAAAATACAACGTCGAAGTTTTAGGCACAAATATCGTTTCAATTAAAATGGCGGAAGACAGAGAACTTTTTAAAAAATTAATGCAGGAGATTGATGAACCAATTCCAGAATCTGAAATTGTATCATCCTATGATGAAGCCAAAAGCTTTGCGGATAAAATAGGATATCCGATAATTATCCGCCCCGCTTTTACTTTGGGCGGTGCAGGGGGCGGAATTGCCTATAATGACGTGGAATATGAGGAGTTGGTGCACGGGGGGCTCAGCCAATCACCCATAAATCAGGTATTGGTTGAAAAATCTATTGCAGGTTTTAAGGAAATTGAATACGAAGTTATGCGCGATAAAAATGACACGTGCGTTATTATCTGTAATATGGAAAACATTGACCCTATCGGCATTCATACGGGCGACAGCTTTGTTGTAGCGCCAAGCCAAACCCTTACAAACCGTGAATATCAAATGCTGCGCACATCTTCTATGAAAATAATCCGCGCCCTTAAAATTGAAGGCGGCTGCAATGTGCAATTTGCGCTTGATACAAAATCGAACCAGTACTATGTAATTGAGGTAAACCCCCGCGTTTCAAGGTCTTCGGCGTTGGCTTCAAAAGCTACGGGCTACCCTATTGCAAAAGTTACAACCAAAATTGCCGTAGGTTACAGGCTGGATGAAATTAAAAATGCAATAACGCAAAAAACCGTTGCGGCGTTTGAACCTGCAATAGATTATGTTGTGGTTAAAATCCCAAAGTGGCC
>CAYYBA010000079.1:0-3795 GCA_964470205.1 uncultured Gammaproteobacteria bacterium | reverse complement strand
TATTACTGTTGATATTAACGGTTATGTTAAAAAACCTAATCTTTGGGGACATGACTTATTCACATTCCAGCTTATGAGTGACGGAACAGTGCGCCCCATGGGCGCTACGGGCACAATATATACAGATGCCGCTACTTACTGTTCAAAAACTTCAAACGATACTATGAACGGCATAGCTTGCGCGTATAAAGCAGCAACAGATCCTAATTATTTTAAAACCCTGCCTTAAGTAAAAACGCAATTGTGAAATTTCACTATTTATTGTATAATATCCCTGTACTTGTAATAAGGGGACAAAAATGAAAAAATATGTTTGCTTGGTTTGCGGTTACGTTTATGACCCGCAAGTGGGAGATGAATCAAACGGTATTGCGCCAAACACACCTTTTGAACAGTTGCCTGACGATTGGACATGCCCTGTGTGCGGTGCAAGCAAAAAGAATTTTGCCCCGCAAGATTAGATTGTAAAAGTCCAAGAGGCAAGATACTCACGGGAATAAAATGGGAAAAGAAAAAATTAAGCTGACGCCTTCTCAGATTGTTGATGAGGCGGAATTAGAGATTAAAGAACAATTCAGGGAAGTAGATGAAATTTGCGAATTTAACCAAAAAAAGGTTTTAGACGCTTTTATAAAAAATAAAATCGGCGAAGAGCATTTTTATACCGTAACGGGCTATGGCCATGATGATTTGGGTAGAGAGGCTTTAGATAAAGTCTACGCCGATGTTTTTAAAGCCGAAAAAGCAATTGTGCGCCCGCATTTTGTATCAGGCACACATACAATTGCCTGCTGTCTTTTCGGGATTTTAAGATTCCAGGATACCTTAATAAGTGCGGCAGGCGCTCCTTATGACACTTTAGAAACCGTCATAGGGCATAAAAATAAAACCCCTGAATCTCTATGGGGGCATGGGGTGGATTACCTGGAAATTCCTTTAATTAAAGACCTGGAAGTAGATTTGGGCGAACTTATGAGGCAGGTTGATGATAGTACCAAAATGGTTTTAATCCAGCGCTCGCGCGGTTATCAGCTGAGAAGACCTTTAACAATCGATAAAATTGCAAATATCGTTGAAGTTGTAAAAAGCAAAAATCCTGACTGTATCTGTTTTGTGGATAACTGTTACGGGGAATTTATTGAAAAGTGCGAACCAATTGAAGCAGGTGCTGATTTGGTGGCAGGCAGTTTAATTAAAAACCCGGGCGGCGGAATTGTTGAAGCAGGCGGTTATATAGCAGGCAGAGCGGATTTGATAGATATGTGCGCTGCGCGCTTAACTGCACCGGGTATAAACGGACAGGGCGGCGCTATGTTTAACCAGACAAGGATAATGCTGCAGGGCTTTTTTATGGCGCCATCAATTGTGGCACAAGCCTATAAAGGTGCAATTTTAGCTGCAAAAACATTTGAAATGTGCGGACTTAGAACCTCCCCTCATGCAAATGAAAAAAGAGGAGATTTAATTCAGGCAATTATTTTTAATGATAAAGACAAACAAATTGCTTTTTGTAAAAGCCTTCAAAGGTTTTCGCCCGTAGACAGCCACCTGACGCCCATACCTGATTGTGTTGCAGGGTATGATGATAAACTCATTATGGCGGGAGGAACGTTTATTGAAGGTTCAACCATTGAATTAAGCGCAGATGGCCCTATGCGAGAACCTTATGCCGCTTATATGCAGGGCGGGCTTAATTACACACATGTCAAAATTGCGCTTAAAGGAATTTTGGATGATATCTTAGAATAAATGAAAAAAATATTACTCACACTTTTTATATTTCTCTTAAACGCACTGACTGCATTCGGGATTGAAGAAGTTATTGTACCTGATTTTTCTGAAGAAGAAGTAAAAAAAGGATTGGTTGAAAAAATTGTTACGCCAAAAACAATAACTTTTGAAAATAATTTTTTTAACGATGTAACTTTAGGGGTCAATTATAAAGGGTCTTTAAATTTTAGCGCAGGTGATGAATTCCACACAAATTACCCTCTGTTTTTTGAAATATCGGGCGTAACGCATTTTGGCGAAAACCAAAACGAATTAAACGTAACAATTGTGCCTACACGCAGAACAGAATGTCTTGACAGAAGGTTTTTGGGGTCAATCGGTAATCTTTACTATAAAAGAAAATTTAACGATAAACACAGCGTTTTAATAGGAAATTCAAGAACTCCGATGGGCTGGGAAGGCGGAGCAAGCGAATATGTTTTGGATTTTGTGGAAAGATCACAAATTGCAAACCATTTTGGCAATTTTAGGGCTTTAGGTATAAGGTTTCAGGGAGACTTAGGGTATATTGATTATGATTTAGGAGGTTATTCCTCAACACGTTTCTTGCAGCACCCCGCAGAGGGGGCAGAATTTGTGGGCTGGGTAAATTATAAACCTTTTTACAAACAGGAAGGCAGTTATTTTAAAAATTTAAAACTTGGTGCAGGCATAAATTATGGCAGAAACAACGGTAATTATACCGTTGCAAATTTTGGAGCGCATTGGGATTACAACAAATGGGCGATTACGGCAGAAGGGGCTTTGGCACAGGGGTCTAATGCAGTTACTTACAATGCGGACAGGCAGCAGGGTTTTAACGTGAAATTGAAGTATAAAATAACCGATAAGGTTGAAATTTTAGGCCGTTATGATATTTTTGACCCCGATGTAAATTGCGGTAATGATTTAATAGCCCAATATAGCGCCGGAATAAATTATAACCCCTTCAAAGAACGCCTGCGCTTTATGCTGAATTATGTTTTTGAACAAAAAGAAACAGATAACAGAAATATAATAATGTTTTTAACCCAGATTATGATATGAAATGCGGCAGCCGGTGTTGAGGACGGACGGTCAGTCCGGCCAAAACATTACGATAGCGCCGTTGCGAGGGCAGTGAGGTATGAACGACCGAGCGGAGCAATCTTTGATTGCACAGGCGCTGAGGGCGAAGATTTTTTCATTACGCGGCTTGTGCCGCGTTGAAAAAAGCAAGCCGACCATAAGGTGTGTGAGGGCGTGATGTCAAAACGATGAGTTTTGACAGACAGCCCGAAACCGTTCCAAATGCGGCAGCATATACAAAAATTTCGCAAAATGCAGTACAAAATTATTTAATTGTACATTTTTTTTGTTTATTTTATAATTTTATCATATACATATACAAGAAGGAGATTAACTATGACAAAAGTAGCAATTAACGGCTTTGGTAGAATTGGCCGTAACACTTTAAGAGCAGCAATTAAAGAAGGCATTTTCAACAAATTAGATTACGTTGCAATCAATGACCCGGGCTTAACCCCTAAGGATGCAGCCCACATTTTCAAATATGACTCTGTTATGGGCAGATTTGACGGCACTGTTGAAACAACAGAAGATAGCCTGATTATTAACGGCAAAAAAATCAAATTCTACACTGAAAAAGACCCTGCACAACTCCCTTGGAAAGATTTAGGAGTTGAAGTTGTTATTGAATCAACAGGGTTCTTTACAGATGCAACAAAAGCAAAAGCGCACATCGACGCAGGGGCTAAAAAAGTTATTATCTCAGCACCCGCTAAAAATGAAGATTTGACAATCGTTTTGGGCGTTAATGAAGATAAATACGATACAACACAACACAATGTTATTTCAATGGCATCTTGCACAACAAACTGTCTAGCGCCTGTTGCTAAAGTTATTTTAGAAAAATTCGGCATTGTTAAAGGCTTAATGACAACAGTTCACAGCTATACCGGCGACCAAAGGCTTTTAGATGCGGGCCACAAAGACCCTCGCCGCGCAAGAGCAGGCGCTTTAAAC
>CAYYBA010000078.1:0-4225 GCA_964470205.1 uncultured Gammaproteobacteria bacterium | reverse complement strand
CGGAATTTATAAAGTTAGAAAAGTATGGGATACCGTATTTTGCGCTCATTTCCCAGAGCCCCTCAAGGTTTTTGTTGTCCCAATTAAAATCTTTTGTTATGTTGTATGTAGGAATTGGAAATGTAAACACTCTGCCCGAATTATCGCCCTGCATCATAATTTCAAAAAAAGCCTTGTTCAAAGTATCCATTTCTTTTTGGAAATCCCCGTATGTTTCTTTTTTTAATTCACCTCCAATCATAATATTTTGGTCTTTATAGTAATTCGGTACGGTTAAATCCATTGTTATATTTGAAAAAGGAGTCTGAAACCCGACACGCGTCGGGACATTCATATTAAACACAAATTCTTGAAGTGCTTGCTTTGTTTGTGTGTAGTTTAAATTGTCATACCTTATAAAAGGGGCTAAAAGAGTATCAAAATTTGAAAAAGCTTGCGCGCCTGCACTTTCACCCTGCATTGTATATAAAAAGTTTACAATCTGCCCCAGCGCGGTTCTTAAATGTTTTGCAGGTGCGCTTTCAACTTTCCCTTTAACGCCCTTAAAGCCTTCTGCCAGCAAATCTTTTAAATCCCAACCTACACAGTAAACAGAAATTATATTAAGGTCGTGTATGTGAATATCGCCCTGCTGGTGCGCTGTTTTAATTTCATTGGGGTAGATTTTATTAAGCCAGTAATTTTTACTGATACCGGATGAGAGATAATTATTTAACCCTTGAATTGAATACCCCATATTGGAATTTTCATTTACCTGCCAATCAAGCTGTTTTAGGTAATCATCAATCATATTAATTGATGCATTGGCTATAAAATCTCGCATTTTATTGTGTTGTTCGCGGTATAAAATATAAGATTTTGCGGTTTGTTTGTAATCTGATGACAACAAAACGCGCTCCACCACATCTTGAATTTCTTCCACACTTGGCGCTTTCAGGTTAGATTGCTTCTCTCTCAAAAATTCTTTAACAATCTGAATAACGTTTCTGGTTAGTTTTTGAGCAGTTTTTGCACTAAATTCACCGGTAACATCCGATGCCTTTTTAATTGCATCCGTAATTTTGGCGGAGTTAAATTCAACAATTTCGCCGTCTCTTTTGATAATTTTTTGCATAAAAAAATCTCCTCAGTCTCGCAAGTAATAACATACCCACTAAGCATTCCGACTTTAACGGCCGCGGACCGGTGAGGGATTTACACCCAAGCTTTCCTTAGTTAGTTTTAAAATAATATCATAAAAATACATGCTTTGTAAAAAATGTTTACAAATGTAATATAGATGAATTATTTTGCACTCGTTTTTTGCTATGCTTTGAATTAAAATAATATTTATGCAAATATTTGCGGATAAAATTTTTGATAAACCGATTGAGAAAATAATTGCTTTTGATAACAAAAGCTTCAAAGAAGCGTTTTTGCAGCTTGAATTTTTAAAAAAACAGCCGAATCTGTATTTGTTTGGCTATATTCGATACGAAGCCAAAAGAATTTTTTTGGGAGAGAAAATAAAATCGGAACTGCCTCTTTTGTATTTTGAAGTTTATAACAGCTGCCAGAATTTTGAAATCACCTATTTTAAAAGACAGCCCGAGCTTTTAATAACTAGCTGCATTGATTATAAAAAGTATAAAAAAGCCATAAGCCGCATTAAAGATGAAATTGCATGCGGCAATACCTATCAGGTAAATTATACCTATGATTGGAATATTGAAACAAATGCGAACGGGCTTGAGCTTTATAACGCCATTTTGCCAAACCAAAAAACGCCTTACAACTGCTATATAAAAAATCAATGGGAAGAAATTCTTTCTTTTTCGCCCGAATTGTTTTTTGAGCTTGAAGGGGGAAAAATTTTAACAAAGCCTATGAAAGGCACAGTGAAAAGAGGCAATAGCAAAGAGCAGGACATTAAAAATATCAATTTTTTAAAAAATGATGAAAAAAACCTTGCGGAAAACGTTATGATTGTTGATTTATTAAGAAACGATTTGGGCAAAATTGCAAAAACGGGCACAGTTAAAGTTGAAAAACTTTTTGAAATAGAAACACATAAAACCCTTCATCAAATGACGTCTGAAATTTCAGCCCGTCTTAACGATAATATAAGTTTATACGAAATATTTGACGCCATTTTTCCCTGCGGCTCAGTAACCGGAGCACCCAAAATAAATACAATGAAAATTATTGATGAAATTGAAACAGGCGCGCGCGGCGTTTATTGCGGTGCTATTGGCCTTATTACAAAAGAAAAAAGCGTTTTTTCTGTGCCTATCAGAATTCTTCAGCGTAAAGTTAACGATACAGGCTATACTTGCCGTGTGGGCGGCGCAATTGTGTGGGATTCCACCCCCGAAGACGAATGGGAAGAAACCTTAACGAAAATAAATTTTTTAAATTGCGGCAAAAAGAACACCCCCATTGCGCCCGATATAAAACTTGTTGAAACAATGCTTGTTAAAAACGGCCAAATTCAATTTGAACAGGAGCATTTTAAAAGAATGGAACAATCGGCAAAAGCACTAGGGTTTAAAAAACCAAATAAAATAAATAAAATCCCAAAAAATGGCGAATACATTTTGAGGCTTTTATTAAGTAAAAACGGCTTTATTGAAAAAGAATTTTTGCAGCTTGATAAAATTAAAACAAACAAAATAACCGTTTCAAAAAACCCTGTAAATTCAAAAGAGCCGCTGCTTTACCATAAAATAACTTATCGCCCATGGTATCAGGGGGCAATGGAAAAAATCAAAAGGCAGGATATTTTTGACGAACTTTTTTTAAACGAAAAAGGCGAATTGACGGAAGGCGCCAGGAGCAACGTTATTTTACAAATTAAGGGCAAATTTTTTACGCCGCCCGCTCAGTGCGGTTTGCTTAAAGGGGTTTTGCGCCAAAACATTTTAAAGCAGGGCTTTGAATTTTCGGGTAAAAAACACCATATAATCGAGAAAAAATTGTATTTGCATAATTTAGAGCAAGCAGAAAAAATTTTTTGTATAAATTCTATAAGAGGGGCTGTGGAGGTTGAATTAGCCCCTTGCGCTTTACGGCAAATGGCGGAGGTGTTGAATAAATAATGATTTTAATTGATAACTACGATTCTTTTACATACAATATTGTCCAATATTTGCGCGAACTTGGCATAAATCCTCAAATTTTTAAAAATGATAAAGTGACGATTGGTGAATTAAAAAATCTTGATTTTTCTTCAATAATAATTTCACCGGGGCCTAAAAACCCTTATGGGGCAGGAATTTCGCTTGATGTTATAAAAGAATTTTATAAAACCAAAAAAATACTGGGAGTTTGCCTGGGGCATCAATGTATAGCGCAGCATTTCGGTGCAAGAATTATTAAAGCGCATGAGCCCGTGCATGGCAAAGTTTCAAAAATTTATTTTAAGCCAAATATTCTATTTAAAAGTCTAGAACAAGGGTTTTTGGCAACAAGGTACCATTCTTTGATTGTAGATAGTGCTGCTATGCCCGATTGTCTGGAAGTTATCGCTCAGAGTGAATGCACTAAAGCTAAAACTTCTGTTATTATGGCGCTAAAGCATAAAAATTACCCTATTTACGGCGTGCAGTTTCACCCTGAGGCAATTTTAACCCAGGGTGGGAAGAAATTATTGCAAAATTTTATTAATATGTGAAAAGGCGAAATAGCACAAAAGGACTTTTTTCAGGAGAGGCAATAATTTATTGTCACAATCTTGTAATATAAGTCTTGCAAGTATTTTCGCTATACCTTATAATTAAACAGTACTGGAAAGATTGTATGAAGCTGCACAAAAAAATTATTTATATTTTAACCTTTGTTTACTTATTCTCATTTGTCGGAATAAGTTCTTCTGCAATGTGTTTGTGCAGGTACGATAAAAAGCTATTAAAAAACACTAATGAATGCTCTTGCTGCAAGGAATCCGTAAAATCAGAATGCAGCTGTATAGAAAAAAAGGTTCTCTTTCCCGCCCAGCCTGCAAATAACATTTTTAATCCTGATATTAATGCACTTTATTGCCAAACGCCTCCTGTATTTGATTTATTGAAATTTGCTAAACCACAAAGTTATATAACAGGTAAAAATGAATATATAATTGCAAACAAGAGCCTTGAAATACTTCGAACGGTAGTACTTCTGGAATGAAGACATTTTTTGTTTAAAGGCGTGTACATTAAATTTAAAAGGAGAAATTATAATGAAAAGAAATCTATTCATATTGCCG
>CAYYBA010000077.1:3613-4861 GCA_964470205.1 uncultured Gammaproteobacteria bacterium | reverse complement strand
AGCTTACAATTTATGAATTAACCTCAATTTTAAGCGATTGTGAACCGAAAATACTGTTCAGCTCATCGGCATTTCTTGAAACAGCTTTAAAATTAAAAGAAGAAGTATCTTCAATAGAACATATAATTTTAATAGACTCTAACACCGCAAGCAAAGAATACGCTTCGCTTTATACCATCGAAGACAGGCCCGACAGAAAATGGCGCCACAGAAGCCCCAGTAAAACTGCTTTTATAATCTACACATCAGGTACAACGGGCAAACCAAAAGGTGTTGAAATAACTTTTAAAAACATTATGGCGCAGGTTGAAGCTATGGGACAGTGTTTTCACTTAAGCCCGCAAGACCAGCTTTTATCAATACTGCCTATGAACCATTTGTTTGAACTTACGGTAGGCTTTTTATCGTTCTTGAATATGGGAACATCTATTTACTATTCACAAAGTTTAAAGCCCAAGGACCTCTTTAACGTTATAACAACAAAAGAAATAACTTTTATGGTGGTAGTTCCGGCATTTTTGAAGCTTTTAAAGGGCAGCATTGAAAATGAAATTGCCCAAAGCACGCCGTTTGCGCAATTTATGTTCAAAACTTTCTTCAATATTGCTAAATATATACCGTTTAGAGCAAGAAAACTTCTATTCAAGAAAATACATAAAAAATTCGGCGGTAAATTTAAAGGCTGTATTTCAGGCGGCGCACCGCTGGATATTGATGTTGGCAGATTTTTTCAAACAATCGGTATTCAAATTTATGAAGGCTACGGTCTTTCTGAAGCAAGCCCTGTTGTATCCGTTAACGTAGAAGGCGCTAACAAGCTGGGCTCTGTAGGAAGGGCAATACCGGGTGTTCAGGCTAGAATTGATGAAAAAACAGGCGAGTTGCTTGTAAAGGGTGATAATATAATGAAAGGCTACTATAACCGCCAGGATTTAACAGACCAGGTAATAGACCCTGACAATTGGCTTCACACGGGCGATATAGCACATATTGACTCTGATGGTTTTATTTTCATAACAGGGCGCATTAAAAACATGATTGTTCTTCCGGGCGGCAAAAAGGTTTTCCCTGAAGAAGTAGAATCTACTCTTGAAAAAAGCCCGAAATTTGAAGAGATTTGCGTATTCGGCGCAAATAAAAAAGGCGGCCAAAAAGACGGAGTGGAAGAAGTTTGCATTGTTGTTGTTCCAAAAGAAGAGATTTTGCAAAATAATTCTGATGAACAAATAGAAAAAATCGTAAAAGAAG
>CAYYBA010000077.1:0-3603 GCA_964470205.1 uncultured Gammaproteobacteria bacterium | reverse complement strand
GACCGAATAATATAATTATTTCTAAAGAGCTTATGCCGCGTACCGCAACTAAAAAAATTCAAAAAAATAAAATCAAAGAGAAATTCTTTTCTTAATAAAGTTGCACTTCCGTTTTGTGTAATATAAAATTAAGTTGATGAGAGCTATTTTAAAATTTAAACGGACGTTAACCTGGCAGTTAATAGAGATTGCAAAGGAAGAATTCAAGGGATTTCTTATAGGTTTGGGCAACATCGGTAAAGATTTTGTTCAGGTAATGAAATATATAACAAAACTTAGAATACATTGGGGACGCACAATAGAACAAGCCTCAAGGTTTTCGGTTGATAGTCTGCCTATAACCCTTACTATTGTAGGGATGACAGCCATTATTATTTCAATGCAAATATCGCCTGAACTTACAAAACAGGGCGGAGGAGATTATATAGGCATGCTTTCTGCCCTTGTTATGGTACGTGAATTAGGTGCTGTTATGTCGGGTTTTGCAATTATTTCAATGATAGGTTCATCCTTTGCATCAGAAATAGCTTCTATGAGTGTTACAGACCAGCTTAATGCCATGAGGGTCTTAATGGTTGATCCGATTGAATATCTTGTTGTTCCGCGCTTTGTTGCGGGCTTTTTAACAATGCCCTTTGTGGTCGTTATCGCTTCTTTTGTAGGCCTGCTTTTCGCGGGAATTGTGGCAAATCTGACAGCGGAAATTTCAGCACTTAACTTTGTTAATTCAATGTGGTATGGCTTTCATATAAAAGATATTTTCGTGGCGCTTTTAAAGTCAGCGGTTTTTGGCGGAACAATAGCATTAATAAGCTGTTCATGGGGATATTCCACTCGCGGAGGCGCCAAAGAAGTTGGTATAGCAACAACAAAAGCTGTTGTGTGGTCATTCTTGGCTATCGCCGTCTGGGATTACATATTTGCATCAATATTTTATTTGTAGGTAAAAATGAGTATAACGGTAAAAAATTTAACAAAAACATTTGATGATAAAAAGGTGCTGGATGACATCTCATTTTCTGTAGAAAGTGGAGAAACACTTGGAATAGTTGGGTTTTCAGGAAGCGGAAAAAGCACTATTTTAAAAATTATATCCGGCCTTCTGTATTCAGATTCAGGCGAAATTATAACAACCGGATGTGATATTGCAATGACTTTTCAATACAGCGCTCTTTTTGATTTTCTTAATGTTTATGAAAACATAACCTTTCCGCTTACTGAAAGAAAAGAATTTAAAGGCAAATATACAAAAGAACAGCTTGATGAGATTGTTGTTAAAAAGCTTGATATGGTTGGGTTACAAGGCATTGAGGATAAATACCCCTCAGAATTATCCGGCGGTATGCAAAAAAGGGTAAGTTTTGCGCGCGCCATTGTAACAAACCCCCAAATTATCCTCTATGATGAACCCACCGCGGGCCTTGACCCTGTTTCTTCCACAATGATAGAAGATTACATTGTACGCCTTAAAAAAGAGTTAAACGCAACCTGTCTTGTTGTAACCCACCAGTTATCAACAGTAAGACGCGCAACAGATAAAATTATCATGTTATATGACGGCCAAATAGTTTTCAGGGGCACAACCGAAGAAATGCTTAAGGGCGACACACCATATACCAAACAGTTCATAACGGCCTCAATTGAAGGACCTATGAAAATAAACTTGTCAAATTAATTTGTAGTATAATAAATAAAATAATATAGAGAGAGAAATATGGCAGCACAAAAAACTTCATCATCAATAAAAGTAGGTATACTGGCACTTGTTTCAATATTTATTTTAATTGTAGCCGTACTTTGGATTAAGGGACGCTCTTTATCATCAGGAGAAAGAATAGAAGTAATTTTCAGAGATGTTAACGGTGTTCGTGCAGGCTCTGGCGTTCAGATGATGGGTTTAAGGGTAGGGCAAATCGAAGAAATTACACCTATCATAGATGGAATAAGAAGTTATGTTAAAGTTAAATTTGTTATAACGGAAAAAGGTATTAAAATCCCCAAACTTTCAACTATTTCAATCCAGCAATCAGGTTTAATCGGCGAACAGTTTTTGGAAATTACACCGCCCAGAATTCAAACAGTTTATGCTGAAACAACAAGAAACTCAACTGTTTTAAACAGAGGGTCTAAAATTTATATGAATTTCAAGGGCAAATTTGAAGAAATAGGTGAAGTTATAAGACCGGAAATTGTTTCTTCACAGCTGCTTACACGTCAAATGCGAGATAAAATTTCAACTCCTTATACTCTAAAAGTTGATTACATAATTACTTTACCCGGGCTTGTTTTGCCCAGCGACAATTTTAGCGCTAAATTTATAAACGGCAAATTTATTTTCTACATCTTAAACGGCGACAGTGTCGAGTATCCTTTGCAGACTGATTCTCCCTATACCGTTGTAGAACCTATGAGAATGAGCGAATTTATGGATTTGCAATTCCGTGCCGCACGCTCTTTAAAAGAAACAAATGAAAGAATTTCTGAACTTTTGTCTGACGACTTAATATATGAGCTTCAAGAAAGTGCAAAAAATATCAATAACTTAACAGAAAAAGCAATTACAACCCTTGATAAAGCTGAAGTTTTGGTTGAAAATTCTAAAAACGACCTAGATGTTATATTTAAAAGCACAAATAAACTAATCGGCAGTCTTACAAAACTTTCAAATAACGTCAATGATTTGGTCGGCGATAAAGAATTCAAAACAACGGTTTTAGATACTGCAAAATCTGTAGGACGCCTGTCTAACAATTTGAATACTGTTTTGGAAGACCCGCAATCCAAAGAAATAATGAAAAACTTGGATGAAATTTCAAAGAATTTAGCAGATATAACTTTGTATGTGGATGAATTTACAAAAGATGAAAAACTCAAAAAAGATTTAAAACAAACGGTTTCAGGCATTAATAGTTTAATGGGTAATGTGAATACAACGCTTGAAGAAATGAACGAGCTGCCGGAGTGCGAAAAAGTAAAACTAAGCGGGGTTATTGCCGATATCGTTGTAACAACAAGAAATTTAAAAATGTTTTCTCAAAAATTAAATAAAAGATTTTTGCTTTTCAGATTAATGTTTTAATTGAGGTTAAAAATTGAAAATTTTAATTCAAAAAATCCATTATGATTTAATCAAAGGACATAATTTTTTAAAATTTATATTAGGCTTTCTTTCGATATTTTATTTTATCGGGATAAGTACTAAAAATTTTTTATACAAAATCAAAATCCTGCGTCCTAAAAAAGTTGACGGAAAAGTTATCTGCGTTGGCAATTTAACCACGGGAGGTGTCGGCAAAACCCCTGTAGTATGCGAAATTGCAAACTATTTAGCAAAAAAAGGTCAAAAAGTTGCAATTTTATCAAGAGGATACGGCGGAAAATTAAATAACGCAAAAGTAAACCTGGTAAAGGATTTTGAAAGAATATTAATCTTGGATGTCAAGCAGACAGGCGATGAAGCCATGATGATAGCTCAAGATACCAGCGGTTGTGCTGTTTTAACTTGTAAAGACAGAGTAAAATCTGCTCAATATGCCATAAAATATCTTGGAGTTGATGTTTTAATTATGGACGACGGTTTTTCCAACCGTAAAATTTATAAAG
>CAYYBA010000076.1:0-4979 GCA_964470205.1 uncultured Gammaproteobacteria bacterium | reverse complement strand
GGGGTTGCCCACATAAAAAAGATTAACACCTTTTTCCTGTAATTCTTTATATATTGCAACCGCAGGGTAAATATGCCCGCCTGTGCCGCCGCCTGTTATAAAAATTGTTTTAATATGTTGTTCCATAGCCCAACCTCGGTGAGTTTATTTTTTGAACTCTTTTTTTAGATATACTTAAAAGTATGCCTACCATACAAAGTGATATAAATAAAGAACTTCCGCCGTAGCTTATAAAAGGAAGCGGGATGCCTGAAGCAGGCAGAAAGCCGCTTGCTACACTCATATTTATAAAAGCTTGCGCCGTAATTGAGAAAGTTATTCCAAAGGCCAGGAGTTTTCCGAATTTATCCGGACAGCGTGATGCTGTTATAAAACCTCTTCTTAGAAATACAATAAATAAACCTATTATAAAAAGACACCCCAAAAACCCGAATTCTTCAGCTATAATTGAAAAAATAAAGTCTGTGTGCCCTTCGGGCAGCCAGGATAATTTTTGCCTGGAATTGCCGTATCCTACTCCAAAAAAACTTCCTCCCACAAATGCAACCAGGGATTGTATTATGTTATAGCCTGTGTTAGAGGGGTCTTTGGTAGGGTCAAGCCAGACAATAAGCCTTTGTTTTTGATATCCGTGCATCATAAAAAAGAATATGGCAGGCAGGCCGAGCGCCGCCCCTGCACCTAAAAGCGCTAAAGAGCCGCCGGCACAATAATACATAGCTGCCGCACAAAGGCAAAGCAGAATTGTCATGGATAAATTCGGCTGAGTTATTACAAGACCCAAAGTCAATATAAACACAAAGTAATAGACAAATTTCGAACTGTCAAGAAGTTTGGTGTCTTTTGCAAAGACGTCTGCCATGCACAAAATTATTGCAAGTTTTGAAAATTCTGAAGGCTGAAATTGCACACCCAAATAAAGCCACCTTTTAGCCCCGTTAACACTGACACCCAGCGGGGTAAATGCAGTTAAGGCAAGCAAAAATATTACAAAAAAAGCAAAAGGAAGTGCTAACGGGCGCAGTTTTCTGTAATCAAGTTTAGTAAAAAACCAGCACGCGAAAACTCCAAAAACAAGCCAGCTCATTTGTTTTGCAAGATAATATATGGGGTGATGGTTTTCCGCAATGGCCTTGGCTGATGTTGCCGAAAAAATAGACATAATTCCTATAACGATAAGGAAAATTGTTGCAATAACAAGAGTCCTATCGGGAGGCGCTATTATGACATTTTGTGTTTTTTCATCATTTTTTTGCAAGGACATAGTTTTTAAACACTTCTCCCCTATGCTCAAAACTGTTAAACATATCGAAACTTGCACATGCGGGCGACAGTAAAACCACTTGCGGATTTATATTTATTGCCGAATCAATTGCCTGTTCAAAAGTTTCTGCTTCAATTATATCTTTAAACCCTGCTTCTTGCAAGGCTTTTTTAAACCTTTCTTTGGCTTCTCCTAAAAGTACAACGGTTTTTATATATTTTTTAACTTCAGCGCAAAATTCCTCTAAAGTTGTATTTTTATCCCTTCCGCCCGCAATAAGGCAAACATTTTTTCCTTCAAAAGCACTGAGTGCAACAATTGTAGCTTCAGGATTTGTCGCTTTGGAATCGTTATAAAAATCAATTCCTTTATGATTTCTTACAAATTCGCATCTATGCTCGGGCGCTTTAAAGGCTTTGATTTTTTCAATTATTTTGTTATTGTCAATTCCCAGTATTTTCGCCGCTGCAATTGCGCACATAATATTTTGAATATTGTGATTGCCGCAAAGTTTAATATCTTTTGTTGGAATAATATCTTCACCCCTAAAAGTTATTATATCGCCGCAAAGGCAAATATCCGCCTCTGTTGAGGTTGAAAAATAGCAGACTTTCGCTTTTATGTTTTTGCCAAGCTCTCTTACCCTTAAATCATCATAATTTAAAACAGCATAAGAATTTTCATCCATATTTTTAAACATTTTGGCTTTGGCACTAAAATATTCTTCAACACTGCCGTGAAAAGAAATATGATCAGGAGTTAAATTTGTGAATATACCTATTTTTGGAGCAAACGTCGGGCTGTAATTAAGCTGATAAGAGCTTACTTCGCACATCAAATAATCAAACCCCTTTCCTAAAAATTCTAAAGGCGATACACCTATATTTCCGCATTCTTCCACTTTAAAATTTGAAGACAGCAAGGCTTTTGTAAGCATTGTCGTTGTTGTTTTGCCGTTTGTACCTGTTATTGCTATTATTTTGTCAGGCTCAATTCTAAAGGCAAGTTCAATGTCGCTTATAAATTCAATATTTTTTGCTTTCAGCTTTTGAATTATTTCCGAATTTTGGGGAATACTGGGGCTTAAGACGGCAAAAGATGCATTATTAATAAATTCTTCGCTATGATTGCCGAATTCAATTTTAACACCCAAGTTTTCAAGCTCTCTTGTATCTTGATCCCCCTTAGGATTTATTTCGCTAAGATAAACATCAGCACCGTTTTGTGCCAAATATCTAGCTGCTGCAACCCCGGTTGTGGAAAAACCTAAAACAAGAATTTTTTTATCTCTGAAATTTTTCATTAAATTACACCTGCTTTATAAAATGCATAGGCAAATACCGTTATGAGACAAGAAATTGCCGTTATTACCGCAAATGTGAATACTATCTTTCTTTCACTCCAATTGCATAATTCAAAATGATGGTGTATAGGACTCATTTTAAAAATTCATTTTCCGAAAAGTTTGAAACTTACTATTTGAAGCATAACCGAAAATGTTTCCACTATAAAAATTATTGCAATAGGGATAAGCCAAAGTTCAAATTTCCCCATAATGGCAACTGTGGCTAAAAGCCCGCCCAAAGCAAGGCTTCCGGTATCTCCCATAAAGATTTTTGCGGGTTTCCTGTTATAATAATAAAAACCTGCACACGCCCCTGCTGTTGCAATTGAAATTATTGCAAGGTCGACATAATTGTTCATAAGGCAGATTAGGGAACACGCTAGAAACGCAAAAAAACTGCAAGAAGCTGCAAGTCCGTCCAGCCCATCTGTCAGATTTAATGCATTTGAAGAACCCACTATCATAAAGACTGCAAAAACCAGATAAAACCAGCCCAATTCAATACTGAAGTTTAAAAATGTGATTTCTGTTTGAGAGGAGAATATTAAGTAAAATGCAGGCAGCATGGAAACCGCAATTTGCAAAAGCAGCTTGCCTTTTGCGCTCAGACCTTCATTTTTGTGACCCTTAATTTTTCTAAAGTCATCCTGAAAACCCGTAAAAGCGTAAAATATAAAGGTCATAAGAACAATTAAGGCACGGGATGTTGTTTCTTCTGCCATAAAAAGGGCTATAAGGGATGCCACAAGTATTGAACAGATAATAAAAACACCGCCTGTTGTAGGAGTTTTTTCTTTTCCGGCATGCATTTTTGAAACTTCTTCTCTTAAATATTGGCTGTACATTTTCTTTTCCATAAGCGTAATATAAGGCACACCTAAAAGAAGGCATAACACCAGCGCGATTAAGAAACAAACACTTACCATTATCATAGTTTTTTCAATCCTTCAATTATTTCTTCAAATTTCATAGATCTTGAAGCTTTTAAAAGAACAATACTGTTCTTTTCTATATTTTGTGCCAAATATTTTACACAATCAAGATTATTGTTAAAATGTGTTGCACTAATAGTTGTGTTTTGAGAAATATATTTTGCCAAATTTCCGACAGTGACAAGCCTTACATTATTATAATCGCCTAAAAATTCACCTATTCTTTTGTGATATTTTATTTCATCTTTTCCAAGTTCAAGCATATCGCCCAAAACAAGCGTTTTCTTATCATTTTTATATACTGAAAGGAATGTTTTTAAAACCGCGCACATTGATTCAGGGTTAGAATTGTAGCTGTCGTTTATAATTGTATAGTCTTCAAAGTTAGTTATTTCCCACCTCTTTTCGATAGGTTTAAATTCAAAAAGCCCTTTTTTGAGGTTTTCATATTTTATCGAGAATTTTTTTGCAACCTCAATTACAATTAAAGCGTTTTCAATATTATGTTCGCCTTCAATTGCAATTTCGTAATTTTTGCCTTCATATTTAAATTTTGAAAGATTTTTTGATATTTCAAAACTTTCAACATTTTTTATTGAAACAAAAGTTTTTTCCCCGCGAAACTTTAAATATTTTCTTATAACTGCACTGTCATAAGCCACCACAGAGTCATGTTTTTTAAGGTATGATGCTATTTCGCATTTTGCGACGGCTATATTATCAAGGCTGCCGAGCCTTTCAACGTGTGCTGAGCCAACATTTGAAATAACACCGATATTCTGTTCGCAATATTTTGAAAGCATTTGGATTTCGCCCAAATTACGCATTCCCATTTCAACTACTGCAATTTCAGTATCCTGCGGCATAGTAAACATTGTTTCGCAAAGCCCTATTTCATTGTTGTGGTTAAGTATAGATTTATGCACCCTGTATTGCGTACTTAAAACTCCTGCAAGCATTTCTTTTACAGTTGTTTTTCCGCAGCTTCCCGTTATTGCTACCACTTTCGGATTTATTTTGCGCCTTATATAATTTGCAAGCTCCAGATAAGCCTTAAGGGTATTTTTTGCGTATAGAACAAAATCTGCATTTTTGTTAATCTTATTTTTATTTTGTGTAAAATATCCACGTGCACCAAGTTCAATAGCTTTATCTATAAAATTATGCCCGTCAAAATTTTCGCCTCGAAGCGGCAGATATATATTACCTTTTTTTAATTTTCTTGTATCAGTCGATATTTCAAAACTTCCACCCGTATTTTTTTGAAAAATTAAAGTTGCACCGCAATTATTTATAATTTCGTCAATTTGGAATTCCAAAATCTCCTCCACATGTACTGCTTAAATTTTAAAACAAAATAGTTTTGTTGTAAAATAGTTTTATGAAAAAAGTTGCAGTTGTGCCGAGTGACGATAGACCTATATGCTATAAAGTTATA
>CAYYBA010000075.1:0-5775 GCA_964470205.1 uncultured Gammaproteobacteria bacterium | reverse complement strand
AAAAAATCAACTGTTTTAATGCCTAAATCTTCTAAACCCCCCTTAATTTTTTTAAGGTTTTTATTAAACGGAACAGGCTCTTCCTGAATTATATATTCTTCAAAATCTTCAGGCAAAATATCCATTACAATTGCAATACGCTCTAACGTTGTTCCCCTGCTTGAAAAAGGAATTGTTTCATCTATAAGGTTATAAACGTAAGAAAGCGTTACGCCTATCATCTGGGCAAAATCTTTCTTATGCAACTGGTTTTTTGTCAGGAAATCTGCAACTTTTACCGAACTTTTTGCCGGTACAATAGGCTTGTTTTTTGTTGACATTTTTTACCTCATGTTATAATAGTTTATAAATAACCTTTATTGTCTTTTTTTAAATTACCAATGGTACTAATTTATAAGATGATTTTAAAGTTTATTAAAATTGAAATAAAGATATGGGATAAAATATGAAAGCAGTGGTAGGCCTTGGCAATCCTGATGCCAAATACAAAAATACTCGTCACAACGTTGGTTTTATGGTCGTAGATAAGGTTTTGGGCCGTAAAAATTTGAAGCTTTCAGATAAATTCAGCGGATTTTTTGCGAAGTCTGAAGATGCGCTTTTTCTTTTGCCCTTAACTTATATGAACTTATCCGGGCGTGCTGTTATTGAGCTTATGAACTTTTATAAGTTGAGTCCAAGTGACATTATTGTTATATTTGATGATGTTTCTCTGCCTTTAGGTACCTTGCGCCTTAGGGCAAACGGTTCTGACGGCGGGCATAACGGCATTAAATCAATTATAAATTCAATAGGAACATCAGATTTTAACAGGTTAAAGGTCGGAATAGGCGAACAGCCCCCTGATATGCCGCTTGAAAATTATGTTTTAGCCAACTTTACAAGAGAAGAAATGCCCGTTTTAAATAAAGCCCTTGATATTGCAGCAGATGCCATTGAAGATTATTTAAAAGGTATTGATATAATAACACTTCAAAGCCGATATAATAAAGACTACTCTCAAAACGACTGAAAGGTTAATTACAATTTGCCAAGTTTGAGAAAATAAGTATAATTGAAATATGAAGAAGATTTTATCTTTAGTTTTAATACTCTTATTTTTATGTTCACCTTCATATGCGCTTTCAAAAAAGAAAAAGAAATCAATTGAAGGCAAGGGATATATGGGCACTTTGCCCGAAATTTCAAGATATTTTGAATATAAAATCAAAGATGCAAAATCGCCTGCGGATAAGTCAATTTACGTTGATGAGGTAGATAAAGTAGATTTTATGCAAGGGCCAATGGAAGATTCCGTTTTTTTGGATGTTATTATTAAAAAAGAGACGCCTTCAAAATATATAGATGATATTGTAGATATCATCCCAGTTTTAACCGCTTTTCGCTCTTCTATCGCCAAAGGCGAAAGCATCCAGAATTTTAATGCAAATGTAAATACTCTTGATTTATATGTAAAAAAACTTGAAAAGGATTATTCCAAGAATGGAGAAAGTTTAAGCAAAAGCTATAGTATGCTTCAAGATGTGTCTTATAGGGCAAAGGTTTTAGGCAATTTAAAATATGAGGCTAATTACTGGGCAAAATATCAGCCTGTGGCAAAGCCCCAGTACCAGCCTCAATATTTAAAAGCGCAAGATGATGCGCTCTTAAAGCAAATAGATAAAACAATTTTTGTACTTAAAACAGAAGTAGACAAAGCCCAATATAAGAATTAATCTATTTTAAATAACCCAGCATTTTTTGCGTATCCTTGTGTTTGCGCAATTTTTTAATTGCCTCGTTTTCAATTTGCCTTATTCTTTCTTTTGAAAATCCCATAACTTTGCCTATTTCTTCAAGGGTTTTCGGTTTTTTTCGCTCTATTCCGAAACGATTAATTAGAATAAACCGCTCTTTTTCATTTAAATTCTTTAAAATTTCCCCTACTTCTTCAACAAGGAATTTATCTGCAGCCTTGATGTCAGGCATTTTATCGGGGTCATCAGATATGTAATCTTCCAAACACAGATCATCGGCAACAGGCGTGTCTAAACTTACGGGCTCTTTCAGCATAGCTTTTTTAATTGAAGCAATCTTTTTTTCGGACAGCTCAAGAAAGTCGCCTATTTCTTTATCCGTAGGTTCTCTGCCTAATTCTGTGCCAAGTTCTAAAAAAGCTCTTTTGTAAAGTCTTATTTTGTCGCACATATGAACGGGAATGCGGATTGTGCGGGAATTATTTGCAATTGCCCTTATTATGGTTTGTCTTATCCACCAGGTTGCATATGTTGAAAATTTGAAACCTTTGGTGTAATCAAACCTTTGTGCAGCCTTCATAAGGCCTATTGAACCTTCTTGGACCAAATCCAGGAAAGGAATTCCTTGCCTTGAATATTTTTTCGCAATACTTACAACAAGCCTTAAATTTGATTGCGCAAGCTTTTTCTGCGCTTCTAAAGATTTCTCTCCTCCGCTTTTAATTGTTTTACCTATTTTTAACTCTTTTTCCTTTGAAAGGAGCTTAATTTTACCCACTTTCTTTAAATAATTTTGTAGTGTTTCATCTTTGTTTGGAGGGGAACTAAAAATTTTTATTTCACTTACTTCATTTACTTCAGTTACTTCCTCTTCCAAATCATCTTCTAACGACAAAAAATCGTTCTGTGTATATTTCATTTTCACCTCATAACTCTTTTGCTCTTATAGTCTTATATAGACTTTTGTAACATTTTTGACGCGTCTAAAATTTTATTGTTCCTATTTTTTACAAATTGATTTTTTAAATATATGGCTAAAGAGAATTTTATACTTTTCCTTTTTGTAATATAATTGTTATGTGCCCAGTTGCACATAACAAAAAATAATAAAGGATTATTGAAATGTCAGATGAAACAAGAGTAAGGATAGCCCCTTCGCCAAGCGGGAATTTACATATAGGAACAGCAAGAACAGCGCTTTTTAATTTTTTATTTGCCAAAAAAACGGGCGGCAAATTTATTTTAAGAATTGAAGACACAGACCTTGAGCGTTCGGATAATGAATATATAAAAAATATTTTTGACAGCCTGAAGGCTCTGGGCTTAAATTGGGATGAAGGCCCTGATATCGGGGGCGATTTTGGCCCTTACACACAAAGCGAAAGGTTTGAAATTTATCCTAAATACGCACAAATGCTTTTAGATAAAGGTTTTGCTTATGAATGTTTTTGCACGCCCGAGGAGCTTGAAAAAGAAAAGGAAGATGCAACTGTAAATAAACAGGCTTATATTTATTCAAAAAAGTGTGAAAATTTAACAAGGGCTGAAAAAGAAGCATTGATTACCGATTGCAGAAAACCGGCTATCCGCTTTTCAGTGTCAGAGGTGCAAAAAGCTTTCCATAGTGATAATAATCTTTCTTTTAACGATATGGTTAAAGGTCCGCTGCATCAAAATACAAGCCTTATCGGCGATTTTGTTATTATGAAATCAAACGGCACGCCTACTTATAATTTTGCGGTTGTAGTTGATGATATGTTAATGAAAATAACTCATGTTATAAGGGGCGAGGATCATATTTCAAATACATTTAAGCAAATTTTGCTATATGAAGCGCTAGGCGCTAAAGTGCCGCAGTTTGGACATTTGGGTATGATTTTAGCACCCGATAGAAGCAAATTGTCCAAACGCCACGGGGCAACGGCTGTAAGCGATTTTGTAAAACAAGGCTATTTAACGGATGCCCTGGTTAATTTTGTATCCCTTTTGGGTTGGGCGCCAAGTGACGGTGAGGAAATTAAAACCGTTGATGAAATCGCGGCCGATTTTGATATTACAAAAATTTCTTCTTCAAATTCAATTTTTGAATATGATAAATTAAACTGGATGAACGGCCAATATATTAAAAAAATGCCTCTTGAGAAACTCTATGATTATATTATGCCGTATTTGGCGCACTATGATATTTCGCGCTACACAAAAGCGCAAATGCTGCGCCTTATTGAAATTACACGTGAACCTTTAACCGTTTTATCTGAAATTGCGCATGATGCAAGTTTTTTCTTTGAAGATGAAATAAGTTTGGCGGAAGTTGAGGATGTTATAAGGGGCGAAAGTGCTAAAATTGTTCTGCCGTATGTACTTGAAGATTTAAAAAACTGGGATTTTGATTCCGAAGACAACTTGCACGAAAAATTGGGTGAAATTCGCGAATATTTTAAGGCCAACCATGGCATTAAACCAAAAGATACTATGTGGGCAATTAGAGCCGCATTAACAGGGCGCACCAGGGGTGCGGATATTTGTGCAACCATTTCGCTTTTAGGAAAAGACACTGTTGAAAAACGCATTAAAAAGGCAATTGAAGATTAAATTTACCACGGGTAATCATCCCTAATCTGCCACCCGTCTTTTAAAATAAGCGCTGCGCATAAAGCTCCGGTGCCTTCCTTGCTGCATCCATCTGAATCACCGGTTTTACCCGCTAAAAAGTCTCTTGAGGCATTATAATAATAAGGAAGAAATTTTCCGCTGTAATTGCTTGTCGGGGTTCCATGGAATATATAGTATTTAAAGTGAAATAAATCCTTACCGTATTTATTGGGTTTTTTCTGTCCGTTCATATCTATGTATATGTAGGCTTGTTTATAATTCAGGCCATCCCCTCTTGGAGCATTTTCTATTCTTAATGCGATAAGCGTTCCGTCATTTAAATAAAAGCGGGCATACCTGCTGTCAAAACTACGTTTTGTATCGTTATTAAGGTATGAATAATTAAAAGTGCAATCGCCGGTAGTTTTATTCTCACAATTTTTGGACACTTTTAAATAAGGGATTAAATATTTATTTGTAAAATCAACAGCAGCCTGCCCTGTAAAGTTTTCCCCGACTTGCCACCCTAATACAGGCCCTTCATCTGCTATTGCAAGGTTTGTGGTATTTGCTATTGATGAATAAACTTTTTTAAGCTGTGTAATCATTTGTGTTTTTTGGTAATTTCTGACAACCGTAGGAACTGTAAGTGCTGCCACAACTCCTATAACAGCAAGAGTTATCAACACTTCCGCCAAGGTAAAACCGTATTTTTTCCGTAACATTTTGAAACCTTTACCCTTATTTTCACACTTATATACTTAATTATACACACATATTCCATTTTTGTCAATAATGATTAATGATTATAGAAGAGGTGAATATGTCTGTTAAAGAAGAAGTTAAAATGCTTCTTGCAAAAGAAGGAATGACAATGACGCGCCTGGCGCAGGAAATTACCGTGAAAACAGGCCAAAAGTGGACCATGAAAACAATTTCCGACAAATTGGCGCGCAAAACAATGAAATACGAGGAATTCAGGCTAATATTAGAGATTTTAGGCTACAGTATAAAGTACGAAAAATTTAAATAATGGTTTGCCTAATAGCTTCTTTTGTTATTTGCACAACTTCGTCGTATTTTTTGCCTTTATAAAGTGTGCGCCCCAAAGCCACGGCACTTGCACCGTACTTTAAATATGCCTTTATATCGGAAAGCTGCACAGAGCCGCTCGGGACAACGTTTAAAAACTTCATCGGACGCAGAAGGTCTTCTATATAAGTTGTTCCGCCCAAATCTTTAATCGGGTAAATTTTAATCAAAGGTGTGCGCACTTTCCAGGCGCTGTAAGCCTCATTGGCTGTTGTTGCGGTTAAAATCAACGGAATTTTATGCCAGGATGAAAATTTTGCGAGACCCATTTGCAAAATCGGAGAAACCAAAAGCTTTGCGCCCGCACTGATTGCTTTTTCTGCCTGCATGGTTGTTATTATTCCGCCGGCAGCAA
>CAYYBA010000074.1:0-5904 GCA_964470205.1 uncultured Gammaproteobacteria bacterium | reverse complement strand
CAATTGCTGCGATACAATTAAGGATTCGAGGTTTTAATGACTTTTAGACTTGTTGATACAATATTTAATTTTATATTTTTGATTTTGATAATTTATGTGTTTTTAACCTGGATTCCAAGCATAAATTGGTATAAACAGCCATTTGAATTTATTAAAAAGTTTGCGGATTTCTTTTTTACGCCTTTCAGAAAAATAATTCCGCCTATTGGAATGATAGATATTTCACCGATTGTGTGTTTTTTCTTTTTGGCATTTTTGCGCTGGATAGTTCTTACCATTATATTGAAACTTGGAATTTGAAGTTAAAAAGTCGGATTTTTATCTGATAATTCTGTATTCTTTTTTCTTTATACATTAAAAATATTGACCAAAGCAGCTTAATTGGTTAGAATAAGAATAATTAGTTAGGATAAATAAAATGAAGAAAAAAGGCTTTAGCGCCTGGCAAATCAAAGATACTCTTGATTTTCAAACGATGTGTCATCCTGAATTTATTTCAGGATCTGTTGAAAATCAAGCCTCCTTCAAAAACTTGCCCATTGGGGCAACTTTTTGCGGAGTCCTTGCTCCTGTGCTTACGCTTCGTCGCAACGGCGGTTGGAAACAGCTACATCTTGACGGCTTTACCAAAGCAAACCCGTCTGCGCTGCTCCTGTCAAATTTGTTTTACAAATTTGTTCGCTCGCTACGCTCGCAACGTCGCTATCGTAATGCTTCGGGCGGGCTCACCGCCCGCCCTGCGCACCGGCTACCGCATTCTCACACACCAACGGTCGGCTCATGTTCGCTAAGTGCGGTTGAACTAAGCTCAACTCTCGCCTTCACCTTGGCGGAAGTTTTAATAACATTAGCCATAATCGGAGTTGTAGCAGCACTTACCATTCCTGCGGTTGTAAGAAATTATAAAGAAACACAAACAGTGGTACAGCTTAGAAAAAATTATTCAATTTTATCTCAGGCATATAATATGGCTATCGCAGAAAACGGCGACCCGACAGGCTGGGATTTAAAAGGACTTGGTAATGCGGAAGGCGGCCTTAATTTTTTAGATAAAATGAGGCCTTATTTAAAAATTATTAAAGAGTGCAAAACAACTAAAAACGGTTGTTTTGCGCGGGGTTATTATAAAGATTTGAACGGGAAAGATGCAAGCTATATAGACCCAGGTTATCAAGCGCTTATAAGGCTTGCAGACGGTACAGGAATTGCATTTCAGGTGTGGAGAGCAGATTGTGATGATAGCAGGGCTTGTGCTTTTATAACAGTTGATTTAAACGGGGATAAAAAGCCGAATCAATATGGAGTTGACACTTTTATTTTTCTTGCAAAAAAGGCTAAGCTTGCGCCGCAGGGAATTAAAGGCGATGCTTATGGTTTTGGGAATTGGTGTAATTTGGCAAAGTCATCCGTAGCAGACAGTAATTATAACGGTGTTGGTTGTGGTGCATGGGTTATAATAAACGAAAATATGGACTACCTTAAGTGCAATGATCTTTCTTGGGACGGCAAAAGAAAGTGCAATTGATATTTTCTTGCAAGAATATTTTGGGCATGATATGATAGGGGTGTGACTATGCGCCTCAAGCTCAGCTGCCAAGGAAGCAACAGCTTCCGACTCAGAAAAAGCAACTGCTTGCTTTATCTAGCTGATGTGAGGTTGGTGGAAATGAAAATTGAATATTCCTTATTATGCGCCTGTAGCTCAGCCGGATAGAGCAACTGCCTTCTAAGCAGTAGGTCATGCGTTCGAATCGCATCAGGCGTATTTTGCTCCGCAAAACAGCCTAAACTCTTCGAACGCTGTTGTTTTTACAAACAACCTCCATTAAAACTTGCCCATTGGGGCAACTTTCAATGGAGTCCTTATTCAGAATCGCATCAGGCGTATTTTGTTTCACAAAATAGCCCAAACTCTTCGAACGTAGTTGTTTTCCTAATCTTAATTGGTCATTTTTTGTGAACCGGATAAAATTAAAAAATGTAACAAATCCAAGATAAAATGCAAAAAATATTTTTTACGGTTTTTAAACTTTTTGTTATTAAGAAGAGAGATGTTATTTATGAGAGTAAATTTAAATTTGAACAATTTTCCTGCTGTTTGTTCAGGCAAAGAAATCAAAAAAACAGTTACGAAGCCTTTTGCCGATTCACAGATTCTTGAATTTTTACATTTCTCGCCGAAATTGTATGCTGATAGAATAAGTTTTAAAGCAAACAATGCGTATTACCCCAAAGAAGTTCAAGCGCAGCCAGATGTGCTTAGAGGGTTGATTAATAAATATTTTTCCCATAGCCCCCAGTTTACTCTGCCGAAATTTGATGATGCTTCAAAATATACTTCCTTAAAAGTCGTATCTTCAGGCTCAGCTAAAAACGTTGCAATGATGGCTTCGGATTTTATTAATGATGTTGCGGGCCTAGCTGTTCATACAGAATATGCAAGTCAAGCCGCGCATCAAAAGTACCTTGATGGACAAAATGCTCTTGTGGTTGCAATTTCTCAATCAGGCACAACAGGTGACACAAGACAGGCTCTTGAAAATGTTCCTCCCGAAGTTGATACGCTTGCGCTTGTAAACAAAGAAGGCACTCCGATTTGGAATTTAGCCAAATTTAAAGTGCCGGTTGGGGCAGGAGAAGAAAAAGCAATTGCAGCAACAAAATCCGTCACAGCACAATTGCTTAACTTATGGATGATAGCGCTTGAACTGGGCAAAGCCAAAGGTGTGCTTACTGACGAACAATTTAATGAAAGAAAACATGAAATAGAAAAAGTTCCTGCCAATATAGAAAGAATGTTTGCTGATACAAAAGGCGTTGACGCTGCCGCAGAAGCCCTAAAAGATATAAAAGACATTTGTATCTTAGGAAGAGGCGCAAACCTGGGCACAGCGCTTGAAGGGCATTTAAAAATCAAAGAAATGACAAACAAAAACACAATTGCCTATGCTGCCGGCGATTTTGAACATGGGCCTGCTGCTGCCCTTAAAGATGAACAGGCTGTAATTATCTTAATGCCAGGCTTGCATAGTGATGATTGTTATACAAGCGCAAAGAATAATCTTGATTCCGTCCTGATGTTTGATAAATCTTCTGAAATTCGTGCAGCAAATAAGGCGCTTATTCCTGACACTGTTGTTATCTTTAAAGATGAAAATAACAAACAGGTTGAAGAAGATTATAAAAATGCTGCTAAAAATGTTGTATTCATAGATATCCCGCATTCAAGAGAAGATATTTCGCCTATGTATAATGTAGTTCGTTTCCACCAGTTATCGGGTAAAATATGTCAATTAAAAGGAATTGACCAGGATGGCAGCCGTCAGGTAAGGCTAAACAAATCAATAACTAAGGAAAATTAGACTTTTTTAATAACTTTTTGCGTCAATCTGCGCGTTTAATATTTTGTACTAAATAATCGTAACTTTTCGCCCCTAGCAGTGCTGTTGGACTTTTTGTTGCGTTATAATAAGCAGTGTAATAAATTTTTAGTAGCTTTTTATTTTTGTTTGTATTATAATATTATGATTACAGAAAATAGAAAGAACAAAATGTACAACAATTATGAAACTCAACAATTAGAGTGTGCTGAATGCGGAAAGACTTTTGAATTTTCCGCTGAAGATCAAGAATTTTACGCAAAAAAGGGTTACTCTGCCCCGAAAAGATGCACTGAATGCCGCGCAAAACGCAAAGCACAAAATAATAGCGGTGGCGGCGGCTATAGAACAAGAAGGTATTAATTTATCGTCTTCTATATAGATTGTGGCAATAAAGGAACATACTAAATTGGCAAAAAACAATCAAAAACGTGAAAAAGCAGAACGAAACAAGTCGAATGCTTCAAAGTATAAGAAAAATTCTAGTCGCAACAATAGATATAGAAGCAATTAGTAATTAAATACTTATATAAATCAGGCTAAATGACACAAACATTAGTACGGTTTTTCAACAATCAAATTCTGAGACGACCGGGTTTTTTATGCTGTTTTACTTTGTAAAACAGCTAAACTCTTCGGACGCTGTTGTTTTTAATTACTTCTCAACCCCAAATTCATAAACAATAGCCCTGTCATATTTTTGACCTTGTCTTAGAACAGGTTTTTCATCAAATTTTGCCATTGCATCTGGGTAAAACTGCGGTTCTACGCACAGAGAAGATCTTTTTTCATATCTTCTGTTGTCTTTGCCCTCAGGCTGAGTTAATTTGCCCAAATGGTTTGCCGTATAAAACTGAAATCCGGGCAAGTTGGTTAAAACATTCATAGTGATTCCCGTTTTCGCGGATGTTACTTTTGCGGCTTTTATCAATGTTTCTCCGTCATAGCCATCTATGCAATAGTTTTGGTCAAACCCATGGCCGATTTTTATTTGCGGGTGCTCTGATTCTATAACATCTCCCACCTTTTTTGCACTTCTAAAATCAAAAGGAGTGTCTTTAACCGCTGCAATTTCGCCCGTGGGTAGAGATATTTCATCATTAACCGTGTATTTTGAAGAATTGGGCAATTCTACAAGATGTTCAAAAACACTGTTTTCACCTGTATTTTGAGCACCGTCAAGGTTGAAATAAGAATGATTTGTCATATTTAAAACAGTATCTTTATCTGTTTGGGCCTCATAATGAATGCTCAAAGCGTTATCATCATCAAAAGTGTATGTAACGCAAGCTCTTAAATTGCCCGGGTAGCCGCCTTCATTGTCTTTTCTATCTAAAGTGAATTTTACGCCGTTTGACAACGGTTCGGATTTCCAAAGTTTTATGTCAAAACCCGCGCCTGCGCCGTGCGAATGGGTTGTGCCGTTATCTTTATTGCATTCAAGCTGGTATTGTGTACCGTTTAATGTAAACCTGCCGCCATTGATTTTATTTGCGCAAGGCCCGATTGTTCCGCCGGCATGCCCCACGGGTGTTCCGTCATAACCTTCTACAGATTTATACCCTTGTGTCACATCAACAAGTTTGCCTTTATTATCGGGAACTTTTATGGATACAACAGTAGCGCCAAAGTTTGACAGTTCAACTTTTGCGCCGTTTTTATTTGTAATTGTGTATAATTCTGCTGTTTCGCCTGATTTGGTTACACCAAAGTCACTTTTTTCAACTTTTGGTTTTGCCGCGATATTTCCTGCAAAAGGTAATATAAATGCACTTTTATAAAGCGCAGCATCAGCAGTGTTATTCATCTGCGGTGCACTTTGCACTGTTTTATTTTGTACCCTTGGCGTAAAATTAGTTTTTAAACCCGCCGGTAAAATTGGCATTAATCTCATCATCCTCACCTTTCAACTTAATCACGTTTATATAAAACATGTGAAAAAAAAGTTTGCATAAACCATGGTTTTGCTTGCGATTGGAATTATTTTTTGTTAGTATTTTTGTAACTGTTTGTTGTTTAAAAATAATTTAGAAGGCGGTATGTATGAAAAAGATATTTGTTTTGGTGTGTATTATTTTAGGTTTGTGTTCTTCTGCTTCTTTTGCAACGGAAATTGACTTAACAAAAGACGGTAAAATGCAAAAATATATCAGCGAGATTGGTTTTAAAATTTTAAATGCCAACCGTATTGATAAAAGAATGGTTTTTTATTACAGCGATAAAAAAATAATGAATGCTTTTGCAGCGACCGGAAACAGAACAGTATATCTATTTCGGGGTATGTCAGCTTATTTAGAAAACGAAGATGAGTATGCGGCAATTTTAAGCCATGAAATTTCTCATAACGTGGATTCTTATGACGGGATTTTAAGGGGATATTTTTCTTCTTTATCTTATTTAGTAGCACCAAGAAAATATGAGGAAAAGGCGGATAAAAGAGGGGTTGATTATATGGTGAGGGCAGGCTACAACCCGGTTGCTATGATAGTTATGATGAGTAAAATTTTTCCGCAAACAAGATTTG
>CAYYBA010000073.1:0-5941 GCA_964470205.1 uncultured Gammaproteobacteria bacterium | reverse complement strand
ATTATACTCACTATGGGGTCTGCAATATAAAGCTGCCATCCATAAACCAGAACCCCGGCTACAATTGCACCTATTGAGCCCAATAAATCCCCTATTATATGCAAAAAAGCACCCTTTACATTCAAATTCTCCTTGCTTCCCTTATGTAAAATCCACGCACCAATAATATTTACAAACAATCCTCCGGTTGCGATTATGGTCATTGTAAGTGCATCAATCCTTTGCACCATTGTAATTCTTTCATATGCTTCATAGATAATAACACCCGCAATAAATATAAGGGCTATGCCGTTTATAAGCGCTGCAAAAATTTCGGCACGGTAATACCCGTAAGTTTTTTCAACAGGCGCTTTTTTGTTCGACAGCCAAAGCGCAAAAAATGAAAGTGCCAAAGCAGCGGCATCGCTTAACATATGCCCTGCATCAGCTGTCAGAGCCAAACTGTTTGAAAAATACCCTCCCACAAATTCTGCAACCATATAAAAAGCAGTTATACAAAGTACAATAAGTAAACTCTTTTGGTTGCTATGTTCATGATGGTGGTGATGTTCCCCCGCATGTTCGTGCACCATTTTGCCTCCAAAGTTATCTTAATAATATCTATATTATACATAAAAAATGGCCGGATTAAATATTATAATATGACAAAAAACAATTAAGGCGCAAAGGCCTTTTTTTATTTCTTTCAAAAATTTTAATATTTTTTTAAAAAACTATTGACTTTTTATAATATTGGTATTATAGTACTAATATACTATAAAAACAAAGGGGCAAAAATGTTCAAAGTTTCTGAGGCAGTGGCAATAGCACTGCATTCAGCCATCTATATAGCTAATAAAGATAAAAAAATAACATCTTTAAAAGAAATTGCGCAAAAATTTAAAATTTCGCAATACCACCTCTCAAAAGTGCTGCAAAGGCTTGTAAAAGAAGGAGTAATAACTTCAATTAAAGGCCCCAACGGCGGGTTTTTAATAGTACCCGAATACAAAAATATGACATTTCTTCAAATATATGAAATTATGGAAGGAAAAATAAAAAAACACAATTGTCTTTTCCATGCTCACAACGCAGCTTGTAAAAATTGCATTATGGGAAACCTTATAACCAAAATAAATAAAGAATTTATTAACTATTTGAGGAATAACAAAATATCTGACTTTAAATTATAGTTACAGAAAATATTGAATAAAAGATAAGGAGAAATTAAAATGAGTATGTTTTGTTTTCAATGCGAGCAAACAGCCCAAGGGAAAGGCTGCACCATGCAAGGTGTTTGCGGCAAAAAAGCCGATACGGCAAATTTACAGGACGAATTGACAAGCAGTTTGATTGAACTTGCAAATTCAAACGAACCGAGCGATGTTGTTACAAAAACAATCATAGAAGGTTTATTTACCACAATTACAAATGTCAACTTTGACGATGAAACTATCGGAGCTCTTACAAAAAAAGTGACTGATATGATAAAACGCCCCAATGATTTTGATATTAAAAGCGTTTGGGGCTGCGATGAGGATATAAGGAGCCTGAAATCTCTTATTTTATTCGGACTTAAGGGAATTGCCGCATACGCAGAACATGCCCTTGTTTTAGGCTATAAAGATGAAGATGTGAATAACTTTTTTTATGAAGCCCTGCAGGCTGTTTCAAAAGATTTATCAACGGATGAACTTTTGCCTCTTGTCTTAAAAACAGGTGAAATTAACCTCAAATGTATGGCGCTTTTAGATAAAGCAAACACCGAAACTTACGGGAATCCCGAACCTGCAAAAGTTACGACAAATATTGAAAAAGGGCCGTTTATTATTGTAACAGGGCACGATTTAAAGGATTTACACTTTCTTTTAGAGCAAACAAAAGATAAAGGGGTTAATATTTACACCCACGGTGAAATGCTCCCATGCCATGCTTACCCCGAATTAAGAAAATACCCGCACTTAAAGGGCAATTTCGGCACAGCCTGGCAAAACCAGCAAAAAGAATTTGACGCAGTACCTGCTGCTATTTTATTTACAACAAACTGCATTATGCCGCCAAAAGAAAGCTATATAGATAGAGTGTTTACAACCGCCGTTGTTCAGTATCCAAACACAGTGCACATTGGCAGCGATAAAGATTTCACCCCCGTTATTAAAAGGGCTCTTGAATTGGGCGGCTACCCTGAAGATAGGAAAATGACGGGTATAAACGGCGGAGACACGCTAACCACAGGGTTCGCTCATCATACAGTGCTTTCAATAGCGCCTAAGGTTGTGGGGGCTGTTAAAGAAGGTAAAATCAGGCACTTTTTCCTTGTGGGCGGGTGCGACGGCGCAAGGCCAGGCAGAAACTATTACACGGAATTTGTAAAACAAACTCCCAAAGACACCGTAATTTTAACGCTTGCCTGCGGAAAGTACCGCTTTAACGACCTTGATTTAGGCGCAATTGACGGCATCCCGAGGCTGCTTGATATGGGGCAGTGCAACGATGCATACTCTGCAATTCAGGTGGCAGTGGCACTTTCAAAAGTATTTAACTGCTCTGTTAACGAATTGCCTCTGTCTTTGGTTTTATCGTGGTATGAACAAAAAGCGGTGTGCATTTTGCTTACATTGTTGTATTTAGGAATTGAAGATATAAGGCTGGGCCCCAGTTTGCCTGCTTTTGTATCGCCAAATGTTTTAAATATTCTGGTTAATAAATTTAAAATAAAACCGATTTCAACCCCCGAAGAAGATTTAAAAGCAATTTTAGGATAAAAGAGCGTCAGGCGGGGGCTGCCCCCGCCTGTTAATTTCAAACAAAAGGAGAAATTATGACAAATACATTTGCCAAAAAAATATTAAACTTAAAAAACTCTATCGATTATCAGGAAAATTCAATTGTAAGTAAAACAATCACAGCAAACACAAACAGTTCGCTCACACTTTTTGCTTTTGATAAAGGGCAATCCATTGCATCGCACTCGGCACCGGTTGATGCAGTTGTGCAAAATATTGAAGGAGAAGTTGAGATAACAATTTCGGGCGAAAAATTTAACCTTAAAGAAGGTGATATAATTTTAATGCCAAAGGGTGAGCCGCACGGTTTGGATGCAAAAACCAAATTTAAAATGGCTTTGTTTAAGGTTTAATTTTATCTCACAACACTCCAAAGCCTTCCGTTAGGAGTTTTAATTAAACTTATATCCACCCCGAAAGCTTTTTTTAAATTTTCTTCGCACAAAACTTCTTCGCGCGAACCTGTAAATTCAACCTGCCCGTCTTTTAAAATCATCCCGCGATCAAAAGAGGGCAGGATATCTTCAATGCGCTGGGATATAAATATAATCGTTAAATCAGGGTTTTTTAAAGCCAAATCATTTATAATTTTTAAAATAAATTCCCTTTGTGTGATATCTAAATAAGCGCTCGGTTCATCCAAAATCATAAGCTCGGGTTTTGCAGCTAAAGCCCTTGCCATAAGGATTTTCATCTTCTCGCCCGATGACATTTGCCGCATATTTTTATTTGCAAGATGAAGGGCATCTAAAGATATTAAAAGTTCTTTAACACGCTCAAGCTCATCTTGCGTTGCTTTTCTGAAAAACCCCAAAGAGCCTTCCTGAGCGGATAAAATAGTGTCAACAGCGGTTGTTTCAAGGTATTCTTCAATAAAAGGGCTGACCCAGGCAATTGATTTTCGAAGCTCATTTAAATCAAATTTGCCAAAGCGCTTGCCCAAAATTTCAACTGTAGCGCCGTACTTTGGCCAAACATAACCCAGAATGGTTTTTACAAGAGTTGTTTTGCCAGCCCCGTTTGCGCCCAAAATAAAATATTTTTCGCCTTTTTTTATTTTGAGGCAGATGTTGTGCAGAATTTTGTTTTGGCCCAAAAAAACGTCGGCATTTTCAATTTTTATTGCTAAATCTTCAGCCATAAAAATCCCTTCATTTAAAGAAATTTTACCACGCGACCCTTTAAAAGTAAATTTACTTTTAAAAAATAAAAAGTTCTGCTAATTCTATATCCAAAGCCACTGCCAGGCGTTTTGCGGTTGAAATTGTTGTGTCTGTTATTCCTCTTTCAATAGCGCTTAGATAACTTGGCGAAATATTAGAGTGAAAGGCAAGCTCGTCTTGTTTCCAATTTTTTGCAACACGTAATGTGCGAATTTTTTGACCGAACCTTCTGCATAAAATTTTGTTGAATTTAAAAACTTTTTCACCCATAAAAAAATTCTGTTATAACTATGCTAAATTTGCAAACTATACCATAGTTTTGATATACAAATAATTCAATTATATTAGTAATATTGACATGTTAAATTTAAAATTATATAATAGTTTTTAAAAGAGGTGCAAAATGAAAAAAGGTTTCACACTGTCCGAAGTCTTAATAACCCTTGCAATAATAGGTGTTGTAGCAGCGCTTACAATTCCTGCAGTTGTTAAAAATTATCAGGAAATGCAGTTTAAAACTGCTTATAAAAAGACCTATTCGGATATGAATAAAGCTTTTGCGCAAGCTTTGGCATTTGGTGAATTCCCGCAAAGAACCGATTGCCATGATGTAAATTTTGCAAATTTTGTTAATGAAACCCTAAAGGAAAATTTTAAGGTTATAAAAGATTGCCCCAAAGGCCATGCTGTTGAATGTTGGACGCCTGCAGATACTGTTTACAGCCCGGCATTTCCCAACGGCCAAGCTTCTGCATTTGTAGATTCGCAAGGCAGGGTTTGGGCAGAATTTTATTCAACCCGCAGTATTTACCTTGTCGATACAAACGGTTCAAAAGCACCTAACAGATTCGGAAAAGACAGGTGGGTTTTTGCTTTCAAAAATAAAAATGGCGGCGACTGCGAAGGCATAACAGTTAGAATTATGCCATATATAGGCGACGTTAAAACATCGGAAGACCCTCTCTCATATTGGTGCAATTATCCGCCTTGTTATTATTACTCGTGGCTTTTTAAATAAATTTTAAAAAATTGCCAGCATTTCTTAAATGTGCTATTATCAAAAAATGTTGAACGCTATAAGGAAGTTTTTTAAATTTGAAGAATTAGGGACAAACTTTAACACGGAAATAATAGCCGGAGTCACCACTTTTGCCACAATGTCCTACATTTTAATTGTAAACCCCAAAATTTTAGCAGCTGCAGGCATGCCTTTTGGCGCCAGTTTAACCGCCACAATTCTTGCAGCTTTTATAGCCTGTATTTTAATGGGTTTTTATGCTAAAAGGCCCTTTGGCTTAGCACCTTATATGGGCGAAAATGCATTTATAGCATACACTGTTGTGCTTCTGCTCGGGTTCACTTGGCAGCAGGCACTTGGTGCCATATTTTTAAGCGGTGTTTTGTTTTTTATACTAACCCTTTTGAGTGTGCGGCCATACCTTGTAAATTCAATCCCCACATCGCTCAAACTTTCTTTCACTGTTGGCCTTGGTTTATTTTTAATATTTATAGGGCTTATACACACAAAAATAATTGAAACAGCACAAGGTGTGCCCGTTAAAATAGGAAATTTCCATGACCCTCAGGTGCTCTTGGCACTTTTAGGGCTTGTTATTATGATTGTTTTGATGACCAAAAAAGTGAAAGCCCCTATTTTAATAGGCATTCTGGCAATTACGGTTATTGCTTTAATGAGGGGGGATGTAACATTGCCTCAGAGTATAATTTGCGCTCCGCCTTCAATTGCACCGATTTTTGGAAAACTGGATATTTTGGGAATTTTAAATATTAAGGCAATGCCTTTGATTTTCATACTTGTTGTTTTAATTTTTGTAGATACCATGGGCACTTTAATAGGGGTATCTTACCGCGGAGGGTTTTTAGATAAAAACGGCAACTTGCCCGAAATCCATAAACCTATGTATGTAGATGCTTTTGCAACAGCGCTTGCCGCAATTTTAGGCACAACCACAACGGGCGTTTATGCTGAAAGTGCTACAGGGATTGAAAGCG
>CAYYBA010000072.1:450-5981 GCA_964470205.1 uncultured Gammaproteobacteria bacterium | reverse complement strand
CAATTTAAATTTCAGCGGACGTTGCGTTGAAACGCTTAAAACAATGTGCTTTGACCAAAAGCCCTTTGCCTGTATTGTAACCTGTTCTGATTCAAGAGTTGTACCTGAATTTGTCTTTAACGCAGGTTTTGGTGATTTATTCGTTATAAGAAGTGCGGGGGCTGTAATAGGACCTAATACTTTAGAAAGCGTTGAATATGCCGTTGATGTATTAGCTGTACCTCTGGTTTTGATTTTAGGGCATGATGATTGCGGTGTTATAAAATATGCGCAGGATATCTATCCCAAAGAGCCTGAAAAGTTTGCAGTTCTTGCAAAATCCGTTTATGATGCAATTAATAATAATGAATCTTTCGATGAAATAGTCCGTAGTTATACAATTTTAGAAAAAAATAGACTCTTAAATCGCTCCTCTTTATTAAAAAAAGCCCACAGCAGCGGCGATTTTGAAATTGTGTGTGCCTATTTAAAATTTGATACCGGAGAAGTTGTTACAATAGAATAAAAACAATGGAAGAGGGTTAAAACAGTTTGTAAATTGTTATTAAAATAAACCAAAAAGGTTTTTTTATGATAAAATTAAATGGTATGTTTAACAAGAAAAAAGTTTATACGGTTGTTTTTGTTTCAATTTTTGCAATTTGCTCTTTTGGCTTTGCCTGGAGTTGGTTTGTGACAAGAAATATAGGCAAGGAAACTAATCAGGCGCTTAAACAGTCCCAAAAAGTGGATGTTTTAAATCTTGTTTTAACCGAAACTAAAAATGCTAAAAAATACTGGGAACTTTATGCCAAAAAGGGAAATTATGAAAGCGGCAGAGAAATTATATCTTTAGAGGATATCATAGGCAATTTTTACGATGAAGACGAGAAAGTTATCTTAAGTTTTGAAGCTTCAGAAGGGACTTACACAGAAGAGGAAAAAGTTATTATTTTAAGCGGCAATGTTTTGGCAGTTGCAAAAGACGGCTCTTCAATTTCTGCAGACAGAGTTATCTGGAAAGGCAAGGACGAAGATATTGAAGCTATCGGAAATGTGCAGATTAACCGAAATGATGAGCTTATAACAAAAAGCGATAAGGCTGTTTTTAACGCCGATTTAACTTATTTTAAAATTATAGGAAATAGCGAAACACGCCTGTACGAAGAGGCGGATAAAGTGGAGAACATAAAAAAATGAAAAAGATACTGTTACTTTTAATCATGGTTTTATCAAGTGTATCTTGTGTTTTTAGCGCAGATGTCACAATAGAAGCTAAAAAGCAAGTAATTAAGGCTGATATTAACAAGGGCTTTTTTGAAGGAGATGTAAAAGTGCAGGTGGGAGATGTAAAAGTGCAGAGCCCGCGTGCAGAGCTTGATCTTGACCCGGCAACCAAAAAACCTTCTTTGGCAACATTCTTTGATAATCCTTATGCTTATCAGGAAAAAGGCAACAAGAAACATGAAATTAAGGCCGATATTATAAAAGTTTCGCTTATTAAAAAGAATGTTTTGGCACTGGGGAAATCGCAATCTATTATGATGCAGGACAGGCAGCCGGTTATAACAATTACAGCAGATAGCCAGGAATATGATACACGCACAAAAGAAATGAAAGCACACAAAGGCGTTATCATCAATTATCAAAAAGCCCAAACTTATTCTGATGAAGCATATGGGATTATTGATAAAAACGGTGACATTAAATATCTGCAACTTACGGGGCATGTTGTTATGAAAGAAGGTCCGAACATCATAAAGGGCGACAACTTTACATATAATCCCGCAACAGAAGAACTTCAGGTTTCAGGCAACACCTCTTCCGATTTAACTTTTGAAGACGGTTCAAAAATTTATGTTGAAGCCAGATATCAGCAGCTTCATAGAGTTAAAAAGACTGTTATTGCGGGCGGCAAGGTTAAAATAATTTATAAAGATTATATTGCTCAAGGTCCCAAAGCGCAGCTTTTCACTGATGAGAAAACAGGAAAGCCCAATACCGTTGTGTTTACGGGGCGTTCAAAAATTACGCAAAATGACAGCACGGTAGAGGCAGACAGAATTAAGATGATTATGCATCCTAAGGAATTTTATGCTGACGGCAATGTTAAAACAAGCATTGTCGGCTCTTCTGAAAAAGATAATATGGAGTTTATAGATTAGATGAATATAAAACTGGAACAAAAGCAGTGCCTAATAGCAGGGGATGGAGAATTGCCTGTTAAAATGGCGCAAAATGCCAAAAATAACGGACTTGAGGTTATAGCAATTTCATTATCCTCGGATAACCAAAGGGAACTTGCCAAATACTGCAAAAAAGTTTATTCTTTTGGCTGCGGCCAGCTGAACGCCATTAAAAAAACTTTGGTTGATGAACAAATCAAACAGCTGACTTTTTTGGGTAAAGTTTCAAAAACAATGATAATCAAGCGCCCGAAGTTTGATTCAACAGCAATTACCCTTTTAAAAGAAATGCCAAGGCTTAATGACGATGCCGTTATGCTTAAAATAATTGAAGAGCTTGAAAAAATAGGCGTTACAATTTTGGATCAAACAATTTTTATAAAAAGCTTAATGGTGCAAAAAGGCACTTTAACAAAATGCGAGCCCACGGATGAAGAAAAAATTGATATCGAATACGGGTATAAAACCGCGTATGAAATCGGCAAGCTTGATATCGGGCAAAGCGTTGTTATGAAAAATAAAATGGTTCTGGCGGTTGAAGCAATTGAAGGAACGGATAAATGCATTAAACGCGGGGCTAAACTTGCGCGCGGGCGTGGCGCTGTGGTGGTTAAAGTTGCAAAACCCCAGCAGGATAAACGTTTTGATATTCCGACAGTCGGGCTTAGAACGCTGAAAGTTATGAAACGCTACGGCGCAAAGGTTTTGGCGCTCCAAGAAGGCGAAACCATCATTGTTGATCAGGAAAAAATGATAGCTTTTGCGGATAAAAATGGCATGGTAATTGTTGCAGTATGAAAAAACTATTTGTGATTACAGGTGAATATTCGGGCGACAAACACGCAAGCGGGGTTGTGCGCGAACTTTTGAAATTAAATCCTGACTTACAAATAGAAGGTATAGGCGGTGAAAACCTCAAAAACGCAGGCGTGAAGCTTTTTTCAGACCACAGCAAAATGGGCAAAGTTGGGTTTAGTCCAAAAATCATTTTAGACCATTTTTCTTTGGGCAAAAGGGTTTTGGACTATTTAAAAAATTCCTATAAACCTGATTTGGTTTTAATGACAGATTACGGAGCATTTAATTTGGCGCTTTCTAAGCCCTTGAAGCACGCGGGTTTTAGGTGTTTTTATTTTATACCTCCACAAATTTGGGCTTCAAGAAAATGGAGGCTTAAAACCGTAAAACGCAACATAGAGCGCGTTTTCACAATTTTTCCTTTTGAAAATCAAATGTATGAAAAAGAGGGCATAAAATCAACATACGTGGGGCACCCTTTAATAAAAGAGCTTCCGCCCAAAGCAAACAGGGAAGATTTTTTTGCGCGTCACGGCTTAGATAATAAAAAAAGGCTTTTAGCGGTTTTCCCCGGTTCGCGCTCGTTTGAAATTAAATACCTTTTGGATGATTTTATCTCTGCTGCAAAAATTGTGCAGCGCGCTTGCCCTGATGTTCAAGTGGCGTTTTCGCATGCGCCTAATTTGCCTGAGAGTGTTTTTGGCGCTAAATTGAAAGATTTTAAAGTTATAAAGGGCGAGAATCAGGCACTTTTAAGCGTTTCTGACGCTTTAATTCTGGCGTCGGGCACAGTAGCGCTTGAAGCAGCACTTTATGAAACACCCATGCTTATTGCTTATCGCGGACCCATATTTTTCTATTTAATTTATTTGCTCTTGCGCGCCGTTAAAAAGGCTTGCCTTGTGAACATTATAACGGGTAAAGACATTGTAGAAGAATTTTTAATGTTTAACTCAACACCCCAAAAAATAGCGCAGGGTGCACTTAAAATTTTAAATGATAAGAATGCAAGAGCAGCGCAAATTAAAGACTTGCGCGAATTTAAAGAGGAGCTTGGCAACAAACACTGCGTTGAAGAAGTGGCAAAAAATTTATATGAGGAATTAAAATAATGGCAAATATCATTACAATTTCAAGGGTTATTTTGGCATTTTTAGCTATGGGAATTTTGTTTACAAACCCGCAAAATTACTGGATTTCGCTTGTTTTAACGGTTTTTGTTATGTGGTTTGACGGGCTTGACGGGTATGTTGCAAGAAAATTAAATGAAAGTTCAAAATTGGGCGCTGTGCTTGATATTATGGGCGACAGGATTGTTGAAAACCTCTACTGGGTAGTTTTTTGCGCTCTCGGTTGGTTAAATGTCCTTGTGCCCGTTATTGTTTTAACGCGCGGAATTGTAACGGATTCTTTGCGCTCATTGGCTTTAGCGCAAGGATACACAGCTTTTGGTGATACTACGATGATGCAAAATCCAATTGCAAAATTTATTGTGGCATCTAACTTTTCGCGCTTCACTTATGCGGTTGTTAAGGCTTTGGCATTTTTTCTTATTATAGCAGGGAAAATGCCGCAAATTTCATCTGGCGAAATGCTTTTTGAAATTGGTGTTGTTTGTGCCTATATTGCGGTTGTTTTTTGCGTTTTGCGCGGTCTTCCCGTTATTTTTGAAAGCAAGAGATTTTTTGAAGATGCTAAAAAGCAGTGATTTTTTAAATGTTGTTTTGTATGAGCCTGAAATTCCGCAAAATTGCGGCAATGTGGCGCGCCTTTGTGCTTGCACGGGTGCAAAACTTTATTTAATAGGGCGTTTGGGTTTTGTTATAACGGATAAACGCTTGAAGCGCAGCGGGCTTGATTATTGGGATAAGGTTGAAATTGAACACCTTGTAAGTTTGGATAAATTAAAGATGAAAGCCCCAAAAGACGCTGATTTTTACTATTTTACAACAAAAGCAAAAAAGCTTTATACTGATATAGCTTATAAAAGAGGCGATTTTTTGGTGTTTGGCCCTGAAACAAGGGGGCTTAGCGAGGATTTACTTGCCGCAAATTCAAAATATTGTGTAAAATTGCCAATGAAAGAAGGCATAAGAAGCCTCAACCTTTCAAATTCGGTTGCTGTGGGGGTTTATGAAGCCATAAGGCAAATCGGGCTTTAATTCCATGGGTAATCAATGCGGTAGCCGGTGTGCAGGGGCTTGCGTTAAGCAAGACCCGAAACATTACGATAGCGACGTTAGGAGCGAAGTGAAACGCAGCGACTGAACAAATCTTTGATTTGACAGGAGCCAAAATTAATTCCAGGGGTAATCATCCTTAATCTGCCACCCGTCTCTCATAATAAGTGCAGCGCAGCAAACTCCGTTTTGGTTTTTATTACAAGCGCCACCCATATTTTCGCTTACCAAATTTTCCCTTGTGCTATTGGGACAGGCGGCTTTAAATGTTCCGTTGAGCGGGTTTGAGGAATTACGCATAAAAACCCAATAAATATAATAAAAAACATCTTTCCCCATTTTGTTCGGGCCCTTGATACCGTTTATATCTACCCAAACATAGACAAGC
>CAYYBA010000072.1:0-440 GCA_964470205.1 uncultured Gammaproteobacteria bacterium | reverse complement strand
AGTGTTCCGTCTGCCAAAAAGAATCTCATCCAATCGGGACCAAAAAGCTTTTTTTCATCGCTGTTAAGGTAAGTGTATTCAAAAGCACAATCACCATTTAGCTTGCCGTTGCAATCTTTGCCGATTTTTAAATAAGGCAGCATATAAGTATTTATAAATTTACGCGAACCTTCAACGCCTCCTACGACTTCCCAATCTGCAATCGGTCCGTTGTCTGTTACTGCAAGGTTTGTTGTGTTTGAAAGCGCGGAATATACTTTTTTAAGTTTTGTAACAGTCTGCTGTTTTTGATAATTTTGAACAACGCTCGGTATGGTAAGTGCTGCCACTATTCCTATAATTGCAAGCGTTATAAGCGTTTCCGCCAATGTAAAACCTATCTTAATTTTCATAAGACAAACGATATCATATTTAAATTAAAGTGTCAACAAGTTAAATAT
>CAYYBA010000071.1:0-6141 GCA_964470205.1 uncultured Gammaproteobacteria bacterium | reverse complement strand
TCTGTTATATCTATATCAAAAGCATTTGCAATAGCTAAAAGCGTTGTGTAACGAGGGTTGTTCTGCCCGCACTCTATAATACTTAAAGAACGCATACTAAGACCCGCCTTTTCTGCAAGCTGCTCTTGTGAAAGTCCCCTCTTCATGCGCTCAAATCTTATTTTTAAGCCCAGTTTTAAAATTCTCTCGTCATTTTTCATTATATTTATTCTAACCTCTTGACTTTTAATACTCTATGAATTACTATTTATATATATGAAGTATTATTTATAAAAGAGTAGAAAAAGCGGGTTTTTATGAAGAAGGGTTTTACCGCCTGTCAAATCAAAGATTTGTTCGCTCCTTCTCTTACGCTCCGTCGCAACGGCGGCAGGGAACGGTGTCGTTTCGTTGGCAAGGCTCATTGCCTTCCCAACTTCAACTCACACACCAACGGTCGGCTCGGTTTCGCTAAGTGCAAAGCACTAAGCTCAAGCTTCGCCTTCACGCTTGCAGAAGTTTTAATAACTCTTGCTGTAATCGGTGTTGTGGCAGCCCTTACAATCCCCACTGTTATTCATAAAATTCAGGACCAACAGTTAAAGGCACAATTTAAAGCAGCTTATTCAGATATGCAACGTGTTTTTGGCAAAACCGTTTTAATAGATTTTGGTGGAAATTTGAATTGTTATTATTACTATTCAAGCGGTTATGTGATGTCTGATTGCGTGCAGTTTTTTAAAGTTTTTAGTGAAAATTTTAAGGTTATTAAATATTGCAGTAATAATGCTTATGAAAACGGGTGTCTACCGAAGTATAATAATGTCGACACAAGCTGCGGGGGGAGCGGTTTTTCAACAGGTCAAATAAATTATATATCACCTGTTCGAGTGCTTGCAAACGGCAGTATATTAATTCCTTATTCTAACGGTATTTATCCGATGTTTGCGGTCGATATAAATGGTAAAAAAAACCCAAATAAATGGGGGTATGATGTTTTTGCCTTTGGAATGACAATAGACAGCAAAAAACAGGTAATTCTAAACGGAGGTGCTTGCAGCAGTTCCGTAGAGGATGGCGGAAGAACTTTGGCGGAAATGCTTAAATTTGCATATCAGTAATTATATTTCCTCAAGTTTCTTTTGGGTTTGCTCACCCGTTTTGAGGTTTTTAACGGTTAAAAAATTCCCATTAATTTCATCTTCCCCTAAAATTATTGCATATTTTGCCGTTTTTGCAGCTTTTTCAAGCTGTTTTGTAAATTTTCTTGCACCGAAATCAAAATCAGCGCTTAAGCCCTTTTCCCAGAGTTTTTGTGTTAATTTTAATGCTGATGCCGTATCTTGCGATACAACATAATAATCAATTGTAATGTCTTTAAAATCCCCAATGAGGCTTGCAAGGCGCTCTACACCCATTGCCCAGCCCACAGCAGGAGTTGGCGCACCGCCCAGCATTTCAACAAGCGCGTCATAGCGCCCGCCGCCGCAAACAGCGTCTTGAGAGCCCAAATTTTTGCTTTTAATTTCAAAAACCGTGCCGTTATAATAATCTAAACCCCGCACAAGTAATTTGTTCACTTTATAATTGATTTTCAGCGTATCTAAATATTCACACACTTTTTTAAAATGCTCGGCACAATCCCCGCACACAAAATCCGCCAAAACCACCTTTTGAACATCATCTTGCGCGAAAATCTTTTTGCAATCTTCATTTTTGCAATCAAGCATTCTTAGCGGATTTTTTTGATATCTTATATTGCAATCGGGGCATAATTTATTTAAATATTTCCCTAAAATAGTCTTTAAATTTTCTCTATACATCACGCGGCACTTGGGGCAGCCCAGAGAATTTATTTCAACCGTTAAATTTTTAAGCCCGAGAGTGTGCAGGTAATTTTGTGCAAGCAAAATTGTGCTCACATCGGCTGACGGTTCAGGTGAGCCGAATATTTCAACTCCAATCTGGTGAAATTGGCGCTGCCTGCCTGCTTGCGGGCGTTCGTAGCGAAACATGGGCCCAAAATACCAAAATTTTTGCGGAGGGCTTTGGCGCGATAAATTGTGTTCAATAAATGCTCGCACAACCCCTGCGGTATTTTCCGGGCGAAGCGTAATCGATGTGTTGCTTTCAGCACCCACACAAAACGTGTACATTTCTTTATTCACAATATCCGTGCTATCGCCAATTCCGCGCGAAAAAAGCTCTGTTGCTTCAAAAATCGGCGTTTTTATTTCTTCAAAATTTGCCTGCCCCAAAATTTTTCTTGCAGTATCTTCTATAAATCTGAATTTTAGAGCATCATTGCCTGTAATATCTTTTGTGCCGCGCTGTGCTTTAATCATTTTCTTCTCCTTTTAGGCAGGCTTCAATAAAGCCATCTATATCGCCATCCATAACAGAATCTACATTCCCGACCTCATAACCTGTTCTATGGTCTTTTACCATTTTGTAAGGCGCAAAAACGTATGAACGGATTTGCGAGCCGAAATTTATATCAACGTTTTCGCCCTTTAGCTGCGCCAGTTTTTCTTGATGTTCGGCCTGCTTTAGGGCTAATAATTTTGATGCGAGCATTTGCATGGCAGTTTCTTTATTTTGCAACTGTGAGCGCTCCTGCTGGCATTTTACCACAATTCCCGTGGGTTTATGATAAATCCTTACTGCCGTCTCCACCTTGTTTACATTCTGCCCCCCTGCACCGCCTGATCGCATTGTTTCAACTTCAATATCATCGGGGGATATTTGAACCTGCGCTTCAAAATTCTCAATCAGGGGAGTAACTTCAATTGAAGCAAAACTGGTCTGCCTTTTGCCGTTAGCATTAAAGGGCGAAATCCGAACAAGCCTGTGTACGCCTTTTTCTGCACTCATATAGCCGTAGGCAAATTTACCCTGCATTTTAAAAGTGCAAGATTTAACTCCTGCTTCATCGCCGTCTGTTTTATCCAAAATTTCTGTTGTATAGCCTTTTTTATCCGCCCATCTTAAATACATTCTTAGCAGCATGCTTGCCCAATCCATAGCATCCACGCCGCCGGCACCCGCATTTACTGTCACAATGGCATCATTTTCGTCGTATTTGCCGCAGAGCATTTTTTGTATTTCAAATTTGTCAAATTCTTTTTCAAGCGCTAAAATGTTTGCCGAGCTTTCATTTATAAGGTCTTCATCTTCAAGCTCAAGGCTTGTTTTGGCATCTTGCAAAGTGCTTTTCCAGGAATTTTCAAGCTCAAGCTCCGATAAAAGCTCTTTTTGTTCTTTTAACAGCGTGCTTGCCGTCTGTTGATTATCCCAAATATTCGCATCTTCCATCTTTAATTTGATTTCTTCAATTCTTTTTTTGGCGCTTGATGCGTCAAAGATACCTCAACATGGTGTCAAGGCGAATACTAAGCTCATTTACTTTTTGTTTAAATTCTTCTAATGTCACGTTTTGCATAACTTTTATTTTAACAAAAAAACTTTTTATAGTAAAATATTATTGTTTGATAAATGACAATAATAGTAATGCCGTTGTAAAGGAGTTTTGAATGCAAGAAGTTAAAAAAATGATACGCGAAGTGCCCGATTTCCCAAAAAAAGGTATTAATTTTATAGATATCACAACGGCAATTAAAGATGCGCCGACTATGAAAAAAATAATTGATTTTTTTGTGGAAAAGTTTAAGGATAAAGACATTGATTACGTTGCAGGCATTGAATCGCGCGGTTTTATTTTCGGCATGCCGGTGGCCTACGGGCTAAAGTGCGGTTTTGTTCCCATAAGAAAGCCCAATAAATTGCCCGCGCAAACCATAGGCGTTGATTATTCGCTTGAATACGGCACGGATAGGGTTGAAATGCACAAAGACGCCATTGAAAAAGGAAAAAACGTTTTAATTATAGATGACCTTCTTGCAACGGGCGGAACTGCCGCAGCTGCGTGTGAATTGGTGGAGCTTGCAGGCGCAAAGCTTGCAGGAGTGGGATTTTTTGTGGAGCTAAGCGAACTTAAAGGAATTGAAAGACTTCCCAAAGACACAGAAATTGAAATTATGCTGAAATATTAATTTTAAACAAAGCCCAATGCTGCCCCGGCACAGTCATTAAAAGTTTTGGCGCATTAACTTTCCAACTGCTGATTTTTTGTTATAATTTAAATTATGGGTGATGAAGATAAACAGTTTGAGGCAACGCAGCAGAAACTGCGCAAGGCAAGAAAAGAAGGGCAGGTTGTCAAATCCAAGGATTTTTCAACAGCAATCGGCTTAATTGTTATGTTTGCTGCAATTTATGGTCTTTCCCCTTTTATCTGGGATCAAATTTCATCTCTTTTTGTTCTTATTTACGAACAAATTCCAAACGCTAATCTTGATAAAATAGGGCTTTCTTATTTGCTTTTCATAACACTTGTACCTACAGTTTTAATTGTAGGACCTATATTAATTTTAGCTTCCTTTATGGGAGTTTTGGGGGATTTAATTCAAGTTGGGCCGCTATTTACAACAACACCTTTAGCGCCCAAAATTGATAAATTAAACCCTACAAAATATTTTAAAAATCTTTTTTCGCCAAAAACTGTATTTGAACTTTTTAAAAATATTTTAAAAGTTATAATTTTAGGCTGGATTGGCTGGTCTGTTTATAGAAACCATTTTCCGGAAATTTTATCGCTTGTTTCTGTTGACAATCAATTTGCCGTGTTGATTGCTTTCGGTAAATTAATTGTAGATTTCGTATTTAAAGCCGTTCTTGCTTTTCTTCTAATATCTGCTGCAGATTACGGTGTTATTAAATGGAAATTTTTGCAGGATCAAAAAATGTCTTTTAAAGAAATTAAAGACGAATATAAAAACACTGAAGGCGACCCGCAAGTGAAAGCCGCGCTAAGACAAAGGCGTCAGCAAATGCTGCAAAAAGGCATGATGGACGCTGTTCCTACGGCAGACTTTGTTGTCACAAACCCCACACACATAGCTTGCGCCTTAAAATATGACGCTAAAGAAATGCAATCTCCCAAACTTGTCGCAAAAGGTACGGAACTCTTCGCGCAAAAAATTAAAGATATTGCAAAACAACACGGAGTACCGGTTATTGAAAATCCGCCTGTAGCAAGGGCAATTTTTAGAATGGTTGAAATTAATATGGAAGTTCCGCCGGAACTCTACAAAGCGGTTGCCGAAATATTGCTGTTCGTTTACAGTTTAAAAAAGAAACCCTAGCTTAAGAAAAAGCCCAAAATCAAAGTGGTCAGCATAAAAATGCCGCCTGTTATATAGGTTGCCCTATTTAAGCCCTTTTCCGCACTTTTTTGAGATGAGAACAGTTGGCTTGCCCCGCCGATAGCACCTAAACCTTCGCCCTTCGGTGCGTGTAAAAGCACAAGTATTATTAATAAAAGTGCCGATATAATTTGTATTGTGTATAAAAATATGATCATTTTTTATTCCTTTTTGTAGCTAAAATTAAAATTAACATAAACAAAAAAAAATGTCTATTATTATATGCGCTGAATCCAAAATCGTGATTTTTATCACATATTCGTGACCTTTTCTTCTATCCTTGCTTTTTAATATTGATATGCCATAATTGTACTATAGTGTCAATTTAAAGGGAGAAAAAATGAATACGACAGAAGAAGACAAAACATGTCCCAAGCGTGCATGTTGTTTTAACTTTTCTAAGGTGGACGGGATACTGAAAGAACACAAGTATCAAAAGTCTCACCTTATTGCTATTTTACAGGCAGTTCAAGCCGAATATAACTATGTGCCGGAAGAGGTTATGACTTATAGCGGTACAAAAATTGAAGGGCTTTCGCCTGCAACAGTTTACGGCGTTGCAACTTTTTACAGCCAATTCAGTCTAAATCCTAAAGGGCAATACGTAATCAGGATTTGTGACGGAACAGCATGCCATGTTAGAGGGTCAATGCCTGTTTATAACGCTGTTATACAGAAACTAAAACTTCAAGACGGCAAATTTACAACACAAGACGGATTATTTACCCTTGAAACTGTTAGCTGCCTAGGCGCTTGCGGTCTTGCCCCGGTTATGATGATTAATGAAAAGGTTTACCCCCAAATGACATCAGACGCGGTTGGAACAATATTAGACGAATTAATGGCAAGGGAGAATTAAGATGACAGCAGATATTAAAAATATAGAGAATTTGGAAAA
>CAYYBA010000070.1:4425-6154 GCA_964470205.1 uncultured Gammaproteobacteria bacterium | reverse complement strand
GAAATTACACCTCATGGTTACGGAATTGCAATAGAAAAAGGGGAAGTTTTATTTAAAGATAAATCTGAATTTCAAAGTGTTGAAATTTTTGAATCCCGCGGATTTGGCCGCGTTTTAACGCTTGATGAATTAATGATGACAACCCAGAAGGATGAATTTTTCTACCACGAATTAATTACCCACATACCGATGATTACCCACAAAAGCCCCGAAACCGTTCTGGTCATAGGCGGGGGCGACGGCGGTACCGTGCGCGAAGTTTTAAAACATAAAAGTGTTAAGCGTGTTGATTTATGTGAAATTGACTCTATGGTAATTAATGCAAGCAAAAAATTTCTGCCTACAATTGCACATGAACTTGACAACCCAAAAGTTAAAATTTATGTTGAAGATGCCATTGAATTTATAAAAGATAAAACCTGCTGCTATGATGTTGTTCTAATTGATTCAACAGATCCTATGGGCCCGGGGGAAGGGCTTTTTACGCAAGATTTTTACACAAACGTTAAAAATTCTTTGAAAAGGGGCGGTATTGTAGTGCCGCAAAGTGAATCACCATATGCAAACCAAACTGAAGTTAAAAAAATGTATTCGCTTCTAAATAAAGTGTTTAAGCATGTTGCACCTTACTGTTCGCCTGTTATCACTTACCCTGCGGGCTATTGGTCCTGGGCTTTTTGTTCGGATGATGTTGATGTACCGAATTTTGAAACACAGCTGGATGAATTGCGCGCCGCGGAAATTGAAAAAACCTGCAAAATTTATAATTCAAAATTCCACAAAGGCGTTTTTGCCGTGCCGAATTTTATGAAAGAATTGACGGAATAACTAAACACCGATAAAAAAATCGCTAGTTTTAACACCAAGAATTTTTGCAATTTTATACAAAGTTGCAACAGGGGTATTAACTTCAGCTCTTTCTATCATACCTATAAAATTTCTGCTCACACCAAGCATTTCCGCAAGCTTTTCTTGGGAAATTTTCTTGCTTAACCTTAAAGATTTAATATTTTTACCCAGTTTTTTTAAGAATACCTTACTCATTTATTGACATCCTAGAAAGTATTTGATATAATTTCTACCAAGTGACACTTGTCAAAAATTGTTGAGATACGAATAAAATCAATTTTAAAGGAGCCAAAATGAAAAACAATACAAGGGCGTTTACTCTTGCAGAAGTTCTTATCACCCTTGCAATAATTGGTATTGTGGCAGCACTCACAATTCCTGCGGTTGTTAAAAATTATCAAAAATCACAAACTGTGGCAAAACTGAAAAAAGCATACTCCATAATAAATCAGGCATTTAATAATTCGCAGGCTGAAAATGGGATGTATCAAACATGGGATGCAGGAATAGATATAGGTGCAACGGAATATTTTGACAAGTATTGGAGACCTTATTTAAAGGTGGCAAAAGTTTGCAAAAATTCTTCCGATTGCGGATATACAACCTCTACGCCATGGAAGAACCCCAGCGGCAGCCCAACAGGTACAACTGCCGTTGCAGCAACTTATAGAACTACATTTCTAACGCCCGACGGTATACTTTTTGTGATTTTTACAATGGGCGGGACCGGTAATATCAATAACAGTATCTACATTGATTTGAACGGTGCAAAAGAGCCTAATACGGCAGGCAAGGATTTATTTTACCTGACAAGGACAAATAAAGGGGTTTTGCCTTATTGCTATAATGAAACTAATTCCGTTGTTAATACCAACTGTTC
>CAYYBA010000070.1:3457-4415 GCA_964470205.1 uncultured Gammaproteobacteria bacterium | reverse complement strand
GGCAACGGAACTTGTTGTGTTGACAAACTTGCACGTGAAGGGTGGGAGATGAAGGGTGATTACCCCTGGTAAACCAATTCTCTTGCCTTCTCTAAATCCTTAATTTTGCGCGCATAAGTACCTATTGCAACGCCTGAAATATCTGCCCCGTGCGCTTTTAAAAGTCCGCGTGTTTTTGAATTCGTGCCGCCTGAAGCTAAAATAAACACGGGCAAATTTAATTCGTAAAATTTTTTAGCGCACAAAACTGCACTCATGGTAGTTTGTACTTCGTCATCACATCCGCTCATAGGTTTGCCGTCTGCCTGAATTATGGTGCTATAGGGCGCTTCATTTTTAAGCAAAATTTTTGCAAGTTCAATATCATCCTCGCCAAGGCAGATGCTTTTTATGCCGTTGAATTTTTTATTTATTAAATCCCATTTTTCGCGCACCTCTTGAACATTGGCACCTTGCGCATGGAGTTCAATACATTGAACACCTTGCGTTATAACGTTTTTTAGCATTTCTTTAAAATCAATTTTATTTTCATATAATTCAACAGCGTCCACGGGGCAATTTTGAGCACAAATCCCGCACCCTATGCAGCTTTTATTGTCAACCACAGAATTTTTAATTGCTTTTTGAGGACATGACAATTCGCAAGCTCTGCATTCAGTGCAAAGCACTTTATTTATTAAAGCTTTTCTTATATGGGGATCGCCCGATACGCCAAAACTCACACAAATTGCGGCATCGGGTGCAATTCTTTTAACATGCCCTATAACATCAATATCGGCGCTCACATCAAAAAACAGGCAGCCTGCTTTATAATACATGGCTACAATTTTTTTGATTTTCGCACTTTTAGCCTTAATAGCCATAAGTCTCTCTTTCTTCCCCTAACATTTTTTATGATCTTAAGTGATATACTATTTCGAGTGATGGATGTCAAAAAAAAGGAAAATAAAAACGCGGC
>CAYYBA010000070.1:0-3447 GCA_964470205.1 uncultured Gammaproteobacteria bacterium | reverse complement strand
AAATGGGAAATTTTTGCCCGCAGCGTAAGGGTTAATGCCGCCAGAACCGCCCTTCATCGCCCCTAAGCCTTTCATCATTTTTTTCATTTGCTCAAATTGCGAAATAAATTTGTTGAATTCTTCTAACGGCATGCCGGAACCTTTTGCAATTCGCCTTTTGCGGCCGGCGTTTAGAAGGGCCGGGTCTTTTCGCTCATCGGGCGTCATTGAAGATATAAAAACTTCAATTTTTTTAAACTGCTTTTCGCCTTCATGGGATATTGAATCAATATCATCGTTTTTTATGCCCGGTATAGGCAGCATTTTTAAAATTCCGCCAAAAGACCCCAGGGATTTTATTTGTTTTTGCATTTTTAAAAAATCTTCAAAACTGAATTGTGCCTTCAGCATTTTTTCCATTTGCTCTTTGGCTTCTTTTTCGTCGATATTTTTTTGCACTTTTTCAACCAAAGATACAACATCCCCCATACCTAGAATGCGCCCCGCCATTCTATCGGGATAAAAATCTTCAAGAGGCTCAATTTTTTCGCCCATTGATATAAGTTTTATGGGTTTTTTGGTAGAATACACAACAGATAAGGCACAGCCGCCTCGCGTATCGCCGTCAAGCTTGGTTAAAATTGTGCCCGTAATTGCAAGCTGCTCGTCAAAGTTTTTTGCAACATTTATTGCTTCTTGCCCTGTCATTGAATCAATTACAAGGAGTTTTTCGTTTATGGGCAGGCTTTTATCTATCAATAAAAGTTCCGCCATCATATCCGTATCAATTTGCAAACGCCCTGCGGTATCTAAAATAACAATAGTGTGGTTATTTTCGCGCGCGTATTGAACAGCGTCGCGGGCGATTTTAACGACATCTTTAGAATTTTCAATTGTGAAATAATCAACCCCTATTTGTTTTGCAAGGGTTATAAGCTGGTTAATCGCAGCGGGGCGATAGACATCACATGCTGCCAAAAGCGGTTTTTTGCCTTCTTTTTTGAATTTAAGGGCCAATTTGGCGCTTGATGTGGTTTTGCCTGACCCCTGAAGCCCCAGCATCATTATAATACTAGGGTTTGTATCAAGTTTAAGGGGGGCTTTTTCGTGCCCCAAAAGTTCCGTCAGCTCATCATTAACGATTTTTGTAAGCATTTGAGCCGGGTTAACCTGCACTAAAACATTTTGCCCTTGTGCTTTATCTTTAATACTTGAAATAAAAGACTTTACAACATTCAGGGAAACATCAGACGCCAAAAGTGCCCGCCTTATTTCGCGAAGCGCTTCTTCCATATTTTCTTGCGTTAAGGTGGCATTTCCCGATGTTGTTTTTATAATTGATTGTAATTTTTCCGATAATGAATCAAACATAGGAAAATTATAGCATAAAAATTATATTAAGGGCGATTGCATGGGGGTTTTAAAATATTCATTAACCGAATGCGCTGTTTGCGGTGGTATTTGGGGCTGCGGCGGTGGGGCTGGCTGCGCGCTTTGTACTTGCAGAGGCTTTATTTGTGACATAGCACTTTGTGCTTGAACAGGGTTTTGGGCGCTTGCGGCTTGTTGCTGTGCCATCATTTGTGCCATCATCTGCATCTGTTCGGGAGTTATTTTATCTTCCCCCAGAGCGCTTGGTGCTTGTTTTTGCGCCGCAGCTTCCATTGCTGCTGCCTGCTTTTTAGCTCTTCTTGATGATATAAAGCCCAAAACAAAAGAACCTAAAAGCGCTACAACAATACCTATTTTAACGCCATTTCCCATCATAATTCTTCTGTTTGCGCTTCTTGCCGATTTTTTTGAAAGCTTATACAATTCATTATCTTTTGCCAATCCTTCAAAACTTTCTTTTGCTTTTTGCACAAAACCCTCATAGGCTTCAGTGGCTTTTTTGCCTATTTTCTCAACAGTCTCTTGAATGGTACCTCCCGTTTCAGCCCCTACTTTTTTGCTTAATTCTTCAATAGCACTTTCTCTGCCGGTATAAGAAGCTTCTTTTAAACCGAGTACTTTGAACTGCTCGCCTTTAATTTCTTTAAAAGCATCCTCGCTCATTGAAGAAATAATAGCAGCGCTATGTCTTGCCTGCAGCGCAGGAGCAATACTTTTGGCGTGCTCAAAAGTATCAGAAGATGTTTTTGAAACTAAATCTCTTAAGCTGTTTGAGCCTTCTTGAGCGGCTGTAGCTTGTAAAAATGCATCCCTGTATTGTGCCAAAATCTTTTAATGCCGTTTGCGACAGAGCATTTAAGAAAATTCTTCCGCCGCTTGGCCTTTGCGTTTGCTGGTTTGACACACTTTCAACCATAACACTACCTTTCTGAACAATTAAAGTCAAAACGTTTTAAAAATTGCCATAATTGTTAAGATATAATCATAATTGTAACAAAAACTGATATTTCAAGTTTACCAAGGATAATCAATGCGGCAGCCGGTGCAAGGACTCCGTTCAAAAGCTGCCGAGGGCAGGTTTTAAATGGAGGCTTGATTTTCAACAGATACTGAAACAAGTTCAGCATGACACAACGCTTGAAAATCAAGAGGGCGGCTGCGTTGAGCAGGCGACAACGTAGCATTACGATGGCGACAAGGACTCCACAAAAACTTGCCGGGGGTAAGTTTTTGTAGGAGGCTCAATTTTCTCATACAAGTTGCACTTGAAACGTGGCTTTATGCTTGAAAATTGAGAACGAGGGGTAGTGAAACGACCGAGCGAACAAATTTGTGAAACAAATTTGACAGGAGCCAAACCTAACTTTTTACCACGGGTAATCACTTTTCATCTCCCAGCCGTCAAGAAGAAGTCTTGCAGCGCAGCAAGTTCCGCTGCCTGTTTTTGAGCAGTTGCCGTTTATAGACGGGATATTAATGTTATAGCAATACGGCAAAATTCCCTTCTCGGTTCTCATAAAACCAAATAAATCCCTGCCCCAAACATTAGGCTCTTTTGAAGCGTTTAAATCAACACAAATATCATTCATTGCACTTCCCCCGCTTCCGCCTATTGCAAAAATCACAAAAAGAATACCGTCGGGTGTTAAAAATGTTGTTCTGGCTTCAGGTGCAACAGCATTTGTGCCGTCGGGATTGCCGTTAGACAATTTCCATGGTGTAGAGCTTTTATATCCGCAATCGGAATAATTGCTGCAAATTTTTTGTGCTTTTAAATAAGGTTTCCAATATCTATTAAAATATTCTGTTGCACCTATATCTGATGCCTTATCCCACGTTTGATACATACCGTTTTGGGCTTGAGACATATTATATGCCTGGGTTATTATAGAGTATGCCTTTTTTAACTTTGTAATGGCCTGTGTTTTTTGATAATTTTTCACAACCGTAGGAATTGTTAAAGCCGCAACAACGCCTATTATAGCTAATGTTATCAGGACTTCGGCAAGCGTAAAAGCTTTTAGGGGGAAAAAATTTTTAATTATTCTGTTATTTTTCTGCATTTTTACTCCCCTC
>CAYYBA010000069.1:0-6329 GCA_964470205.1 uncultured Gammaproteobacteria bacterium | reverse complement strand
TGTGCCAGCATAGGATATGGGGCAATATCTCCTATCGCCCAAATATTTTCAAAATTTGTTGAAAAATCTTCCTTAATTTCAAGCGCAGCACCATTAATTTCGGGCAAAACCTTTTTTCTGCCCGCTGCAACCAAGATTTTATCTACATTTAAAATGGTACCGGAAGATAGCTCAACCCCTTCTTTTTTAGGCGCTTTAACCATTGTATTTGTAAAAAATTTAATCTTTTGCATTTTAAAAAGGCGCTCAAGCCTTTTTGAAACATCAACATCGGCATTCGGGAGCAAGTTTGGCGCCAATTCTACCATATAAACTTCGGTGCCGATTGCATTAAAAATTCTTGCCCATTCAACACCAATTGCACCCGACCCCGCAATAAGAATTGATTTTGGCACCTCTTTTAAATCAAATAAATCATCAGAGGAAAGTATAAAATCATGGTCAAATTCAAGACCTTTAATTTTCAATGGTTTTGAACCTGTTGCTATAATAATTTTATCGGCTTCATACTTTGCGCCGCTGCACAAAACCGTGTTTTTATCAATTTTAGCTTCACCGTAAACAATTTCAATACCCCTGTTTTTTAAATCTTTTTCAATTGCCGCATTAAATTTTTTTACTATATTATTTTTACGCTCAAGCGTTTGGTGCCAGTTGAAGTTTGGATTTAGTGCATCGTGCATAATGGTTTTTGTAGGAATGCAGCCTAAATTTAAGCATGTTCCGCCCGGCAGCCTTTTTTCAAAGACTACAACATTTTTACCCTCTTTTTGCGCAAGGAGTGCCATTTTATGCCCTGCGGGTCCAAGCCCTATAATTGCAATATCATATTTCATATCAGTATTTTAGCATAAAATTACATGCTTTTATGGGTTACATTTTGCTGTAAAAGTTGAGTAAACCGGCTTGTGGTGTTATTATCATATTCTTTCTGAATTTTATCTTTTGTTTTAACAGCAAACATAGCGCCCAAACCTGTTGCAATGCCTGCTGCAATATATGTTCCAAGTGCCCAGAAATTATTTATTTTTACTTTTTTTGCAAGTTCTTTTGTAAGTGTTTGCATGGCAAGTTTGTTGCCTTTAATTGACGCCATAGCTTCTTCTATTACAACAGGTGCATAAACAAGCGCACATAATTTCCCCGCATTTTCTTTTAAAAACATCTTAAATCTATCAATAGGGTTCAATTGTTTTTTCTCTTCTTTGGTTAAGCTTTTTGCTTTATACGGCGCACTTAAAGCGGCATAAGTAAGCGCTAAAGGTGCTACCATTGAAACCCCGCGCATTTTTTGCAAAAATCTTCCGATTTTGCTGAAATTATAGTTTAAACCATGGCCCATTTCATGAAAAACTGCCAGTGATAATTTTTTCTCAGGCATAAACACCTTATTTGAACCGGATTCAAAAAACGCGTTAGCACCGCTTCTTAGGGTATTTTCCAATCTCTCCGCCTGCGTTTTTAAAGTAGCGTTGCCCAATCCTTCTCCTTTGGAGAGAATTTTATAAACTATTCCTTTATTGGAACCGTCTTCTAAAACTCTTATAATTTCAACACCTTTGTCTTTTAATTTACTTGTACCCAGTGCCTTTTGGGCAGCTTTATTTACTAATTCTACAGTGTCCGCGCTTAAAATATTTTCTCTTGTCATTCTTGGCACTAAAATACGCGAAGATGCAGCACCGACAAGTGCTGTTGTAATTTCGCTTATGCGCATGGATTCATCAAAGCCGACATTTTGATTTGACCTTTTCTGAGAAATCGGAGCAGCGCTATTTTGATTTTGAATACTAATTGTTGACATCAACACACCTAAGAAACGTTTCGCTATCAATAAGAACAGTGAAGAATAAAAATTGCCCTGCTTTTAATAAAAATTTACATTCAGGCACGCGGGTGAGTTTGGCTGTAAACACTTTGCAGGCGTTGCATTGAAACATGTGTATAGATTTGCGTATTTGAAATGCTTGCATGCCCCAAAAGCTCCTGTACAATTCTTAAATCTGCGCCGTTTTCAAGAAGTTTTGTTGCAAAAGAGTGCCTAAAAACGTGCGGAGTAACTTTTTTGGGAAGCCGAATTTCGCTAACCGCTTTTTTTAATGCTTTTCTAATGCTTTGGTTTTGAAGTCTGAAGCCTGCGGTATTTATAAAAACAGGGCTGCTTGGCCTTTTATCTGCGGCACAAATTAAATCACGGACGTTATTTGTATAATTTTCTAAATACTCTCTTGTTTTATCCGGTATTAAAACAATTCTTTCCTTGTTGCCCTTGCCATGTACTATTATTTCTTTATTCTCAAGGTTTAAATCTTCATAGTTTAAACCTGAAAGCTCGCTTATTCTCATCCCCGATACCCATAAAAGTTCCAATATAAGACGGTTTCTATAACCGCTTGGGGATATTACTTTGATATTTCTTAAAATATTTTCAATTTCTTCCTGTGTCAAAAAATTAGGCAGAGATTTCGGACGTTTTGGCAGCACTATATTATCAATAGGGTTATAGTGCATGTATTCGCATAAAAATAAAAATCTGTAGAATGTACGAATTGAGGCAACTTTTCTTGCTACGGTAGTTTTTGCATAATTAATTTTTTGAATAAAGCGCAAAAATTCACTAAATTTATCATTTGTAACTTTTAGAGGGTCTAAATTATTAAGCCAGATTAAAAATGTCGTATTATCAGACATATAGGCTTTTACTGTATGCTGTGAAAAATTCTTTTCGGATGTTAAAAAAGTCTGGAATTCATCTAAAAGCTTTTTTGTTTTTTCATCAATTATCATACAACAATTATACTTTATTAATTTAAAAATACTATAATTTAAGTATTCTATTTTTGGAGGAAACAATGTAAATTTATAATATCCCCTTTTAATTATTTAAAATTTATGGTAATATACACTAAAGCAGCCGGTATGTTTTAAAATGAAGAATAATTTTGATAGCCTCGATAATTTAGAAGTGCAAATGCGTAAATCCTCCGTTGTGCAAGAGCGCGCAGGATTAGTTGCTGTGTATATGTATAAACAGTATTTGGAATTTCAGCAATCAAATTTAAACACCTCTGAAACCTTTGGTGAAATTATAAAAAATACCCAGCAGGTTGTTGAATATTTAAGACAGTCTTTTAGTGTGCGTAATATTCCTGTCCAAAATATTAATAGTGATATTGACAATACAAAAACCATTGCCCTGCTTAATATTTTGTGGCATACAATAAGTTTTACAAGCCGCTTCAATTATTTACCAAAAGCCCTTCCAAGAGAAGACAGAACCCCCTTGTTCTGCGGTAGAATTTTTGCAATTAACGGAAATTTTTACCATATTACAAAAAGTATTGATCAAAGTGACCAGGATTGTTTGCTTAAAGCTATGCTTGATAATGAGATTGCATCTTTATATATACCTTCTGAAAAAACGCAAAATGCGATTATAACAATAAAACATAAAGACAACCAGGAATTTTATGTAAGTCAGGTTGATGCGGGGCGCGAATTTTTATTAAAGGTGGTTGAAATTGTCTGTGCAGGCGGAAATTTCCATGAACAAGGAATAAAAACGCACTTCTGATTTGTGTAAACTTTTATTAAAATACAGAAATTTTTTCCGATCAAATGTTTTTATTTATATGTAAGAGTATAGATAAGGATAACTATGGCCGGAGTTGATCCGATTAAGAATATAAATTTCTTTGAAACACCGCGAGTGCAGCCTCAAGCAGCTGCAGCAGTATCTGCCGGCGGGGGTCAAAGTGTTGGCGGCGGCTCTGTTGCACAAAAAGACATCAATGAGGTTGCAAGAATTGGCGAAGCAAAACGCGACCCTTTTAAAAACGGTTTAGGCGGAACTAACGACCCGGATGGTCATGAAATATTTTATCATGCCTAATGAACAATCTTTTGAAGGTTAATCATTTTTTGGATAGGGGATAGGGCTTTTTCAATTAACTCTTCTGTAACATTAATTTCATGTTCTTCATTTTCAAGAGCGTATAAAATATCACCCAAAGTATGCCATTTCATATTGGGACAGTAAGCTTTTTGCGATGCGATAATAAAATTTTTGTGCGGGTTATCCCTTTGCAAACGCTCAACTACACCTGTTTCTGTTGCTATAATGAACGAAGAATTATTCGAATCTACGCAATATTGCATAATTTGAGTGGTTGAACCTGTAAAATCTGCAAGTTTTATAACTTCTTTATGGCATTCAGGGTGTGCCAAAACTTTTGCATCGGGATGTTTCCTCTTCAAATTCGAAATATCTTCAGGCAAAATTTTTAAATGCGTAGGACAATAACCCGGATAAGTTATAACTTCAATACCTGAAAGCTGTGTAGAGACGTAATGTCCAAGGTGCATATCCGGTACAAAAAGAACCTTATTGACACCCAAAGAACGCACAACATCAACTGCATTGGCGCTTGTGCAGCAAATATCGCAGAGCGCTTTAACTTCTACGGTTGAATTTACATAACAAACAACAGGGATATTCGGATTTTTTGCTTTGAATTCCTCCAGCTGTTGTGGCGTTATCATATCTGCCATCTGACACCCGGATTTTAAATTTGGCAAAAGGATTTTTTTGGCCGGGGATAAAATTTTGGCACTTTGTGCCATAAAATATACACCCGCAAAAACTATTACATCCGCATTTGTTTTTGAGGCAGAAATACTTAAGCCCAAAGAATCGCCGACATAGTCTGCAACTTCATCTATTTCTATATTTTGGTAACAGTGTGCTAAAACTACGGCATTTTTCTCTTTTTTTAATTTGTTAATTTTTTCAATTATTTCTTGCATATTAAATATTATACTTGAATTTGTGCTATTTCTTCTGCTGATGCGAAAACAGAGCTTGCACCGCAATCTACATAATAAACCTGGGCACTTACACCTGAAGACAAATCAGACGCTAGAAATAAGCCTGCACCGCCGATATCTTCAAGAGTTGGTGTATGTTTTAGAGGGGCCTTAAGAGCATTTGCTTTGAGCATTCTGTCAAATCCTGCAATGCCTTTTGCAGCAAGCGTTTTCATAGGTCCTGCAGATAAAGCATTCACTCTTATATTATATTTGCCTAAATCAACGGCAATATAGCGCATAGATGCCTCCAATGCTGCCTTTGCAACACCCATAATATTGTAATTTGCAACAGCTTTCACCGAACCTAAATATGTAAGAGCAAAAATTGAACCGCCGCCCGATTTTTCCATCTGCTCTTTTGCATATTTTGAAACGGTCAAGAGGGAGTACGCGCTTACATGCATTGCTAAATCCCAACCTTCTTTTGAAGTTGTATAAAATTCGCCCATTAAATCATCTTTATTGGCAAATGCAACCGCATGGATTACAAAATCTAAAGTATCATAATGTTTGGCGTATTCTTCAAAGGCCTTTTTAACATCTTCTTCTTTTGTAACGTCACACTCTGTGCACATTTTGGAATTCATTTCATCCGCAATCGGCTTTACGCGTTTTTCCATGACTTCATTGGCATATGTAAAAGCAATTTCTCCGCCTTCTTTATGAATAGCTTCAGCTATTGCATTTGCAATACCGAATTTATTTGAAACTCCAAAAATTATTCCCTTTTTTCCCTGCATTATTCCCATAATAAACACTCCTTATTTTAATGTCTATTAACATTCTATAACAAAAAGGACTTGTGACAATGTTAATTTTTCTTAATAATAGAGTAAATTTTAAAAGTTACAGTTTTTAATATTTTGTAACTGTTGAAAAAGGATATTAAAATGCTAAATATAAAAGCAATTGATTTTTTAAAAAATACTAACCGGGGCTTTGTTTCATCCGTTAAGGGAAATAAAGAGCATATAAAAAAAGATGGATACAGACAAATACGCGATATACCTTCTATGGCGCAGCCTTATTTTGGGTCGTCAAAAGGGGCAAAAAGAACTACCGTACAGGTATGCGATGAAATTTACACACCTTTAATACAAACAGAAAGTGGCAAAAAGGGACTTGAACTTTTAAAAGGGCTTGATAATAAGTTTGCAAGAAAAATATATAGTGGCAGAGCCACCGATAAAATAGAGTTTGCAATTTTCTTGGATTCCCTGGATCAAAAAAGGCTTACAACTTTAGAAGAAAATATAAAAACGCTAAATACGCTTGCGGGCGATTACGATTATATTATAGAAAAAATATTCCCCTTTGCTATGCCGAAAATTTTAGAAAGAGATCCCAAAAAATTTGAAGGCAGCTTAGATACTTTAAAAGCTCTTGCGCACAGTGATTTAGATTTGGCTTCAGGGGGTGGTATAAATGATTTTTTAGCGGGAACTAATTACAGCAAGGGG
>CAYYBA010000068.1:1364-6447 GCA_964470205.1 uncultured Gammaproteobacteria bacterium | reverse complement strand
TATTCTTTATACCACTAACTTTAAAATTTCCTTTAAATGTTTCATAAACAGGCTCATAACTTTTATGCGTCTGTACCAGTGTGGGGTAATTTTTGGTAATTTCGCCCGTTTTTTTATTTTTATATGCCACACATATTTGAATTTCATCAAAAGTGTCAAAAACATCAAGCTTTGTAAGCGCAATTGAACTAAGCCCCCCAACAAGCGCACTGTATTTTGCAATAACCGCGTCAAACCAGCCGCAGCGCCTTTTCCTGCCCGTTGTTGTGCCAAATTCCGCCCCGATATCCTGAAGGTTTTCCCCTGTTTTATCGGTAAGCTCCGTCACCATAGCGCCTTCCCCAACACGCGTAATATAGGCTTTAAAAACACCTACAGCATCATCTATTGCTTTAGGCCCTAAGGATGACCCCACACCCGCACCGCCTGCAATGGGGTTAGAGGATGTAACATAAGGGTATGTGCCATGGTCAATATCCAATAACACCCCCTGGGCGCCTTCAAATAAAATGGTTTTGTTCTTTTTGGCGTCTTGAAGTAATTCTTGCCAATTGAAACAAACATAGGGTTTAAAAATTTCCGCGTATTGCGCGCATAATTCTAAAATTTGAGATTTGGAATAAGGCTTAAGCCCGTAAACAAGTTCTAAAACTTTATTTTTATTGGCTAAAATAAAATCAAGTTTTTTATCTAAAACATCCCTGTTGTATAAATCTTCAATTCTAATCCCGAGCCTTGCGTATTTATCTGCATAAGTCGGGCCAATGCCTTTTTTTGTCGTGCCTATTTTATTTGAACCTAAAAGCTTTTCGTCTGCCCCGTCTAAATCAATGTGATAAGGCATTGTAACATGCGCTAAGGGGCTTATTTTAAGGTTTTTTTTAATTCTATCTAGGCTGACCCCTTGATTTATAAGGGTTTGAAGTTCTTCTTTAAAAAATTCGGGATAAATTACAACACCTGCGCCTATAAAACATGTTTTATTATCGTATAAAATGCCTGATGGAATTAAATGGAATTTATATGTTTTGCCGTCTGTAACAACCGTATGCCCTGCGTTACACCCTCCTTGATAGCAGATAATCAAATCGGCATTTTGAGCAAGTAAATCCGTAATTTTCGCTTTTCCTTCATCCCCAAACTGTGCCCCCACAATAACAGTGTTTTTCATATTTTTCCTCATAAGCTCTTACCGAACAATTTTACTACAAACAAGATTCACAAGAAAGTTTTATGTATTAATACAGATTTTGAAATGAAATGTGTTATAATAAATCTATGCTAAAACTTTATAATTCACTCACAAAAAAGCTTGAAGAATTTAAATCTACAGAGCAAGGCAAAGTTAAGATGTACGTTTGCGGCCCTACAGTCTATGATAATGCACATTTAGGCCATGCCAGATGTTACATTACATGGGATGTTTTATACAGATATTTAAAATTTATAAATTACGATGTCACATATTGCAGAAATGTAACTGATGTTGATGATAAAATCTTGAAAAAAGCAGATGATGAAAGTGTCGAACCCGATGTTGTAGCTGATAAGTATTATAAATCTTTCACAAAATCAATGCAGGATTTAAACATCCTTAAGCCTGATATTGAGCCATATGCTACAAAAACCATAGGGGAGATGATTGCAATTATTAAAAAATTAATTGAAAACGGCTACGCTTACGAACTTGACGGGGATGTTTATTTTAATGTTAAAAAAGACGCTAATTACGGCAAACTCTCGGGGCAATCTCTGGATGATTTAATCTCAGGCGTGCGTGTTGAGAAGGATGATAGAAAAATGTGCCCTCTGGATTTTGCTCTTTGGAAAAAGGATGAAAAACACGGGTACAATTCCCCCTGGGGCCTGGGACGCCCGGGATGGCATATTGAATGTTCTGCCATGAGCCGTAAATTTTTGGGCGATAGCATTGATATTCACGCAGGCGGCGCTGATTTAATTTTCCCGCACCATGAAAATGAAATTGCGCAAAGCGAATGTGCGAACGGATGTCAGTTTGTAAAATATTGGCTGCACAACGGTTTTGTGACTATCAATAAAGAAAAAATGTCAAAATCGCTTAATAATTTTAAAACCGTTGATGATTTGCTTAAAAATTACAGCAGCAACACAATTCGCTTCTTTATTCTGACAAATCATTACCGCATGCCTGTAGAATTCAGCGATGAGGCACTTTTAAGCGCTCAAGCGGGTGCAAAAAGGCTTATTGGCGCAACAAAAGGCTATATAAATACACAAGATATTGACGAAAACTATAAAGCGCAATTCACAGATGCAATGGACGAGGATTTAAATACGTCAAAGGCTTTGGCTGTTTTATTTTCAATAGCGGATAGAATCTACAAAGACAACGACCAAAAACTTATAAACACTTTAGCGCACCTTGCACAAGTTTTAGGGTTTAATTTGGATGAGAAAAAAGAATTAAGAAAAGAAGATTTAAAAGATGTTTACTCCCGCTTTAATTTCCCCGAAGAACTTGAAGCGCAGGATGTTTTAGCACAATTAATTGAAAAAAGAGATGAAGCAAGAGCGCAAAAAAATTGGGCGTTATCCGATGAAATTCGAGATGCACTTGATAAAGCAGGAGTTACTTTAAAAGATTCAAAAGACGGCACAGGCTGGGAAATAAAATAATGGCAGAACTATACACTGTTGCAACTCCGATAGGAAACATGGGCGATATTACCCTTCGCGCAATTGAGGTCTTAAAAAGTGTTGATATAATAGCCGCGGAAGACACACGCACAACAAAAAATTTGTGTGATAAATACGGTATTTCAACACGTCTTATATCTTATCATAAATACAGCGAAAAAGAGCGCTCTGAGCTCTTTTTAGGGTATTTAAAAGAGGGAAAAAACATTGCTCTTGTAACAGATGCAGGAACTCCTTTAATTTCAGACCCCGGAGCAATTCTGGTTAAAAAAGTGCGCGAAGGGGGTTTTAAAATAACTCCAATTATCGGCGCCTGCGCTGTAACAGCACTTTTGGCCGCTGTAGGCAGGGATGATGAGACTTTTAAATTTATAGGATTTTTGCCTAAAAATGAAAAACAGATAAAAGATGTTATTTTAAAAAACAGCGGCGAAAACCTTGTTTTTTATGAAAGTCCAAAGCGCTTAATTGAAACATTAAAAATAATTTCAGAAATCTCACCTGACGCTAAAATTGCCTTGGGGCGTGAATTAACCAAAAAATTTGAAGAAATTCTGGTTGATAGAACTCAGAATATTTTAGAATATTTTAAAAATTCCACTCTAAAGGGTGAAATTGTAATAATGGTCTATGGACAAAAAACACAAATTTGTGATAAAATACTGAAAGAAAAAATTGAAAAACTAAAAAAGTTAGGTTTTAAAAATAAAGATATAAGCGCAATTTTACCAGTATTTCTTGAATGTAATAAAAATAAAATTTACAACATGTGTTTAAATTGTAAAGTTTTGTAAATTTTTATATAGAAATAGCAATTTTATTGCTTTACCATGGTTATAAGGGCAGGAATACGACAGGTGTGAAAGGTGACATTATGAATCCTATTACAATGAAAATGATACAGCCACTAGCATTTAAGGGCTATGACGATGATGAAGATTTTGAAGCAGATGTTGAAACATCGGCTCCTAAAAAGCTTGAAAGACAACCTGAAAAAGATGAGGTTGTAAAAGCTGATGAAAAACCGGCACAAAAACCTGTAGAAAAAAAACCTGAAGTAACAATGGAACAAAGAATGAAAGAACTTAATAAAGGCGCAGAAGCGGTGGCAACCGGTGTTGGCGATTTTTCAAACGCAGCCGCAAAAACAATTGTAGGTGTTACAGGCGGTGCGGTTGTTGTGGGTAATGCCGCAGGACCTGCTGTAGATAACTTAAGAAAAGCAGGTAAAGCGTTTGAACCTGTTACCACAGGAATTAAAAAAATGATCAAAAACGCAGGTAAACATGGTGCAACCGAAGCAGGTGAAAAAGGTGCAAAGGCAGCTTTAATAAGTATGCCAAACCTTCATTTAGGCAAAATTTTAAAAACAATACGTTCAATCTTTTAATAAATAAATTTCAAAATATTTAAGGCGCCCTCTTATAAGGCGCCTTTTTAAACTTTAAAAAACTGTACTTAAGCGTTTAAAATTTCATATTCAATATTTTTTAAAATTTCGTTTAAGCCTTCCGACGTTTTACCGACACCTTGCGCCATTTGCGGCTTTCCGCCCCCCGCGCCGCCGAGTGCTTTTGTAATTTTGCCTACAATCTCACCTGCGCTTATTCCCGCTTTTACAAAATTATCCGCCACTTTAGCACTTACAAATACAGTGTTATCAGGCTGTTTAGCGCAAAGCACAATTATGCTGTTACCCAATTTTGCGCTCAACATTTCAAGCCCGAATTTTATGGCATTTGGGGCAAAATCTTCAATCTGCAATATAAGAATTTTCCCTTTTGCATCTTTAATTTTAACATCCTTTGCTTTTGGCAAAAATTGCAAAAATGCATCTTTTGCGCTCTTTTTATCCTGCTCGGCAATTTTATGCGCCAATTCTTTATTTTCAGCTATTAATTTTTCAATTTTTTCTTCGATTTGCTGCGGTGTAATTTTATATTTGTGCGAAATTTCATCAATTAATTTAGATTTTTCATCTAAATAATTAAACGCAGCCTCGGAACAAAGTGCCTCAATACGCCTTGTGCCCGCTGAAATTGCGGTTTCTGATATAATTTTACAAAGCCTTAAATCTCTTGTATTTTTAACATGGCATCCGCCGCAAAGTTCTTTTGAAACATTGCTGCCACCCTTAAAAAAGCTTATAACGCGCACATTATTTTCATACTTTTCGTCAAAAAGGGCGATAGCACCCTGCGACTTGGCTTCATCAATACTCATATTTTCAATCATGCAATCCAGGCCATCGGCAATCCAGGCATTTATTTGTTTTTCAACACGCTCAATTTCATCCGTTTTTAAAGCGCGCGGGTATGAAAAATCGTAACGCGTGCGTTTATCATCCACTTGCGAACCTGCCTGATGAACATTATCACCCAGCACCTGTCTTAAAGCCGCCTGC
>CAYYBA010000068.1:0-1354 GCA_964470205.1 uncultured Gammaproteobacteria bacterium | reverse complement strand
GGTGCGCCAGGGAGTGGTGTCTTTCAATTTCGGCACGGATGTTGGTATCTATAAAACATATTGCCTTATCGCCTTTTTTAACAGCCCCCTGCACCCTGTGCACAAAAACTTTTCCAACCCTGAAAGTTTTTAGAACCTCAATTTTTTTGCCGTCAATTTCCAAATAACCGATATCGCCCACCTGGCCGCCGCATTCGCCATAAAAAACAGTATTATCCAAAATAATGTCGGCAACATCATAGTTATTGGAACTTTCAACTTCTTGTAAATCTTTTATAACGGCTAAAACTTCTGCCGTACAAGTATTTTTATTGTAGCCGCAAAAGCCTGTGTCGCTTTTGGTTGAATAGGCTAAATCGTTTGTTAAAATAACTCTTTGAATTGAAGCGCGCGCGCGTTCTTTTTGCTCTTGCATGCAGGCATTAAAGCTTTCAACATCAACCTCAAAGCCCTCGTCATGGGCAATTTCGCGGGTTAATTCAAGCGGAAAACCGTATGTATCATACAATTTAAAAGCATCAGCACCTTTAATTATTTTGCCGCAAGAGTGTTTAATAACATTTTCAATGTGCTTGTAACCCTTATCAAGCGTTAATTTGAAACGTTCTTCTTCCTGTTTTATAACATCCAAAATGCGTTTTTTATCTTTTAAAAGTTCAGGGTACGAAATTTTATAATTTTCAATTACGGTTTCAACAATATTTTTCATAAAAGGAATTTCAAGCCCCAAAATAAAGCCGTGGCGAAGCGCACGTCTTAAAATCATCCTTAAAACGTAGCCCCTGCCTTCATTTGAGGGTGTTATCAAATCATTTACCATAAAAGTAACGCAGCGGGTATGATCTGCAATAATGCGAAGCGAAATATCGGTTTTTTCATCTTCAAGATACTTTTTGTGCGCCATAGTGCAGATTTTATCTAAAATCGGCCTTAATAAATCGGTTTCAAATGTTGAATTAACGCCCTGGCACACCATTGCAACACGCTCTAGGCCCATTCCTGTATCAACATTTTTCTTGGCAAGCGGCACTAAATTCCCTTCTTCGTCCTGAAAAAGCTCCATAAACACCAAATTCCAAATTTCCATCCATCTGTCACATTCGCAAGTGGCAATTGAGCAATCATCCGAACATTTTAAATGTTCGCCCAAATCGTAGTGGATTTCACTGCATGGCCCGCAAGGCCCTGTTGGCCCGGGGGGGCCCCAAAAGTTGTCTTTTTTGCCTTTTCTTAAAATTCTATCAGGCGCTACCCCTGTTTTTTCCCAAATAGCGGCACTTTCATCATCGTCTTCATAAATTGTTATCCAGAGTTTTTCTTTTTCAAGCTTTAAATAATTTAAAACAAAATCCCA
>CAYYBA010000067.1:4128-6474 GCA_964470205.1 uncultured Gammaproteobacteria bacterium | reverse complement strand
TAAAATTTTTCCGCAAACAAGATTTGAATGGTGCTACACTCACCCCATAAGTTCAAAAAGAATGATGTATGTTTACGAATATATATATAAAAAATATCCGCAATATTTGACTAATAATGTTTACCAAAATAACTTATACTATCAAAATTTCTTGCTGACTTCGCGCACAAGCAGGGAAAATTTTCAGGATAAAATGGAAAAAGCTGCCCAGAAAAACAAAAATAAGATATAAAAAAAGATATGAAAAAATTTTTGGTATTAATAATATGTTTGCAAATGGTTGCAGCACCGGTGTTTGCAACTAAATTAAAAGATGATGCTTTTGCAGAAGAAAAATCGGAAAACAAGACCCCAATAATTAAAAGGATTGTTGCAAAAATTAACGGTGAAGAGATTGTTTTAAACCCTTCTAAATCCGGAAGAGTACCGGTTAAAATTTCTATTGTTGAGCCGCTCACAACAAAACAAGAATTGTTGGAAGGGCAAGAAGTTAAATTCAAAGTTTTAAATGACGTAAAAATTAATAATAAACAAACAATAAAAAAAGATTCAATAGTGACAGCAACACTTGAAACTGTTTCTTTGAACCAGGGTTTTGGCGTTCCTGCCGATATTTTGATAGATAATTTCAGCGTACGCACTGTTGATAATAAAACTCTGAATTTAGAAGGCAATATCAATAAAATAGGCGCAAACAGGGCGCTGTGGGTTTCTCCTATAGGTTATGTCGGCGGCATTTTTACTTTAGGCGCAGGCTTTTTACTTTTCTTTATCAGGGGCGGGCATGCGAAATTGAAAACCGGCGATGTCTATGAGATGTATTATACGCCTAATTAATCCCCATGCCGATAAACTTTTTAAAAATTTCTTGTCAAACTTTAAAAAATAATATATAATCTTAGGGTAGTTTTATGAGGTGAATTATGTTTGGAATGATGTCTTTAATTTTAACGGCGTTTTTAGTAATTGTAATTTTGTTTGTTATTGGAACTTACAACGGTTTTATAGGTTTGAAAAACAATATAAAAGAAGCTTTTGCCACAATGGATGTTTATTTGAAAAAAAGGTGGGATTTGGTACCTAATCTTGTGGAAACGGTTAAAGGCTATGCGGCGCATGAAAAAGGCACTTTGGAAGAAATTGTTAATTTAAGAAATTCCGCTTACGACAAAATGCAGATGGATGAAAAATTAAATGCCAATAAAGAACTTACTTTGGGGCTTTCAAAGCTGTTTGCGCTTGCAGAAAATTATCCTGATTTGAAAGCAAGTCAAAACTTTTTGGATTTAAGTTCCCAATTGGGGCAAATTGAAAATGATATTGCAAGTTCGCGCAAATACTATAATGCTGTTGTGAGGGAATACAACACAAAAGTTGAAACAATTCCAAGTAACATCGTGGCAGTACTGTTTGGGTTTAAAACACAAGATATGTTTGAAATTGAAGAATCGCAAAGAGAAAACGTACAGGTTAAGTTTTAAGTGAAAAAGTCTTTATTTTTAATATTTTTTGTTTTATTCGGGTTTTTAGCCCCCGTTTTTGCTTACGACTACACCCTAGATGCTTATGACGTAAAAATGGCTGTAAGCGAAAACAGAACCTTTAATATACTGGAAACCATTACAGCCTATTTTAATGTCCCAAAACACGGCATATACAGGGATATACCGCTGCAGGGAAAATTAAACAGAACGGACGGCACACATAATTCTTACAGGGCAAAAATAGAAAATATTTCTGCAAACGAACAGTTTACAAAAAGCGTAATCGGTTCAAATTTAAGAGTTAAAATAGGAAACCCTGATGCAACGCTAAAGGGCAAAAAAGAATATACAATTAAATATAAATATTTTATGGGAAATGACCCTCTTAAAAATAAAGACGAATTTTATTTTAATATTATAGGGGACAGCTGGGATACACAAATTCAAAACGTCACCTTTGCAATTAAATTTCCAAAACCCTTTGATGCTTCAAAAGTTGGGTTTTCGGCAGGCGCTTACGGCAAGGTTGGGACAGATAAATTGGCGTACAAAGTTAAAAACAATATCGTTTACGGAAAATACTACGGTGTTTTAGCACCCAAAGAAGCATTAACAATCAGAGTTGAACTGCCTGAAGGTTATTTTATAAATAATACATCTACTTTTGACCCCATAGAGCTTTTGTTCTTTATACCTTTAATTTTCCTTATAATTTCTTATTTTATGTGGTTTTTATACGGCAGAGATAAAAAATCTTTTGAAGTTTTGGATTTCAGTCCTCCCAACGGTATTAATCCTGTTGAGATGGCGTATATATATTCTCAAAATATTTCAGCGCAAAATGTTTCAACACTGCTTATTT
>CAYYBA010000067.1:0-4118 GCA_964470205.1 uncultured Gammaproteobacteria bacterium | reverse complement strand
GGTATATTGAAATAAGCGAGGAAGAGCAAAGCAGCAAAATTCTTGAAGTATTTAATCTTAAAGATTATACAATTAAAAAAGTAAAACCTTACGATGGAGATAGTGCCGCAGAATTACGTTTTATGAAAAAGCTTTTTTCAAGCGGCGATACAATAATGCTCTCTGAAATTTCCGCAAAAATAAGATTGTATGAAATTGCAGATGAAATCAAAAAAGATATAAAAATTTCAAACAATAGTTTTGAAAAAGCTTCATTAAAAAATCAGGTGATTGTTGCTATTTTTATGGCTATTTCTTTTATATCAATAAATTTTGTTTATTGTTATCAAATAGGTATGCTCCCTGCAATTTTGCACCTTACACTCTTCCCCATCGTTGGTTACATTCTTTTAATTTATCCCGTTATGCGCTTCTTGTGTTTGGGGAGCTTCAACGCTGATGTCAGAACACTTATTTTCGGAGCTGCTTGGTCCTCTATTGTTGTTGCCGTGCTTGTCCCGTTGCTTCTCACAGGCAACAGTTATTTGTTCCCTTATTATGCCCTTGGCATTATTTGTATAATTCTGATGAACGTTATTTACTTTTATATGCCAAAATGGACAGAAGAGGGCCAGCGTATGTATGGCAGAATTTTGGGCTTTAGGAAATATCTTAAAAAAGTTGAAATTAGAAGGCTGCAAGAACTTGTTGATGAGGACCCACAATATTTTTACAAAATTTTACCTTTTGCTTATGTTTTGGGACTATCCAAAAAGTGGATGAAAAAATTTGAAAATATAACATGCGAACCGCCTTCTTATTACCATAGCAGTAATTACAGCCACGCAGTTTTTATATGCTCAGTAAATAATATTGTAAATGCCACAACAAATTCATGTACTCCGCCTTCATCAAGCGGAGGCGGCGGCGGAAGTTCCGGAGGTGGCGGCGGAGGCGGCGGCGGCGGAAGCTGGTAACCCCCTTTTCCTTAATAAATTGCCCGCAAAACATTTTAAATAGAAATTTCTGTCTTTGACAAATTCCCGAATCAGATAAAAAAGAAAGCACAGGTTAAGTTTTAAGTGAAAAAGTCTTTATTTTTAATATTTTTTGTTTTATTTGGGCTAAGCCCCGTTTTTGCTTACGATTACACAATAGATGCTTATGACGTAAAAATGGCTGTAAGCGAAAATAGAACCTTTAATATACTGGAAACAATTACAGCCCGCTTTGAAGTTCCGCAAAGCACTATATATAGGTATATACCCGTTTCAGGCGAAATAAAAAGAGGACACGCAGGGATTTTGGGTGTTAACCCTTATAAGGCCAGGGTAGAAGACATTACAGTAAATGAAAAATTTACAAAAAGAATTATCGGTTCAAATTTAAGAGTTAAAATAGGAAACCCCAATGTAAAACTTACAGGCAAAAAGAGTTATGAAATAAAATATAAATATTTTATGGGCAATGACCCTCTTAAAAATAAAGACGAATTTTATTTCAATATTATAGATGATTCCTGGGATGTGCCAATTCAAAACGTCGCCTTTGCAATTAAGTTGCCAAAAACCTTTGATGCTTCAAAGGTCGGGTTTTTAACAGGCCTTTACGGCAAGGTTGGAGCAGATAAATTAGCATACAAAGTTAAAGATAATATTATTTACGGCAGATATTACGGTGTTTTAGCGCCCAAAGAAGACTTAAGAATCAGAGTTGAATTGCCTGAAGGTTATTTTATAAGGCCCTTTAGCCCAATAAGTCTTTTGGTCCTGGCGCCTTTAATTTTTCTTATAATTTCTTATTTTATGTGGTTTTTCTACGGCAGAGATAAAAAATCTTTTGAAGTTTTAGATTTTAACCCGCCAGACAACATTAACCCTGTTGAGATGGCTTATATATACTGTCGTGATATTTCAATACAAGATATTTCAACGCTTCTTATTTACCTTGCAAGTAAAGGATATATCAGAATAGAAAAGGGCGACTATTTTAAGGTTAAGCGCTTTTTTGATCCCTTTAACACTGAATGGGTATATAACGTTGCAACCGGAACTCACTATCTTAAGGGCGGTGAGGACATTTTTAATGTCTTTAAGGATAAAGATGGTAGAGATTCTAACATCATACTGGTAAAACCGTATGACGGCAATAATCCCATAGAGAAGCTTTTTCTGGGTAGACTTTTCGGAGGATATGACTCTATAAAAATGTCTGAACTTTATTCCGATGTAAATATGAGCGAAGTTCTGAAAATGGTTCAAGATAATGTAAAAAATTCAAATTCTGCTTTTGAAAGAGGTTCATTTAAAAAACAAATAATGATTCTTGCTTTTATGATAATTTCTTTTGTGCTGATAAATATTGCACTCTGCTGTGAAGAAATAGACTTGCTTCCTATTGTTATATTTATAATGTCATTTTCTGCCATAGGTTACCAAATGTCAGTCTATCCGGTTATTCGTTTTTTGTGTTTCGGAAGAGGGGGTGACAATATGGTTACACTGCCGGCCGGACTTTTTTGGATTATTGCCGCAACGGCAATTCTCATAGTCTTCTTTAAGTCTGTTCATAGTTATCTTGTGTTTTACTACGTTTTCGGCGTTTTTTGTATAATTTTAATGAACGTTATTTACTTTTATATGCCAAAATGGACAGAAGAGGGCCAACGCTTATACGACAGGGTTTTGGGTTTCAGAAAATACCTCAAACGAGTTGAAATTCAAAGGCTTCAAAAGCTTGTTGATGAAGATCCGCAGTATTTTTACAAAATTTTGCCCTTCGCATTTGTTTTGGGGTTATCCAAAAAATGGATTAATAAATTTAAAAATATTGTCTGTGAGCCTCCGTCTTATTATAGCAGCAGCAACTACAGCCACAAAAAATCACCAATTCAATAAACACAATTATAAATACTGCCTCAACATGTTGTTCCCCATTCTCATCAGGCAGCGGTGGTGGCGGCGGAAGTTCCGGAGGTGGCGGCGGAAGCTGGTAACCCCCTTTTCCTTAATAAATTGCCCGCAAAACATTTTAAAAGAAAAATTTTCAGCTTTGCCAAATTCCTTCTAAATTTTGTTTAACTTCAATGCCTGTTTTTGTTGTGGCAAGCCCTGCCTGTGAAGTTTCTCTTAATTGCGGTGACATTAAAAGCCCCACCTGATGCATAGCGTCTACTACTTCATCAGGCGGTATAAAAGACTTAATATCAGCCATGGCAAGCTCTGCTGCGGCAAGCGAATAAAACGCCAAAAATGGATTTCTTTTTACACACGGCACTTCAACAAGCCCTGCAATAGGGTCGCAAACAAGGCCCATAATATTTTTTAGTGCTAGGGCTGCTGATTGTACAATTTGCATATTTGAGCCTGCGAAAATTTCAACAACAGCACCTGCCGCCATAGCAGATGCAACGCCGCATTCTCCCTGGCAGCCCATAACGGCACCTGATATCGCAACTTTATTTGAAATAATTTTACCTATAATGCCTGCTGTTAAAAGTGCATTTATTTTTTCATCCTCACTCAGATTTTTTTCTTCAGCGAGCGCAATTATAACTGAAGGCACAATGCCGCATGAGCCTGCTGTGGGGCAAGCCACAATTTTGCCCATTCTTGCGTTTTCTTCTGCCGTTGCGAGCGAATATAAAAGTATATTTTGCTGCACTTTACTTAAAATTGACCTATCTTGTGCGTGGTATTCTTTAAGTTTTTGAGTATTAAAACCGCACATTTTGCTTGGCGCAATTTCTTTTGATTTAATACCTTTTTTAATTGCCTCACCCATTGCATTTAAATAAGAAACACACTCGTGTCGCACCTTTTCGATTGATATTTCATGCTCTTGCGCTTCATAAATTTGTGCAATTTCATAAAGTTTTTTATTTTCTTTTTGAGCGTTTTGCAGCGCACTTTCAAATGTTTCAAGCTTTTTTATCATTTTATCGTATCCAAACTTCTCACAAAATATATTTCATCAATTTTTTTTAATTCTTCCACGGTTTTATCATCTAACTTAGAATCAAGATAAATTGCCATACACGCCTCTTCTCCTTTGCCCTTGCGCTCGCATGTCATTGATGCTATATTCACGTTTTTTTCTTGTATGATGACACTTACCCGATAAATCATCCCCGGTTTATC
>CAYYBA010000066.1:0-6722 GCA_964470205.1 uncultured Gammaproteobacteria bacterium | reverse complement strand
AATTGATATAGTTGTTAAAAATAACGAAAAAACTCCAAGAGTGGCAGTGTGCTGTTATTTTGAAGTGGTAAAATGCGAAAAATATGCGGGGGTTCATTCGCTTTTAACAAAGCTTATGCTTCAAGGTACAAAAACAAGAACAAGCAAAGAATTGGCGCTTGAACTTGAGGAAAACGGCATTGAGATGAGTATCAAATGCAAACAGGATTTTTTCCGCGTTAATATCATATGTTTAAAAGAAGATTTAGAGCGTGCGATTGAAATTTTAAAAGACATCATTTTAAATTCCACTTTTGACGATTTTGAAAAAGAGGTTTTTAAACTTAAAGGCGAAATAATATCAGACCTTGATAATCCCAAAGTTAAGGTTGTTGACGGCTTTATAAGAGAAATTTTTAAAGGGCACTGTTATTCAAATTCCCACACAAAAATTCTAGAAGAAGTAGATAAAATTACAAAAGAAGATATAATAAACACTCTTGCAGATATAATGCAGGCTAAAAAAATTATAGTGAACTCCGGTGATTTTGAAAATGAAGATGAAACGGCACAGTATTTAACACAGCGTCTGGACTTTATGAAAAACACACAAAATGAAAATGAAGTTGAAGATATAAGAGAAATTACAGAAAACAAAACTCTTAAAATAGCGCGTGATGACGCCAATCAGGCACATGTTATTCAAGGCTGGCTTGCGCCTTCTTTTGAAAGCGAAGATTACCCTAAAATTATTGTTATGAATAATATTTTAGGCTCATCCGGATTATCTTCAAGGCTTTTTTGCGAATTAAGAGATAAACAGGGGCTTGCGTATAATGTCAGAAGCACTTATGAAGTTTTAAAACATGGGGCTGTTTTAAACTGCTACATTGCAACAACGCCCGAAAATATCCAAAAATCCCTTGCAGGGTTTAAAATTGAAATTGAAAAATTGCAAAATGAATTTGTAAGTGATGAAGAGCTTGACGGTGCTAAAGAAAATGTTTTGGGCAAAAACGATTACTTTTTCCAAACCAACCTGCAGCAGGCATCTTCTATGGGTTTTGACTGGGTTATGGGGCTCGGGCTTGACTTTAGAGAAAAGTATCGCAGCATGATTCGATGTGTTACAAAAAAAGATATTCAAGATACTGCAAAAAAATATTTTTCGCGCAACAGCGTTATTGCGATTTTAGCTCCGAGCGAATATTTAAATTAATTGTGAATTAAAATAGCGCAATCAAGAATTAAAGTATCATCTTTAACATCAACAATTGCCCAGCGTACAGGCACAATACCTTCTTTTTTAAAATAACTTTCAATAAAGTCAAGGTCTGGTTTTTCGCATTTTATTTTTATTATTTTGTTCACAATTTCCATGCCCCTATAATAGCAAAAAAATTTTTTTCATGTTTTATAAATAGCAGGAAGAGAGCATTTTTATGAGATTAAGTTTCGGTCGTATTATACCTGTTAAAGCGTATATAGATAAAGTTCCCGCAGATAAGCCGCAAACTATTGCTGTTTCAGATATCATGTGCGCTTACCTTGAAAAAAGAGATTATTACCCTAATGATATTTTAATTGAGCAGCAAAGAAGGTTTTTTGCATCCCAAGTGCCTGATTACCAGCTCCCTAAAGGCCCTTACCAGCCAAATGACAATTCAAAATCGGCGGTTTACCCTTTTAGTGTTGAAGATAAAAGATATCTGGCAACGGGTGAAGATATTAACTGGGTTAAAACCTACGGGCATGATTATGGCAGAGCAGTTAAAGACTCAAATGCCAAAATAGATAAAAAGCTGGCTTTTGATATAAGAAAATTGCAAGAGGGCTGCAAAACTCCCGATGATTACGAAAGCGCAAAAGAAGCAGCCCCAGAACTTGAACATCAGGCAGAATTAGAGAAAAAAGCAGAGGCTTACAGGTTAAACCAGAACAGAATTAATCAACTGAAAGCCATGGTAAATATACCGGGCAAAAGAATTGCCAAAACGCTTAATATAATGGCAAGCCCTAATCCTAAAGCTAAAAAAGATAAAGAGGCATATACGATTACTTTAATTGATTTTAAAGCTTAATATTTATAAAAAAAGCTGGCTTTTTAAACATTTTTTCTTTAAAATGACATTATGGTTATACTGAATTTTATTGTTGTAATACTTTTTTTATATTTGCTTGTTTATTCAATTTATCTTCTTACACTTAACTTGAAGTCTTTTAAGGCGCAAGATTATATTGAAGAGCAAATTAAGCTAAATAATAGTTTAAAAGTTCAAAATAAGCTTTGCGTCATTGTTTGGGCAAACAAGACCCATGAGGTTTTTGAAGTTTTAAAAGCATTGAACTCTCAAACTTACAGCCGCGAAAATTATGATGTTCATCTTATAAGCATTTGTACTGATAAAGCCCTCACCCGCCTGCCTGATTTTGCCCATGGCGCAAGAATTCACACTATTGAAAATCCTAATTATTTTTCAAAAGACAAGGCAGTATCTATTTTTGTGGAAAAAATTCTTAAAGAAGAGAAATTTGATGCCCTTGTGTTTTTAGGTGCAAACCGTATGGTTAAAGCTGATTATCTTGAAAATATCAATAAAAATCTAAAAAAAGGCTGTGTTTTAACAGGAAAATTAGATGTAGAGCTTGATGATACAACACCTTTAAACAAGCTTCTTTCAAATGTTTTGCATGTTAAACAAAAATTTACCAATGACACTTTAAATATTTCGCGCACAATGTTTGATTTGGTAACAATCATTGACGGCGACAACTGTGTTGTTCCGGCCGAAATTTTGGAAAAAGTGGGACGCGTTTGTTTTGAAACAAAAAATGATGAGCTTAAATACTCTCTTTTCCTTGCCAGCAATGAAATTAAGCCGGTTTATAATCCTTTTGTTGAAACTACGGTTTATGCCCACAATTTTGACGCTTCATCCCCTTCAATTTCTCAAAAATTTCAACTTTTAAGATATTATATGCCTCTTTTGTTTCACAAGCGGTGGTATTTTGTTGAATATGTAATGTCTCTGCTCAAACCCAACGCTATTTTTGCGTTTTTTGCGTATTCTCTTATTTTATACTGTTCTTTCCGTTTCATGCTTTCAGTTGAAGTAAAATATGTTGTTCATCTTGGCTTATTTTTAATATTTGATGTAATTTTAGGCGTTATTTCATCTAAAATCAAACCTTCAAGGCTTATATATCTTTGCCTTTATCCCTTCTGCGGGCTTATTTTAAAATATAAATCCGCAATTGAAACATTGGCTCATAAAAATCTTGAAAAACAAAAAATAGAAGATGCAAGTATTGATATGGCAACCGTGCAATGCCTTGTAACGGACGGCAAAAAAGATTTAACCTGCGAGCTTGATTTGGTATCGGAAGACGGCATGCGAAAAGTAGTTTTCAGATATAAAAAGAAAAAATTTTTTTCAGACGCTTATTTAAGAATGTTTGACGCTTTGGAAAATATTACAAAAAAGGTTGAAGACAAAGGCTATTTGCTTAAAATCTGCCAAAATTGCAAGAATTTTTCTTCTAATCAAGACGAGACAGTTGATTTAGTTAAAGGGTTTTGTGCAATGAAGCGTCTGGGTGAAGAAGCAGGCGAAACACTTATCTGGAATACTTGTTCCAGTTTTGCTAAAGTCAATAAAGAGAATGTTGATAAATTTGAGAAGTAAAGGAATAAATGGCTCAGACTACTAAAGAACAACAAGCTATAAACGAACAGTGGCAAAAGGTCTTGGATCTTTTGTCAACAAGAATTCCCGAAAGTTCTTATCTGCCGTGGGTTTCAAATTTAACCGCCACTATGTCCATTATGGAAGAAAACCCCAACGGTATTATAATTTTAAAAAGCAGCCAGTCTTTCGGCATTCAGGTAATTAAACAAAAATATTTGGCAGAAATTGAGCATGCTATTTTTGAAGTGAGCGGACATAAATACCGTGTGGATATTATGTTTGAAGCAACGCCTGTTAAGAAAATCAAAAAAGCGGATATGCCGCCCCCTGAAATTGCGTCAATGCAGGTAAAAATTGATAATTTACAGCAAATGCATTCTTTTTGCGGTCTTAACTTAAAATACACTTTTGAAAATTTTGTTGTGGGCGAGAACGCTAAATTTGCTTATAGTGCTGCCTGTGCTGTTGCACAAGCGCCAGGGCAAAAATATAATCCCCTTTTTATATATGGCTCTATCGGGATAGGGAAAACTCACCTAATGCAAGCAATAGGGCATAACATTTTAAGAAATTTTCCTGATTTAAAGGTCAAATACACAAAAGCGGAAGAATTCATGAACAAATTTATTGACTGCATAAAGGCCGGAGGAGACGCTAACGCGCATATGAGAAAATTCCGCGATATGTACAGAAACGTTGATGTTTTATTATTTGATGATTTTCAATTTATTGAAGGCAAGAAAAAAACAGAGGAAGAGATTTTTAACACCTTTGACACACTTTTTTATGCGGGCAAACAGATAGTGTTCGCATCAGACAGGCCCATAAGTACTTTTGTAAAAACATCGGACAGGCTTAAAAGCCGCTATGAATGGGGTTTAAATGTTGAGATTTCAGTGCCCGATTTTGAAACAAGAGTGGCAATTGTTGAAAATTATGCAAAACGCTCTAACTTTGAAATTTCAAGGGAAGTTGCGCAGTATTTAGCTGAAATTTATGATAAAAACGTGCGCGAGCTTGAAGGCGGATATAACAAAATAAGCGCGTGGGCTTCAATTAACGGAATGGAATTAACGCTTGAGCTTGCAAAAGAAATTTTGGGGCAAGAGGTTATAAAAAAACAGATTAGTGTCAAAGAAGTAATTGAAAAAACTGCACAGTATTTTGGAATAACTCCTGATAAAATAACAGGCAATGTGAGGAGTAAGGAAATTATGCATGCAAGACAGTGCGCCATTTATTTTGCACGTGAAATGACGGATTTGAGCTTTCCCGTTATTGCAAAAGATTTTATGAAAAATCACACAACAATTTTGTATTCCTGGGAAAAAATGAAGGAAGAAATGCACCTAAATCCAAGGCTTAAAAACGAAGCACAAGATTTAAAGAATTTTATTTTAAGCTGAAGATTTTTCAGGCATGCTTATTTTTCGTAAATTTTGCGTATTCTTTACTTTTTTCTTCCCAAACTTCTCTATCCAATTTAAGCGCATGGTTCCAAAATTTTTCCAAAGCGTAATTTTCCCTCTGTTCAAAATGCATAATATGCACCACGACATCGCCGTAATCAAGCAAATTCCACCTGTTTGAGGGGTCGTTTTCATCACCCTGGGGTATGCGGGAGAAATATTCTTTAATTTTTTTGCGTACTTCCCCTGTGGCGCTTTTAACTTGAGTTGTTGAATTTCCAGAAGCTATTACAAAATAATCGGCCAGAATGCTTATATTTGATATGTTTAAAATTTGTATGTCTTGGGCGAGTTTATCGTCTAATATTCTTGCAATAACACTCGCGAGTTTTTCTGATGTTGTACTGGTCATTAAATGTTTCCTGTTGAACTGTTTTTGTCGTCTTCCAGAGATTTAATATCAACACTCTCTTCCCCTTCGCCATAACCGAAGCTTTCCGAATTGTCAATATCAATATTAACTTCTCTGTCTATTATTTCTATGTCTGAATTTAAAAATTCCTTGATTTTGCCGTTTTCAAATTTAATGCTTACTTTTTTATATAAAACGTTTAAAGAACAAACCCTGCCCAGCCCGTCCGGCGTCATAACAGAAGCGCCGATAGGTGCAATACCTCTTGCGTTTTCAACGTATGTCGGGTATTCATAATTTAAACAGCATAAAAGCCTGCCGCATGCGCCTGTTATTTTGCTTGGCGTTATGGGAAGACCCTGGTCGCGGGCAATTTTTGTGTTCACCTGCTCAAACTTTTTTAAGAATCTGCAGCAGCAATAATTTTGCCCGCAAATTCCTTCTCCCTGCAAAATTGAGGTTTCATCCCTGACACCTATGTGGCGCAAATCTATTCTTACGTATTTAAATTCCTGTGTTAAATCTTTTAAAAGTTCCCTAAAATCCACCCGCTCAGGTGCTGTATAATAGAAAGTGATTTTCTTTCTATCAAATGTGTAGCGGGTTTGGGCTAAATTCATAGTTAAACCGCGCGCTTTAACCATTTCTCTGCATTTGTAAAAAGCCTGAATTTCAAGCAGCTTTTGTTCTTCAAGCGTTTGCATGTCTTTTTCGTTCATAATTCTTATGACAGGCAAAGGTTCAGGTTTAAATTTTTGCCACTGTGCCATAACTTGATCATTTACCAAAAAAACCTTATGCGCTTCAGGCCCTTTCTCGGTTTCAACAAGTATCATCTGGCCGTGTTCAAGCTTAAGATTTTCGTTAACTTTTAGAGGCAAAAAACTATTTTTTATTATTCTTATTGCAAATTTCATCAATAGTATTATACACTAAACCATTTTAAAAATACAATAAAGTTACGGCTTAAAGAACTTGTAAGGTTCAATATCAAGCGCAGTCGCTATCATGATGAATCTTTTTAAACTTGGCGCATATTTCCCTCTTTCGATTTCAGAAAGGTAATCACAAGAAATACCTGTAAGCTCGCTTAATTTATCTTGCGTCAGTTTTTTTTCAAGCCTGAATTTTTTAATGTTGGTTTGTACCAATTTTATTATATCATTTGACATAACAACATTTTACTGATAAACTTAAGAATGTTTTAACAGGAAAATACCACGTAAATTAAAA
>CAYYBA010000065.1:0-6733 GCA_964470205.1 uncultured Gammaproteobacteria bacterium | reverse complement strand
GACTCTTTCATACAAAGCCGCCTGAGCTTTTGTAAGGTAGCAGTATTCATCCAGAACAATTTTTTCGGGCAGGTCTGAAATAATTGTTTTATCTGTTTTTAAGCGCCTTAACATAAATGGTGAAATTGCTTTTTTAAGTTTTTCGATTCTTGTGCTTTCTTTCAGGCGCTCAATTGGTATTGAATAATTTTTTGAAAAATCCGAAATTGTGCCCAAATAACCTTTGTTTAAGAAATCAAACAGACTCCAAAGTTCGCTTAACCTGTTTTCCACAGGTGTACCTGTCATTGCAACTTTCATATTTGCTTTAATATTTTTAATTGCTTGTGTTTGTGATGTTGTGGGGTTTTTAATATTTTGTGCTTCATCTATTACAAATAATTCCCAGTTGTGCTTTTGGAATTCTTCGCTGTCAATCCTTAAAATTGCATAGGTGGTTAAAATTACATCGTTTTTTAAATCAAGCTGCCTGTCAAGCCCGTGGTATTTTAAAATTTTAAGGCTGGGGGCAAATGTTTCAAATTCCTTTTCCCAATTGCCCAAAAGCGTTGTGGGGCAAACAACCAAAACAGGGTGTTTTGTCTTTTTTTCTTCTTTTAATTTCAAAATAAGGCTTATAACCTGCACTGTTTTTCCTAAACCCATATCATCCGCTATACAGCAGCCAAAACCTTTTGTGGAATTTGTATAAAGCCACTTGAACCCTAAAACCTGATAAGGCCTTAATGTCCCCTTAAGGTCTTTGGGCAATTCGATATCATCAACTTTTGTAAAATCGCTTATAATTTTGGCGAATGCTTCATCGTAATCAAAATCGTACTCTTCAATTTTGCCCGAAAGCGCGTAGTGCAAAAGTTTCATCTTGTTCATAACAAGGTTTGGCGTTTTTCTTAAACGCTCCAGAAGTTTATCTGTTTCTTCCTTGTCGATTAGAATATATTTGTCCTTATATTTTATAAGCCCGTTTGTATCAGCTGCAAGTTTTTGAAATTCTTGGGCACTTATTTTTTCATTGTCGCCCAAAGCAATTTCAATTGAAAAATCCATGATTTCATCTAAAGAAATTGTGGAATTATTTGTAAAATCAAGCACTTCTTTGGCGTCTTGCATGCGTTTTTGCTTTATACGTGCGTTAATTGAGGCTCTGGGGACAACAATGTTGTCCATACCTTCAGGCAGATTAACTTCCATGCCGGCTTGTGCCAGATAGTAAGAAATTTGTGTAATAATTTTATAAACACCGGCTAAATCAAGCTCCATTGTGATATCTTCAAGGTCTTCAATGTATTTTGTAGCCCAATTCACCTGTTTTTCGATTGTAATCTGTTCGTATTCATTCAAATTTTCAAAAGGAACAACTTCGCCCGTGAGAGTGTTTTTAGCAGATATTTTGAGCAAAAATTTTCCGCTTTCTATATTTTCTATGTTAAATACCGGCACAATATCGTAATTGCCCAAAGACATTTCATCAAGCCAGCTTTGAATATCAAGTGCTAAATCCGCACCCTTCAGATATCTTTTATGCGAAAGCAGTTTTGTGAAGTAATGCGCTGATTTTAAATCTTTGAAACGATAGGCTTTAACATTTAAAAACGTTATTAGAAGATAATTTAAATATTTGTGTATTAAATTTTTTGTTTCATCAGGGCTTAAAAATTCGTTTTCAATTATTTGCGAATAACATTTCACATAATCCTTATTTTTTAAATAAGGCTCCCATACAATTGAAAACATTTCTTTGCCCAATTTTACTTCGGGTATGAAATTCAATTTTTCAATAGTCTTTTTTACAAACTGCACAAGGTTTAAATAAAAAATATAATTCTCACTTAAACCTTCCAGGGCTGCGTTTTCATCTACCCCTGTAAAATATTCAAAAAACATATTTAAAGAAATTTTATAACCCAGTTTATTTTCCAAATACTGGTTTTTAAGCTTATATAAAGACCCTTTTGATTTTAGGTAGTAATCAAAACTGTAGGGCGGAGAAATAAAAATTTCAGGCTCTTTTTCGCTTTTTATAAAATCAATCTGTGTGTTTTTTAAAATTTGATTTTTGTTGTCAAAAGTGTCCGCAAATTCTTCCTCAACAAGTTCATAAATTAAAGAAAGGGAATAGCGGAAATCTTTGTTCTTCTGGCTGTAAGGGTTTGTGTCAAGGTTTAAAAACAGTTTCTCGACGTCATTTTTCTTGAAAGTTATATTTTTCATTCCAACATTTTATAATAAAAACTTGCTAAAGTAAATTTTTATTTATATGATGAAAAGTCCAGCAGCTCTTTAAGTTCTAAGTTAAGCCCTTTGGAAATTTTGTATAAAGTTTCCAAACTGGGGTTTCGCTCCATCCTTTCAAGCCTGCCTATATAGGTTCTGTCCAAATTGCACATATCGGCAAAATCTTCTTGAGAGATTCCTTTTTCTAAACGCAAATTCTTGACTTTTTTTGCAAATAACTTTAATATTTTACTTGACATGACTTAAAATATATGTCATAATGTGACAATAGTCGACAGCCAATTGGCACATGGAGGTGTGTGTGAAAAAAATAAATAATGCCGGCTTTACCGCCTGGCAAATCAAAGATTTGTCCGCTCCTTCGCTTACGCTCTCTCGCAACGGCGGCTGGGAAAGGTTTCGCATCAGCGCAGCGCCTCATCGGCGCTGTACTAATGCTCACACACCGTTGGTCGGCTCGGTTTCGCAAAGTGCTTGCGCACTAAGCTCAACTCTCGCCTTCACACTTGCAGAAGTACTTATAACCCTTGCAATAATCGGCGTTGTTGCGGCACTTACAATTCCCTCTGTTGTCAGAAATTATCAAGAAACCGCTGCGGTTTCAAGAGTGAAAAAACATTACAGAAATATTGCAGCGGCAGTGCAGCAGTGGCAGGTGGAAGAAGGCTGCAGCGATGATGTAAGGAATTGCCCCAATATAACCTCTTCAACACAAAATGCATTTAAAGGTATCGCAGAAAAATTACAAATCGTAAAAACACAATACGGAATAAACGGTTTGGAAAATGTTGACTGGCTTCCTGATCATACAACTCTATTAAACGGCAGCAAGGCAGATTACGCATGGCAAGGAGTCAGCAAGAATTCGGGAGGATACGCCTCAACCTGTTACTACTTACTTGCGGATGGAACTACAATGTCAGTTACAAGGGAAGGTTCAGGGAGCCAGCTGTATTTAATATATAGATGTGAACGGCAAAAAAGCGCCAAACCGCGTAGGTAAAGATGTTTTTCCGATAGGCATAGGTGCTTACGGAAGCACCAGATATTCAACAGTGCACCCGCATATTCCGGATGACGATACCCAGGGCGGTGTTTGCCGGCTTACAAACAAAGACAGCTATTGCGACCCTGACGTTTGTACGAAAACACTGTGTGCGCCGACTGCCTATGTTTTAAAATACAGCAAGTTGCCACCTATAACCTGGTAATTATTAACTTTTATAAAATATTGGCTTGAATATATTTTTGTAGTATACTTTTAATTACCATGATAGATAAATGGAGGTTACAATATGAAAAGATTATTTGCAATTGCAGCTTTCTTGACTGTTGCATCAGTACCCTTGGCAGTACATGCAGCAAGTAATTATAACTATGCACCCGTCCAACAACCAACATATTCGGCTCCTGCAACACTCCAAGGCAGTGTAGTTTATGTGCCTGTGGGTGTTACGATAAACGCTGTAACATCTACTCCTATAAGCTCTGAAACACTCTACCTAGGTTCAAGCGTGAGTGCTGCATTGCCTTACACATTTGCTTACAACGGCAACACAATAGCCCCTGCGGGCAGTGTTGTAAACGGAACAGTTACTATACTTAAAAAATCAGGCAGGGCAAACCATAACGGACAGGTTATGGTTAGATTCAGTTCTATTACAACTCCGCAAGGTTCCGTTATTCCTATATCTGCCGTAATAAAAACAGATGATTATTCTGGGATTTTAAAAGGCGGTACTGCAAAAGACGGTGCTATTGACTATGCTAAGGATACCGCTATAGGTGCAGGCTCGGGCGCTGTTCTGGGAACGGCATTAGGCGCTCTTTCAGGCGGCAGTGTCGGTCAGGGAGCAATCTATGGTACGGCAATCGGTGCAGGTTTGGGTGTAGCCAAAGCCACTATAGATAAAGGCAAGCCTGTTGAAATTCCTGCAAATTCAAGTATTGAAATTTATTTCGATCAACCCGTTACAATGTCTTCGCCAAAATCATATGGTTATTAAAATAAATAGAAAGTCGGGCTATTTTCAAATTACATAGTTCAAGAAAAAATATAATATGAAAATACAAGGAAAAGCAAAAAGAACAATGAACAATCCTCAAGAAGTAAAAGAGCCAAAGTATAAAAAGACAATTAACATAAACAAAACATTACCGAATTCTTTTCGTGACGTAAAAGACGAAATTCCTATTTGGCAGGCTTTTATTATATCTGTAGTTGCGCATCCCGCAACTCTTGTTGCAATTTGGCTTATGTCTTTAGGTTTGTCTTTTTTGGGGTTAAAATTTGATTTTGCAAAGCCTAATTTACCCCCTAAAGATATAGAATTTGTTATAGTTACAAAAGAAGCTGAACCAATAAATAAAAATACACCTTACCGTTCAGATAAAAATTCAAGAGCAGGCGGAATCCATGATAAAAAAAGAAAAGTATCAGAGCCCTCTCCTGCTCCTGCGCCAAAGCCTGCTAAATCTGCTACAAAGAAGGCAGGTGCTGCACCAAAACCAAAAACTGTTGCAAAACCGACACCCTTAAAGCAGCTGACACAAGCTTTAGCGCCTCAAAAACCGACACCGACTGCAGCTCCCAAGCTTACTCAAAAACCGGTAGGGCTTCCGAGCAATGATGTTCCAAAACCGCAAATGCCAAAACTTGCAACAAATCCTACAAGTCCGTTTAGCGTGGCTGTTCCTAAAAGTAATTTACCCGAAGGCCCTGTGCCTTCAACATCAAGCGGCACAGCTAAAAGCGGCGGCCAATACGGAGGTTCACAAACAGGTACAGGCCGCGGCAGCGATATGCCTGCCCCCCAATTTTCAACGGGTAAAGGCGCAGGAGGTTCAGGTTCAGGTACCGGTGCAAAAGGCGGCACGGGTTCAGGCGGTCCGGGCACCGGTGGCAACGGTTTAGGCGGTTACGGCACAGGCGGTTTGGGAAACCCGGGTCCGGGAAATCCTTCAGGTCCTCCCGGCATAGATGCCTTAAAACAGGCAGATTGGGGTCCTTATATGCGCGAATTGGAGCGCAGAATCAAAAGAAATTGGAATCCGCCTAAAGGAGATGCTTCCAAACGGGTTGTTATACTTTTTACAATCGGACGTGACGGCAGATTAATTGCAATGAAAACTTTAAAAAGTTCAGGCCAGCCCGCAAGCGATCAGGCTGCAAAATCCGCGATACAATTAACAGCGCCGTTCAAATCATTACCTCCGGAATTTAAGGGAGATAGGATTGACATAGAATTCACATTCGATTATAACGTCCTTGGGGCAAGTTACAGATAAAGATTAGAAATATGAGGATAAAATTATGAACTTATTTATTGAATCAATTAAAATGGATTGGGCGGTGCTAACCCCGATTTTCATTTGTTCAATTTTGGTTATTGCAGTTGCAATTAACAGATTTATTTACTACAAGAAAAACGAAAGAAGTATCGGCGAATTTATTCAAGAACTTCAAAAGACGCTTTCGCAAAATAATATTGGCGCAGCTAAAAGGCTTTCGGCTCAACTGGGCGGTATTATAAGCGAAATGGTTGATGAAGGCTTAAGAATTTATACAGAGCAGCGTGGAGGTTTTTCGAGAGGTTACGATATTTCGGCAAGTCTGGCTACAAGAAAACTTGAAAAGAACCTGTCTGTTTTAGGTACAATTGGCGCGATTGCTCCATTTTTGGGGTTATTCGGTACGGTTGTAAGAATTCTTTTTACATTCCAGGAGTTAGCCACTGCAGGCAACCAATCTGCCGCGGTTGCAACCGGTATAGCATCAGCACTAATTGCAACAGCTCTTGGTTTAGGCGTTGCGATTGTTGCGGTTATTCTTTATAACTATTTCCAAAGTGTAGTGACACACTTTGAAAGCGATTTTAAATTAATCAAACTCGTATTCTTGAGCTTTATTGATTCCGATGAAGAAGTTAAGCTTGATGAAAGCGGCACAATTGCAATCTAAGGGGTAAAAAATGGCAATGAAATTAAATAGTGGCGATAAAAAAGCCACGTTTAACGAAATAAATATAACACCTTTAACAGATATCTTTTTGGTTTTGTTAATAATTATGATGGTTATAGCGCCAAGCTTTCAGAGCATTGATCAGAATATAACAATGCCTGAGATTAATTCAGGTGTTTCTATTGAAGAAAAAGAGGCTATGGTGTCTTTAACGTCCGACGGCAGACTTTTCTTAAACGGCGAAAGAGTAACGGAAGAAGCATTGGGCGCAAAACTCGGTGAAATAAAAAATAACTTGAAAGAAAAGCAGGTTGTTGTAAAAGCTGATGAAAAGGCCAAAAGTTCAGAAATTATGAAAATTATGCGCGCAGCCCAACAAGCAGGATATGTTAAGCTTGTGCTTGCAGGAGAACCGTTGAGCAAAAAAGAGCAAAGAAAATTAGAAACACAAAAAAAGGATAAGTAACGTGAAAAGACAATCTTTTAACGAAATAAATATAACACCTTTAACAGATATCTTTTTGGTTTTGTTAATAA
>CAYYBA010000064.1:0-6744 GCA_964470205.1 uncultured Gammaproteobacteria bacterium | reverse complement strand
TGAGGAATTTTGAGCGTAAAAAAAGGCTTTCGCTTGTTGATATGCTGCGCGGTGCAAAACCGATTCCAGTTGACTATTTTGAGCTTGAAAATATTTTATCCCCGCTTGAGCTGTCCAAAGAAGAAGTTTACTTGCTTTGGAAAGAAAGAATGAGCGAATACCTGGAAGCCGGCGGTTTTAACATTGCACAAAATGAGGACCTGTTGGAAGCTATGTTTGACTCTGCGCAAAAGTATATTAAAACACATTCAGGTAAAAAAAATTAAAAGCTTAGTATTTCAAGCCAATTTACCTTTAGTGCTTTAGCAATTTTATAGAGAGTCGTAAGAGTTATATCTGTTTGGGCGCGCTCAATTGCGCCTATATAGCTTCCCGTTACGCCAATTTCCAGGGCAAGTTTTTCTTGTGATAAACCCTTCTCCATCCTCAAAAATTTAATTCTCTTCCCGACTTTTCGGCATAAGACTTTGTTCATATTAAATGCGCGTCTGCTCATACGTTTTATTTTCTTATCTTGTATCTTATTTTTCAACAAAACGGTTTTGTTAAATATCCTAAATAATACTGAAAATATACTTATTCTATTATGATTAAAAAATTGACAAAAAATAAATAAAATAGTAGAATAACTTTATAGGAGTAGATTTATGAAGGATATTGGAAAAGCGTTTACGCTGGCAGAGGTTTTAATAACGCTTGCAATAATCGGCGTTGTTGCAGCCCTTACAATACCGACTGTTGTGCGCAATTATCAAAAGCAGCAGACCGTAACAAGGCTTAAGAAAACATATTCGGCATTAGCAAATACTACGAACCTTGCAATAGCGGAACATGGGCCTATAGAGGGGTGGGAAATACAAAGTTTGCAATCCCTCAAATTTGCTGAAAAGTATATTTTACCTTATTTAAAAACAATCAAAGTATGTGAAAGCGGAAATTACCAAGGAGAGTGCGAGTTTAAATTTAAATACTTAAACGGTGAAAACACCACTATATCAAATTATTATGCAAGATATTACTTAAACGATGGTACATTTATCAGCAGCGGGGCTTATGTTGATGATCCCAATAAACAAACTTATGCCTATGTTTACGTTGATGTTAACGGGCAGAAAAAGCCGAATGTTTTAGGCAAGGATATTTTTGCCTTTATATATTTTACACGCCATGACAGTTCACCTGCTTATGTAGGAAAATTCGTACCGCTTGGTTATAGTAGTCAAAGGGCGAAGTTGACAAGCGATGTAGCATACGCTTGCTATGCGGGCAATCAGGTGTATCAGGGCCTGTACTGCGCGGCGCTTATAATGCGTGACGGATGGCAGATTTCAGACGATTACCCGTGGTAGACAGTTACAGTCTTGACCTTTTTTAAAACAAAGCTTAAAATAATCTTATGGAAATTGTGTGGGATAAATATTCTCTTTTAATCGATGGCAAAAGAGAATTCATAAAAAGCGGCTCAATTCATTATTTCAGAGTTATTGGTGAAAACGCCTGGCATGACAGGTTATCCAAAATGAAAGCCGGCGGTTACAATTGCGTTGATATTTATCTTTGCTGGAATTTTCATACTGCAAAAAAAGGCCACTGGGATTTTGAAGGCTATAAAGACATTGAAAAACTTTTTCAAATTGCGCGCAAATTGGGGCTTTATGTGATTGTTCGCCCCGGCCCCTTTATTAATGCTGAAATTTCAGCGGGCGGTTTGCCTTTTTGGCTTTTAAAAGATAAGGGTGTAACCCCAAGAAATCGCAAAAACGGCGATTATGTTTATTCGCCAAAATATATGGAAGCCCTCAAAGACTGGTACGCGCACGTTTTGCCGATTATAAACAAATTTCCTGATATTATAATAGCCTTTCAAATTGAAAACGAATATTCAACAAACGGGTGTGAGGAAGATTATCTAAAAGAACTTTATGCCCTTGCACGCTCTGGCGGCATAACAGCGCCTATTTTTCACAATGATGCTTACGTGTCAGGGCTTTACGCCGATGTTGTTGATATCTACGCCTGTGATATTTACCCATACATTGACCCTAAAAATAACTGGAAACAGGACAATTACGCCTTTGACACCCTTGATAATTTGGAAGATATTGTGCGCGAATTTAAGCCTGCTTCACCCTTATTTATAGCGGAAATGCAGGCAGGGTGGTATGATAAGTGGCTTGGCTTTGGCTATGATTACATACGCGAAGATTTAAACTGGCAGCACATTAATATAATGACAAAAACAGCCCTTTCGCAAGGCGTGACAATGTTTAACCACTATATGGCGGCAGGCGGCACAAACATTTTGGATATGTCCTCGGATGAAGTTTATACAAGTTACGATTTTGCCGCTCCCATAAGCGAATTGGGGCTTATAAAAGAAAATTTCAGAAAGGCAAAAGAAATAAACTATTTTCTGGACGGTTTTGATTTAGCCCAAACCGAACCTGCTGATTTGGGCTTTGTTGTGCCTCCGGAGTGCTATGCAAAAAAGCGTTATGATAAAATAAATAACTGCAGTTGGCTTTTTTTAAGGAATTTTAACACGTGTGAAACGCAAATAGACGGGGTGAATGTACAGAGTTTTGATATGAAAATTTTGCCGCAAAACCTGAAGCTCAGGGGCTGTGAAATTTTAACATCCGGGCTTGAAATTTTTACAAAAATTGAAGATGAAAAAAACCAGTGGGTTTTTGTTGTGGGGGATGAGAAAAATTACATTCACATAAAAAATTCAAAAACAAATGATATTAAAAGCTATTACGGCGATATGGAAGATTTTACTACCCTTGATTTTGATGAAACCAAAATTATGTTTTTAAATTATAAAACTTTGAATAAAACCTGGAAATTAAACGGGGGGTTGGTTTTCGGGGTAGATTTTGTTTATGCGGACGGCAAAATTGCACTAAGGGAAGCCAAAAACCTTAAATTCTTTGACCCTGAAAAAGGCTTGAGTGATAAGTGTTTAGAACCCCGCACAGAACCCCTGAAGCTTAAATTGACTGATTTTGACGTAACCTTTTGCGCGCCTGAAATTGAAAAGGGGTATAATTACAGCAATTGGTTAGATATAGGGGAAGTTACGGACTCTTTTTCGGCCGGCGTTTTTAGCGAATTTGTCTGGTATAAGGGGAAAATTTCAAACAAACCGAGAGAATTTTCAATAAATGCGCGCCATATTTTTGCAATTTATTTAAATGGCAGAGAAGTTTTAAACCGAAATAGCTACAAATATGACAACATGCAATCAATTGACGAGCATATAACAGTGGGGGTTAACCCTGAAATTTATAACAGCGGACAGGATAATGAAATTACGGTTCTTGTGCAAAATCTGGGGTTTGACCGCGGTTTTTCAAACGATATGAATGAGCCAAGGGGGCTGATTTCTTTTAAAACGGATAATGATGAAAAAATAAGCTGGAAAATACGGGGCAGAATTTCTTTGGATAAAAGGCCTTATAAAGAAGGGCAGGCACCTTATTTGGCAATGCTTAGCAAAAATTTCAAAATCCCCGCAAAGCTTTTAGGGAATGAAGTTTATGCGCCGATTGTGCTTGATATGGAACACACTCCTTTTAGGCGCGCCACAATATTTTTAAACGGTGTTAAAATTGGGCGCTATATAAGGCATAACGCACATCAAACAAAATTTTATCTGCCGAATGAATTTTTAGGGGAAGAAAACGAAATTAAAATTGTTGTGTGGGAAAAAAGCCACAGAACAACGGATGTGTGGGGATACAAAAATTATTTGGAGAATGTAATTATCAAAGTGGAAACCTTTAAGGTGTATGACATTTTTGTCACCACGGGTAATCATCCGCAATCTGCCAACCGTCTTTTATAATAAGTGCAGTGCAATAAAAACCTGTAGATTTTCTGTTACAATCCCATTTGCCTTCAGATACCAGTAAATTTCTTTCGCGTGATATGCCGTTAGCAAAAATTTTTCCTACATAAGCTTTGCCGCTCTCAGAGGCGCTCTTGATTAAATAACTAAAGCAATAAATATCTTTACCGTATGTGTTTGGCTGTTTTTGTCCGTTTAAATTTATTGTAATATACATTCTTTTATCGGTATCAGTATTTTCGAATATTGATACCGCAACGAATGTTCCGTCATTTAAATAAAATCTTGTATAGCCTGACCCAAAACTGCCTGAAACGCTTTTATCAAGATAGCTCCATTTAAATTCACAATCTCCCGTTGTTTTTACACCGCAATTTTTTGAAACTTTTAAGTAAGGTATCACATATTTATCCGCAAAATTTTTCGCACCCCCGTCACCGCCCTCATTGATTTCCCACCCCTCTATAGGCCCATGTTCCGCTATTGCAAGGTTTGTTGTGTTGGCAAGTGCGGAGTATGTTTTTTTAAGGCGTACAACTGTTTGATGTTTTTGGTAATTGCGCACAACCGTGGGGATTGTAAGAGCCGCTACAACTCCGATTATAGCAAGGGTTATAAGGACTTCGGCGAGGGTGAAAGCTTGTTTACTCATTTTCTACTCCTGTATATTATTATATATTATTTATTATACAGCGTATAAGCACAATTGTAAAATAGAATAAAGCATAGGGGGCTTTAAAATTTTCAAATGTATGTTATAATATAAATAGGACACATTAAGTTATATCAACTACATTCATCAGAGCAAAAAGGAGACCCCATGGCAATCATTCCGGACTTTTTAATTAAAAGAGTCTACAAGAAGGGTTCATTGAAAGAAACCGAAGACGGCATTATGTTTGAACTTAAAAACGTAATAGGCCCGGGCGTTATCAGCGGCTTAAGTTCCATTCAAATCAACGACCACGTTTTTCCAAAAGAAGCCATTAAATTCAAAACTCAAAATGCAATGCTATCTGCTTTAATGGTGAGCGAAGAGTGCCCAATTCACTTCAGATTAGGGCAAGAGGGCACTATTTTTCTGGAAAAAGCCCAATGCTTAAAAGAAGGGTTTAACAAAATCATTATCGAACTTACCAACCCACAGGCAGGCACGATTACCGTAATTTTAAGCGATGAAATCAGGCTGACTTAGACTCTAATTTTAACCACAGCTTTTTTAAGGTATTTTGGCACATCGGTGCAAATACACGGCATATGCGCATCATGCCCAAAAAATATCAAAAAATCGCCTTCTTTTGCTTTTATGAAATTTATATTTTCGCCTTCTTTTGCTTTTAAAAATTCAAGGTCATCTTCCGCGCTGTAAGGGGTGTCTTCAAGCGTTTGCGCTATATTCAAACACCCTAATTTTTCTTCACCTTTAATTATAAATTGAATATCTATGTATCTTCTGTGTGCTTCAAGTTTACCTTCTTGAAGCGGTTTTGTATGGTATTCCTGAATATTTGCCCAAATATTATCTCCGTCAATTTCACATTTGCCAAGCCGCGACAAATCCTCACTTTGCAAAAATTCAAAAGCTTTTTTGAAATTTTCGCCAAGCTTAAAATAAGTTCGTGCGTTTTTAATGTTATCAAAAATCATATTAAACGCCTACGCCAAAAGTTTCTTCACCCTTAAGCTCTCTATTCATAAGGCTTAAGAAAATATCCTTTGAATTATCTTTGCTGTAAACCGCTTGATAAATTGCGTTTGATATAGGCGCTTCAATATTTAATTTTTTGGCAAGTTCACAAATAGCTTTAGATGTTTTAACGCCTTCCGCAACAGAACCCAGTTCAGATAAAATGTCATCAATTTTTTTGCCGCGTGCAAGCATTACGCCAACCGTGTGGTTGCGGCTCAAGGGGCTTGAACATGTTGCAATTAAATCTCCCATGCCGGATAACCCCCACAGGGTTGGAGGGTTTGCACCTAAAAGAACGCTTACGCGAACAATTTCTGCCATACCGCGTGTTAACAAAGCACCCCTTGCATTATCGCCAAAATTAAGTTCATCAGCAAAACCAGCTGCAATAGCTATAACGTTTTTTAAGCTCCCGCCCAATTCAACGCCCGTAACATCAGAATTAGTGTAAAGCCTGAATTTGCCCGCCACGCTGCATGCTTTTTGAACGGTTCTTGAAACTTCTTCATCCTCTGATGCCACACAAGCTGCTGTGGGTAAACCCGCCAAAACTTCTTTTGCAAGCGTGGGGCCTGATAAAACTGCCTGTTTTTGATTGGGCAAAACATCTTTTATAACTTCGCTCATACGCTTTAAGGAAGGCAATTCAATACCTTTTGAGGCATTGACCAAAATCTGATTGTCACAAAGTCCTGCTTCTTTTAATTGCTCACAAACTGTTCTTATAGCAGAAGTTGACACTACAAGCAAGATAATATCGGCACCCTTAATTGCCTCTTTCATATCCGTTGTAATTTGAACCTTGTCATCCAATTCAATATCAAAAGGTTTTGCAGTTTTTTTGTAAAGCCTTAAGTTTTCCGTTAAATCTTGCTCTCGTGACCATCCGGTAATTTCATCAAAATTATCGGTCAAAAGCTTTGTAAGAACTAACCCCCAACATCCCAGTCCAATAACAGTAAGTTTCATATTTTATCTCTTTTAAAAAATTATACTATCAAATCCATCGCCTTTAGTTCGCTTTCAAGTTTTGTATCTCTTGTGCTTGCAAGCGCTAAACGCATAAATGCATCGTTTTGATTGCCGTAATTTAATTGATTAACTTTTGAATATCTCTTAGGAGCACCTGCTGTATAAACATTCTGACCTTTATCTGAAAGACCTTGTCGATATAAAAATACAGGACTTAACTTCATTACTG
>CAYYBA010000063.1:0-7026 GCA_964470205.1 uncultured Gammaproteobacteria bacterium | reverse complement strand
TTTGTTTCCGGCGTCGGTACGGGCCGGGAAGCGGCTATCCGCGCCTTAAATGCTTGGGCGAAACCCTCACACATTCAGGGGTTATGAGGCAAATAGGCAAAATTATCGGTTTTGAAAATATAGCGCAAATCGGTATACGCTCGGGTGAAAAAGAAGAATTTAAATTAATGAAAAACCACGGCACACAGCTTTTTAACCCCGCAGAACTTGAAAAATTTAAGGAAAAAAACATTTTTGTAACCCTTGATTTAGATGTACTTGACCCCTCAATTATGAAAGGGGTTGGAACGCCGGAAGGCGGCGGGTTAACATACAAAGAGCTTATGCAATGGTTTTTGGCGCTTAAAGATTATAACATAATAGGGGCAGACATTGTTGAATTAGCTCCTGATATTGATTCTACGCATGTTTCAACCGCATGCGCCTGTACGATAATACGTGAAGCATTAATGCTGCTTTAATTTATTTAAAATATCCTCAATTTGAGGCTTTAGGGCTTCAATCGCTCCGTTATTATCAATAATAAAATCTGCATGCGGCATTTTTGCTTCATGCGGTATCTGGGATTTAATTCTTAAAAGTGCTTGTTCTTTATTAAAAGCATCTCTTTTAATAATCCTCTTAAGGCATGTTTTTTCATCGGCATAAACTAAAATTATATAATCGAACATATTTTGCATATCAGCCTCAAATAGAAGCGGAACACTTGCAAAAACAAATTCCTCACCCTTATTCTCTTCAAAAAAATTTAAAATTTCCTTCTTTATTTGCGGATGCATAATCTCTTCAAGAATTTTTCTTTCAGAAGCATCCGGAAAAACAATATTTGCAATATCTTTTCTATTATAGGTTTTAAAAAGAGCATAAATTTTTTGGCGGACATTTTCATTAAAATTAAGAATTTCATGCGAAATTTTATCCGCACAAACTACTTTATACCCTTTTTCAAGAAGGATTTTTTCAATTTCACTTTTGCCCGATGCGATATTGCCTACTATAGCTATTTTTTTCATAACTTTATTTTATATCAAAATTGTTGTATAATCTAGTTAAGATTATAAAGGGAGGTAAAATCATGACTTCAAATCCTATGGCTCAAGAAGCAGTTTTAAAAAGGACTATTCTGGAAGGCGAACCGATGAGTATATCGGGAGCTGTTAATAAAACATTCTTCCTGTTAGTGCTCGTTGTAGTATCATCTTTATTTACTTGGGATTTAGCCGTTAAAGGGTATTCCGATAAAGTAAATTTGCTTACAATGATTGGCATTGGCGGTGCTTTTATTATGGCGATTGTTGCGGCTTTCAAACCGCAACTGTCTCAAATGTTGAGTATCGGTTATGCGCTTTTTGAAGGCCTTGCGCTTGGCACAATATCTGCAATGTTTGAAAGCGCTTACGGCGGAATTGTAGGGCAGGCAATTATGGCAACTTTTGTTACCATGTTTGTTATGCTTGGTTTATACAAGACAAATATTTTAAGGGCAACACCCACTTTCAGAAAGGTTGTTATAACTGCAACTCTTTCGGTTGCACTGTACTATCTGCTTGTAATTGTTGCTTCGTTTTTCAAAATAGGTTTTTTAGCGCCCCTTGTACAATCCACAAGCCTTATTTGGGTGAGTGCCATTATTATAGTTATAGCAGCTCTAAATTTGATACTGGACTTTGATTTTATTGAAAAAGCAGCGGCTAATATGATGCCGAAATATTTTGAATGGTATGGCGGATTAATGCTCCTTGTGACACTTGTTTGGCTGTATCTTGAATTTTTACGCCTTTTGGCAAACAGCAGGAGATAATGGCAAATAAAATCTGGGATATCAATAGCGCAAAGGCAACTGACGAAATAAACCAAACCATAAAAAATTCTCTCTTGGCAAAACTTTTAGCCAACAGAGGCATTCAAACAAAAATTGAAGCGCAGAAATTTTTAGAACCAAAAAGTGCAAAGTTAATTGAACCGAGCGCTTTTTGTGATATGGAAAAAAGCGTTAAGAGAATAAAAGAAGCCGTTACAAACAAAGAAAAAATTCTTATTTGGGGAGATTTCGATGCAGACGGGGTAACGTCAAGCGCTCTTTTATATAAAGTTTTTAAGGCAATGGGGGCAGATTTTATTAATTTTATTCCCAATCGCAAAAAACACGGGCATGGGCTTAACACAAAAGAGCTCATAAATTTTATGAAGGAAAATAAGTTTAAACTTGTAATAACTGTAGATTGCGGGATTAGTGATGTTAAAGCTGTTGATTTTTTAAATAGTTTCAAAATTGATACTATAATAACGGATCACCACAGCGCACCTGATATCTTGCCCGCTGCTTACGCTGTTATTAACCCCAAAGCTCCAAATGCTTTGCGCGAAACTCTTAGCGTTGAAGAAATAAATTCACTATGCAACATGTCGGGCGCGGGTGTGGCATATAAACTGGCATGCGCTCTTATAGAAAAATTAGAAGCATAAATGATGAACTTATGTGTCTTGCCGCGGTTGGGACAATTTCTGATGTGGTGCCGCTTTTAGGCGAAAATAGAGCTCTTGTTGCTTTGGGGCTTGAGCAGATAAATAAGAAAAAACACAAAGGCATTGCTGCGGTTTTTGAAAGTGCACAAAGGGACAAAGAAATTACAAGCACAGACATTGCTTTTATGCTGACTCCAAGGATTAATGCCGTTGGCAGACTTGATGTTCCGGATAAGGCATTTGAACTTTTGATTGAAGATAACCCCCTCACATTAAAAATTGCTGTCGAATATTTAAATAATTATAATAAAATAAGGCAAAATTTATGCGATGAAACATTCACGCAAGTTTTAGATATAATAAAAAAGGATAGTTCATTACTTAAAGATGCTGCAATAATCCTTTTAAACCCCGATTGGCATATAGGAATTATAGGGGTTGTGGCATCAGGCGTTGTTGAAGCATTTTTAAAACCGACATTTTTGATGACAAAAGATGATGACAATATCATTAAATGTTCAATAAGAAGTCCTTTGGGCTATAACGTTTATGAAATTTTAGAAAAAATGAACGAGTGTTTTTTGGGTTTTGGCGGGCATGCGCAGGCAGGCGGCTTCTCATTTGACGGAAATAAATTTTCTTTTGATGAAATTAAAAAGAAAATTTTAAATATTTTTGATGACCTCTATAAAGATGTAAAGCCTGAAAATAAGCTTGATATCGACGCAGAAATTGAAGGATGCGATATCAACAAAGAGCTTTTAGAAGTTATCGCCTGCCTTGAGCCATACGGAGAAAAAAATCCAACCCCTGTTTTTTGTATAAAAGATGCAGAATATATTTCCCACAGGTTTGTCGGAAAAAATTCCGAACATTTAAAATTGGAGTGCGCCAAAGGTAGTTCGGCGCTTCATTGCGTTTGGTGGGGAAAAAATAATTTTAAGGTGCAAAAAGTTTTTGATATAGCATTTTCGCCGCGATTAAACATATTCAACGGATTTGAGACAATTCAACTTGAGTTAGAAGCAACATCTTTGGATAAAAATACCGAAGGCGGCATTAAGTTTTATGATCACAGGGGTAAAATTGATGTTTTAAAACAGGTTGACGATTATCTTGCAAACCCTGAAATTTCAATAGCAATAATCGCGAAAAAACCTGCAACTTTAAATAAAATAAGCTCTTACCAGCATATTTTCAGAAGACTTTATGAAAATGAAACAGATTGCAACCTGATGTTTTTTGATTATCCTGCGACCTGTGAAGAATTTGCGCAAACAATAAAAAGTGCAAATGCTTGTAAAATACATCTTATGAAAGAAGATTTTGAAGAAGATATTGAATTTTATTTAAAACAGTTGACAGGAATGTTAAAATTTTGCTCAAACAAAAAAGACGGTAAGATTGAAATTAAAAGAATAGCAGTGAGTTTGGGCGTAAGTTCAGATTTTATACAAATTGCGCTTGAAATTTTTGAACGCGAAGGTGCCATTAAAGTTTTAAACGAAAGTAAAATATCTTTCATAAAGCCCGTTGCATCTGAAAATTTTTCGCACAACGCAATGTATGAAATTTTAAACGACGAGTTTAAAAAAATAATGGATTTTAAAAATATAATGCAGGAAGCAAATGTCGCAGAAATTGAAGAAATTATAAAGCTTTAAATGAATTGAATGATATTTTTGCTTATATTTGCCTTTGTTCTTTCAATACTTTTTATTTTTTTCTCAACTTCATTTATATGCTTTTTAAGTTCTCTGCATTCAGCCTTTGAGGCTTCATATCTGCCAAGTGCTTCTTTATACTGCTGGTTATATTGTATAAGTTCTTCTCTTATTTCAACCTGCGCGGCATCCAGGCTTTGAATTGCCTGTTTGTAATTATCGTTTTGAATCTGCCCCATTTGATAAGAAGTTTCATTTACGGCATTTTTTATTTCCGCGTTTTTATAAGCAGCCTTGTCCTTAAGGGGTGTTATATCTACCTTTTGTATGTCTTCAACATTATCGAAAGTGTCAAAAACCGGTTTCTGACTAGCATAACAAGATGGAATCATCAATAAGCCAAACGCCAACAATATAATAAGTTTTTTCATAATCCTATCTCCAACTGAATGTTCACTTTGTTATTTTAACCTTTGCAAGAGATAAATGTCAATAATACAAAAACATGATTTTAATTAAAAAAGTCCGCCTGATTAAAATCGGGCGGACTTAAATTATAGGCAACTATTAGTTGTAAACACTTACGTCTGAGTTCAATTTGATTAGAACATCATCGCCTTCGTGTCCAACATAGTTTAAACCTTTTGTAATAAGACCTGTTGCCAAGCCAACGCCAGCACCAACAGGGATACCTACGCCAAGACCTACATCCAAATGGTCAGTAGGAACGCCTGCTGCAACACCAACGCCTGCACCAAGAGCCGTACCGCCTAATGTATAAGCAGTAATTTTGCCTGCTGTTTCCCAAGGGCCTTCTTTTAAGTAGCCGTCTTTTGTATTAGGAGTACCGTCAAAGTTCATAACTCTGCCGTCACACAATTCAAGTTTAGTGAAGTGTAAGCCTACTCTTGCATTCTTATTAAACCATTTTGTCGGTATTATTTCTGTAACTCTTGCGTACAATTTAGAGTTTTTAGGAATTACCAAAGTTCCTTCTTGCGTGTAAACATCTTGATCAAAAATGAATGATACAACATCACCCTCATCTGACTTTTTAGATTTAAACAATTCGCAGAATTTAACTTTCAAAACGTTGCCGCATTTGATAATTTTTCTAAGGCTGGTAATTGTAACTTCATTAGTTGCGGCTTTTTTGTAAACATTCAAATGTTCTGTGCCGAGAACTTTTTCAGGAGCATTTTTGCCAAGATATTTATCTTGAACAGAACCTAGTGAATTTTTAAGTTTGTATAAAAGAACTGCAACTTCTGCTCTTGTGATATTGCGTTGAGGTTCAAACGCTTTTGCATTAGGATAGTTAACATACAAACCCAATTTTGTTGTTTTTACATATTGATATTTTGCCCAAGACGGAATTTTGTCAACATCAACAAAACCGTTTAAAAGGGATAAATCTCTGTAATCGCCTTTTGTGATGTGGCTCATAACAGAAGTAACTTCTGCCTTGTTCATTAATTTTTCAGGCAAGAATTTGCCGTCAGGATAGCCATACACAAGCCCTAACTGTTTTGATTTTAAGATGTCGTAGTAACCGTTTGTTGTACGGCTAACATCTTCAAAAGAATTTTGAGTGTTAACAACAAGGTCTTTATGTCCCAAAACTTTTAAAAGCATTTGGACGAATTCCACCCTTTTAACTGTTCCCTCAGGAACAAAATTTTTGCCGGACACAACAGACATTGTACCGTCTGCAACTAGGCTTACAATTTCGTTATATGCCCAATAGCTTTCTGTAACATCGCCAAACTGCGATTTCGCCTGTACGGGAAGCAACATAAAGCCAAATGCTGCCACCAGAAGTAATAGTTTCTTGAAAATTTTCATACTTTCTCCTTTATCTATCAAACATTTCACTCGTAATTTTTAAATTTGATTGAACTAATTATATAATAAGTTAAAATTTTTAGCAAGTTTTTAATTGTAATAATAAAGCAGTAAAGATATCATAAACATTTCAAAAATATTAATGCAGATTTAAATAAATCTGCATTAATATAATTTTCCCCTAAACTCTAGTAGCCTTATTAAACTACTCAATATCTTCTCTCAAACATCCCAGCTTTTTTCTTTAATAATAGCTTTCTCCCATTCCTTTTAACAGCTATTTGTGCCATCACTCCTTTCTCTAAGTAAGTGTATTTTCTTTTCTTCTTGACTTATTCATATTATAAACAAATTGAGCATGCCTTATCAATACTTGAAATTTATTTTTTTTGTTTCTAGTTTCATGCCCTTTGTAAAATCAGGAAAAATTAAAATTTACATTCTTAACGAAATGAGTTTTTGAAGTTTTTTTTGAAATAAAAAACAATTTTGTAAATAAAAAACAAAAATTTTTACATAAAAAAACGTAAATGTTTATAATTTGCTCGCATGCGGAGCATAGAAATAATCATACCCTTCTTCATATGCTTGCGAAACAGCCTTGGCAAAAAGTTTTGATGTCTTCCAGTAAGATGTATGGGCAGTTAAAAAAGTGTGATAAGTTTTGATATCGGATTTGTCGTAAAAGAAACCATGGTTGGGATTTATCTTAATGCCTGAAATTTTTTCAACATCATTAATCGTTATATTCCCCGTCAAAGGATAGCCCATAGGGTCATCCGCAAAATTAAGCGTCAGATAAAATAAATCGTTTTCAACAACGTATTTGTAAGTTTTAGATTTAAAAGCCGGAATTTTTTGGTTAGGGTCCGAAGGATCCGAGAAAAATAATACAATCGGGCTTGCGTAATTTATAACGCCTTTTACCGAATTTTTAGGCGCACAATACCTTTGAGTAAAAGTATTCAGTTTCCTTGAGATTGTTTTAAAATCTTCATAATCCTCATTAGCAGAAAGTATTCTATCAATGTCATAAGTCATAAATTCACTT
>CAYYBA010000062.1:0-7294 GCA_964470205.1 uncultured Gammaproteobacteria bacterium | reverse complement strand
GAAGCCATTTTGTGTAATCCAGATAAAAATCGATAACCTTATAGTTGTATTTTCCGTTTTCAAGGTATATAAAATAATAAGGTGTTTGACAATCCAAATTTGCAAAATGCGTTACATCTTCGCCTTTGAAGTTATAGTGTTTAAACAGCGGGTATTGGTTGCTTTCATGCATTTTATCAAATATCGGCACGCCGGCAGAACACCACGCACCGCCAGGGGAAGGCCAAAGGCCCTCTTTAATTAAGGCGCATACAATTTTTTCCTGATGTTCAATGTCTTTTTCTTCTTTTGGGCTTTTACAATTGACAGCCTCTATAACTTTTTCAACTTTTTCTAAAATTTCTTCCTGTTTTGCTTTAAAAGACATTTTATAAGAGGCTAAAATTTTATATTCCTTTAAATCTTCTTCAATTTTATCAACAATTTTCTTTTGCTTTTGCGTATATTTTTTCTTGGAACCTTTTAGAATTGCAATATATATTTCTTTTGTTTTTTCAATATCTTCTTTTGTATAATCTTTGCATTTTTGTAAATTTTTAGCGACAACTTCAACAAAGCGTTCAATGCTTTGCGTTAGTTCATTGATATCAAACCACCTTGCAACAAAAGGTTTCGCTAAAACAATTTTTGAAAATCTTCCTGTCTGCGGTAAAATGTCGTAAATAACAGGGTGTCCGCTTAATTGCGCCAGAGCTATAAAAAGTTTGACTTGCATTTGTGCATTAAACCCTAAAAATTTTTGCAATTTTTCGTCTTCAAGCTTCGGGCTTACTTCACTTGATTGCGGCAAATAAGCGCATTCAAATTCGCGCGGATGAAAAGGAATTAAATATAATGTGGTGGGTAAAATGCCCTCCTTTTTATTTCCGCAAGGCAAAGCTATAACTTGTGCGAGCCAGTGAATAAAAGTGCCCGTATTTTTTGTTTTTTCGCCGTCCGCAAGTGCAGATAGGGATATAAGCTTAATATTGTGCCCTTCTCTTTTAAACCAGTTTGAGTTTTTTATATTATTTCTTGCCAAAGCTGAAGGATTTTTTATTTTAATGAATTTTTCTCCGTCATATACCCCTTCGTTTATGAGTTTTTGCTCTAAGACAAATATAATTTCGCCTTCTGTCAACTCATCCAAAACCTGATAGTGCGGATACAGAAGATAACCGTAATTTTTAATAACCGATGTCAAATATCTTTTTCTATCCTCTTCAATATCCCAATAGCCGTATAATTCTTTTAATTTTGAAAAAATGTCATTGATATCCAATTCCTCAAGAATATTTTTAGGGGAATTTTTTCTGATTAACAATTCTAGCATAACCGTATCTTCCTTATAACTTCTATCAAATCTTTGGGGGGACTATCCTATAGACATAATAATAGCGGAAAATGAAATAATATGCAAGTATAAAATTTATATATTTTTGATTTACTGCCTTGATTGCAATTTTTTGAAAATTGCCCTATAATGAATATAGGTTAAAAATCAGGAATGAGCGTTTATATGGCAAAAACTCAAGAAAATGGGCTTAAAAAAGCCTTTACGTTGGCCGAAGTTCTTATTACATTAGCTATTATTGGCGTTGTGGCGGCACTTACAATCCCCACGGTTGTCAAAAATTATCAAAAACATGTTGCAGCAGTGAGGCTTAAAAAAATGTACGATGTTATATCGCAGGCCATACTTAAGGCAGAAGCTGAAAACGGCCCTATGGCCACCTGGGATATGGGCTGTGAGGTAGAAAACGTGCCTAATGGCAGCAGCATAATGCATATATGCTATGACCCTACTGTTTTCCATCAAAGATATTTACTGCCTTATCTTAAAGTTATAAGGTACTGTGACAGTACGGACGCATCTAAAGGATGTCCCCCGTTTACCTTTAAATATCTGAGCGGCGACGGACTTCGTACTATTGGCCCTTCAAGAGAATATCCTATAATTTATCTGGCGGACGGTACAAGGATGTGGGCTTCAGCTGCTGATTTATGGTATACAAATACCCAAACAGGCGCTTTGATAGTTAAGTATTCGCGCGGTGAATTGTGGGTTGATATAACAGGGGATGCAGGGCCTAACACAGCAGGAAAGGACATATTTTCATTCTATCTTTTGAAAGATTATATGGGTTACTCCGGTTTAAAACTGGGTAGCAATTATCTTGGAAGCGGTGGTGCAAGCAGCAACGACCGCGAAAATGCATGCAACAAAAAGAAGACCTATAACGGCTTATACTGTGCTGAACTTATTGCAAAAGACGGCTGGCAGATAAAATACGACTGGTAAAAAATTTATATGACAACAGTAACTGAGAGACGAAAGAAATGAAAAAAAACACTCAATCAGCCGTAAGTGGCAATTTTTTTAAAAAAGCCTTTACTCTGGCCGAAGTTCTTATTACCCTTGCCATAATAGGCGTTGTGGCGGCACTTACAATCCCCACGGTTGTGCGAAATTATCAAAAACATCAAACAGTTACTCAGTTAAAGAAAACATACTCGGCATTAGCCAACACCACAAACCTTGCAATAGCGGAATATGGGCCCATAGAAGGGTGGGAAATAAATGAAAGCACCGGTGCAGGCTCAGAAAATTTTGCGAACAAATATTTAATTCCGTACTTAAAAGTTCAAAAAAATTGTAAAATACAGACAACAGGCGATTGTACCTTTTATATCAGCTATTTGAATTCAATCACAACTAACCAGTTGGGCCAAAACTGGGCAAGATTTTATTTAACTGACGGCACACTCATTATTGTTTATAATTATAATGAAGGCGGAATAAAATATGTGGAAGTTTATGTTGATTTAAACGGACAGAGAAAACCCAATAAAGTCAGCAGGGATATATTTTATTTTGTTTATTTTCTTAATACCGGTAAATTTATGCCCAACGGGTATGAAGGCTCAAGGGAATACCTGAAATCTTTAACCGAAAGTGGCTGCAATCCTGATAGAAACGGTAAATATTGTTCTACCTTGATTATGAAAGACGGCTGGCAGATAAGGGACGATTATCCCTGGTAGATTCCTTTTAAAACCGTTAAATAATTTTTTAAAACATCAGGGATAAGGGGCGAGTGTATTGCGCTGAAATCAATTATAAATTCATCAATACCTAACTCTATGTAATAAGGGATTTGTTCAAAATTCTGTACAATAACATTTTCAAACATATGCATTTTGCAAAAACCATCAACAACAAAGGGTAAAATTTTATCTAAAGAGGGGTCTTTTAAGCACCAGTGCCCGCGATGGCAGGGTGCCGAACAAGAAAGCCTTGAAACAACAGCGCTATCGCAATTCAAAGGGCACAACCCGAGGCTTTCGACTCTTAAACAGCCCCCTATAAACATTTTTTTTGTTTGAACAAAACGGCGGGTTTTTCTAAGAGTTTTTGCAATATTTTCTTCATCCAAAACAAGTTTGTGCAGCACCCCCTCTTCCTGAATTGTGGCATTTCCCCCTAATGTGCTGAAATCGATAGCTCTTATAGGGTTTAGGTTACTTAAGCATTTGATAGCCAAACTATTTAAAAGGTTAATGCCGCCCCCTATATCTACTTGAGTATCTTGCAGCTGCTTATCATTTAAAATTGCCCACCAAAAACCTATATTATTAACAACAATACTCTGCGGCTTTGGGTCTTGCAAAACAAGCGCTTTATTTGCCTCATATACTCTGTCAAAATCCCTTTCAATTAAAATTCTGGGGGTTGAGAGGTTAAGGCTGATTTTATGTTTTTTGCAAAATTCTTTAACATCCACAACAATTCTGTCAAAACTTTTTTTTGAAAGGTCAACAGTTGATGCTATTTCTCCGTATTCAATTGAATTTATAGGGTTAAAGCCATATTTTTCGATAAATTCGCCTACTTCTTTCAACTGTTCTAAACTTGAGAGCCTTAAATTAAGTTTGGGCAAATCCAATTTTGAATATTCAAAATCTTCGTCAAATTTTAAAGCGGGCGTTTGCCAATCATATTTTTTAATATGTTTTGCAAATTTAAAATCGCGTCCTTCTGCTGACATCATCTCTCCCGAAAAATGGTTTGTTTTATAAAAACTTTTTCGCACATGTTTGAACGGCAATTTTTGATCTTTAAAAAGTTTTGGTTTTTCCAAAATCCTCTCTACCAATTTTACGGCGTTTAGAATATCTTTGGATGTTTCAAATTTTCCTTTTATAATAACATCGGATACAGCCTTGGAATTTATAATATCCTCTGCAAACCATGGCAGGTTATCGCTGTCCACGGAAAGCGGAATTTTAACGTAACGCCTTATTTTTTCAAGGTTTTTTGTGTAAACTTCTTCTGTTATTGTTAATTTATCAATTTTATGGAACATTTCCATAAATTCAACTCCGCAAATATTATGTATGTCAAAGTAGCTGTCTATTGCAACTTTGAAGTTTAAATCCATCGTTTTAATAATTTCCAAAACACCGTAAGAATTAACAAAAATGCCGTCAATTTTTGTTGTTGTTAAAAATTCAATAAATTTTTTAATTTGCGGCAGGTCTTCTTCTAAAATACTGTGCTTAAAATTTACAAAAATTGTACTGTTGCAAGCGTGTGCCGCCTCTATATATTCATTTACAAATTCGAAATTCTTGCTTGTGAACTTGTGATGATAAACATAAAAATCCCTGCATTTTACACTTTTTGTAAAGTCGTAAATATCTTGCGGAATTTTAACGGGTGAAATTATAGTTATTTCTTTCATAATGTAATTTTACTCTTTTTTCTTAAAGGCAGCATGGTTTATTAACAAACTTTTACATTTTTTTACGCCAAAGATCTTATTTCAACCTTAACCTTGCTTTTAAAATCTTTGTAAATATCCTGCTCTAGACTATTTGTTGCATTAACCCAAATTTTCTTGCTTGCAAGCACCTGCACACGTCCGCTTTCGCTTTCTTTATCTTCAAAATCAATAACAATAGGGTCATTCCCCTTATGTTGCGCCAAAACTTCTTTTAAAAGAACCATTTCTTCGGGCAATAAGTCTTGTTCCAATACAATAGTTGCAAGATTTATATCTTCAATAGGTTTAATTTCTTGAATCGAAAGGCTTATTTCTTCATCCTGAACACGTACTCTTGCTTTCATTATAACTTTTTGTTCGTTGCTTATAAGATATCCCATTTCTTGAGTGATTCTGGGGTAAGAAACAAATTCCATACGTCCGGTTAAATCTTCAATAAAGCCTGTTTTAATAAATTTTGTAGGGTCTTTACGGGTTGCTTTTGTGCTAACCTGGGTTAAGAGCCCGCAAATAGTAATGATTTTATCGTTTTGCGGTATTTCGTTAATTTCCGCTATTGTGTCTGTAGTTAAATATTTCAGGGTATCTTGAATGCTTGAGAGCGGATGAGACGATACGTAAATTCCCATTAATTCTTTTTCAAACTGTTGGATTTCGATATCGCTGAATTCATCATTAGGGTCTCCCATAAGTTCAACAGTGGGTATGCCTAAATCCTGTGCACTTTCTTCAAGCCCTGCAAAAAGGCTTACTTGCCCGTTTTCTTTTTCGCGATTTGTTTTTTGCACTTGGCTTACTATATTTTCAACATTTTCCAGCAGCTGTTTTCTGCATTTTTCAATCCCTGTAAAAGTGCCGGCTTTAATTAAAGCTTCTAAAACTTTTTTATTTAAACATTTGCTGTCAACACGTTTGCAAAAATCAAAAAAGCTTTCGAATTTTCCGTTTTCATTTCTTTCTTTTAAAATTTCTTCAATAACGGCTTCTCCTACATTTTTAATTGACTTTAGCCCGAAACGTATGTTTTCGCCGTCAGGGGTGAATTCTGAATCTGATTTGTTTACATCGGGCGGCAAAACTTCAATACCAAGCTTTTGGCATTGCAGGATGTAAGATTGGGTTTTATCTTTATTATTTGATTGAGACGTTAAGTTTGAACACATAAATTCAACAGGGTAATGCGCCTTTAAATAAGCTGTTTGATAAGCCACAAAAGCATATGCTGCCGAATGCGCCCTGTTGAAGCAGTATTCTGCAAAATTCATCATGTTATCAAAAAGATCATTTGCAACGCTCTCATCAACGCCGTTTTTCTTTGACCCTTCAAGGAAAACGGCTCTTTGCTTTTGCATAACGTCCATTTTCTTTTTGCCCATTGCTTTTCTTAAAATATCTGCCTGACCTAGAGTATACCCGCCCATTACTTGTGCTATTTGCATAATTTGTTCTTGATATACAAGCGTTCCGTATGTATCCTTTAAAATGGGTTCAAGGCAGGGATGAGGGTAAGTTATTTTTTTTCTTCCGTGTTTACACTCTACAAATTCCTGCACCATGCCTGAATTTAAAGGCCCGGGGCGAAAAAGTGCAACCAAAGCGCCTAAATCTTCAAAAACAGTGGGCTTTAGATCTTTTATGAGCTTTTTCATGCCGCCGCTTTCAAGTTGGAACACTGCATCTGTGTGCCCTTGCCTTAACATTTCAAAAGTTTTTTTATCGTCCAAGGGGATTTTATTTATATCAAGTTTAATATTATAGCGCTTTTCAATTAAATCCAGAGTGTCTTTTATAATGGTTAAAGTTTCAAGCCCCAGAAAATCCATTTTCAAAAGCCCGAGCTTTTCAACATCCGTCATAGGATATTGTGTTGTTATCATTTTTTCTTTTGAAAGGGCAATAGGGATAATTTCATCCAGGGGTTTGTGTGAGATAATAACACCCGCGGCGTGCGTGCCCACCTGGTTTTTTAAGCCTTCAAGGTGGCGCGCTTCATCAACCAGATTTTTAACTTTAATATCGCTCTGGCATAATTTTTGAAGCTCCATACCGTCTTGAAGGGCGTCATCCAGTTTTATGCCGGGAGCAGAAGGGATTAGGCCCGATATTGTGTTACTTTCAACAAAAGGAATATCATAAACCCTTGCAACGGCTTTAACCGCTGCTTTTGCAGCCAGTGTGCCGAATGTAATAATCTGGCAGACATGGTCCTCGCCGTATTTTTGCGTTACGTAATCAATAACATCCCCGCGTCTTCTTTTGCAAAAATCAATGTCGACATCAGGCATTGAAATACGCTCGGGGTTTAAAAATCTTTCAAACAAGAGATTATGGCGAATTGGGTCAAGTTCTGTTATGCCAAGCGCATATGCAACAATACTGCCCGCTGCAGAGCCTCTGCCCGGACCTGTGGGTACATCATTTTGTTTTGCCCAGGCTATAAAATCCCACACAATTAAAAAGTATGCACAGAAACCCATTTGTTTAATAACATCTTTTTCATATTCATAGCGCTTTAAAATATCTTCGCT
>CAYYBA010000061.1:0-7679 GCA_964470205.1 uncultured Gammaproteobacteria bacterium | reverse complement strand
CATCTGACCCTGACATCTACGCTGGAGGAGACAGCGTTGAAGTTAAAGATTTTGTATCGGGTGATAACACCCTTATACCTCTTGCAGGGCCCGCAAACAGGCAAGGCAGAATTATAGCAGATAATATTGCAGGTCTTAATTCAACATATAAAAATTCACAAGGCAGTGCTGTTTTAAAAGTTTTTAATTTGACTGTGGCAAATGTCGGAAACAATGAAAAACAGCTTAAAAATAAAAATATTGAATATAAAAAGGCTGTTATATTGGCCCATTCCCATGCCGGTTATTACCCGGGTTCATCTGATATATTTTTCAAACTTTTATTTACAAAAGAAGGTAAAATTCTTGGTGCACAAGGTGCGGGAAAAGACGGAGTTGAAAAAAGAATTGATGTAATTGCATCCACTATGAGATTGGGAGGTAATATCCAGGATTTATTGGATAGTGAACTTTGCTATGCACCGCCTTATTCTTCCGCAAAAGACCCTGTAAACATTTTAGGCATGAGCGCTGATAATATTTTAAAAGGTCTTGCAAGACCCGCTTTTTTAGAAGACCTAAAAGACACTTATTTAATTGATGTTCGCCCCGAAAAGATTTTTCAAACAGGAACAATTGAGGGCGCTAAAAATATTCCGGTTTCTTATCTAAGAGAGCACATAAATGAAGTGCCAAAAGACAGAAAAGTTGTTTTATTCTGCGATATCGGCTACACAAGCTATGTTGCGTACAGAATTTTATCTCAAAACGGCTTTGATAATGTTTATTCCTTAATGGGCGGAATAAATTTATACAAAGAAATTCTAAAGAATAAGGAAATATATTATGTATATTAAACAGAAAAAATTCATTAAGGGGATTGAAATTGACACTGTTGCAAAGTATATATCAAAAGCAGCAGTGCAAATTCAAACTTATTGATATAATAAAAAAAAGGAGAAAAAAATGGAAAGATTTGTATGTACAGTATGCCAATACGTTTATGACCCTGCAGAGAACAACAATGTAGAATTTAAAGATTTGCCTGATAGCTACACTTGCCCTATGTGCGGGGTTGGCAAAGACATGTTTGAAAAAGAGAGTTAAAAACAGCAGGGGAAATTCCCCTGCTTTATAAAAGAAAGAAGAAGAAAAATGAAATTCAGAGAAATTAAAAATAATATATTTTACTGCGGGTTAAATGACAGAGAAAGAAAATTTTTTGATGAACTAATCCCGCTCGATATGGGCACAAGCTACAATTCTTATCTTATAAAAGGAGATGATAAAACAGCCCTTATTGACACAATGTACCCGCCAAAAGGGAAGGAGTACATAAAAAATCTTGATGAAAACGGGGTTAAAAAGGTTGATTATATAATTGCAAACCATGGCGAACAAGACCACACCGGTGTTTTGCCTGAATTAATCAAGAAATATCCCGAGGCTGTAATTGTAACAAACGCAGTTTGTAAGGGCAACCTTGTTGAAATGCTTTTAATACCCGAAAATAAAATTAAGGTTATTCAAGACGGGGAAGAACTTTCCCTGGGAGATAAAACGCTTAAATTTATTTTAGCGCCCGGTGTGCATTGGCCTGATACAATGTTTACTTATGTTATAGAAGATAACATACTTTTTACCTGTGATTTTTTAGGCGCTCATTATGTTTTTGATGAACTTTTTGCCAATGAGAGCGAAGAGCTTGAAAAAGGCGCTAAAAAATATTACGCAGAAATTATGATGCCCTTTAGAATGATGTGCAAAAAATATACCGCGCAAATAAAAGACCTAAAACCCGATATGGTTTTGCCAAGCCATGGGCCTATATATAAAAATCCCGATTATATATTAAATTTATATGAAGGTTGGACATCTGATGAAACCAAAAACCTTGTGGTATTTCCCTATGTATCAATGTATCATTCAACAGAAGAGATGATTGATTACGCCATAGAAAAATTAACCCGTGAAGGAATTGAATGTTATAAGTTTGATATAGTGAGAGGGAATTTGGGCGATTTTATGATTAAACTTGTTGACACTAGAACAATTGTGCTTGGCTGTTCAATGGTTCTGGCGAACCCGCATCCTGCTGCTATGAATGCCGTTTATCTTCTAAAACTTCTAAGGCCAAAAGCGAAATATGCTTCTATTATATCTTCTTACGGCTGGGGCGGCAAACTCATTGAACCGATTCTCAATATGTTATCAACCCTAAACCTTGAATTTTTAGACCCGATTTATGTAAAAGGCAAAGCAAAAGAGGAAGATTACAAAAAAATAGATGTTCTTATAGCTAAAATTATAGAAAAACATAAGGTATAATAAAAACCATTGTTATACAAACAAAAGCGGCCCTTACAGGCTGCTTTTGTTTTCAAATGTTAATTTTTGTTAAAAATAATATGCCTTATTCTATACTTTAGGCAATTTTGATTATTCACAAGCATTGAAAAAAACAGTGCAGCATTCACATATTAGAGAAAGGGAAGAAATGATTAGTCAAGTTTCAGCAACAAGTGCATACCAAAAGAATTCTCCATCTTTTGGAATGGGGCTTAAATTCACAAAAAGTGCAGCAAGAACATTAAGAGAACAATTTGATAACCCGGAAAGTATGGACATTATAACAAGACAGCTTCAAACAATAAGAAGGGTTTCGGATGAAAAAGGGTTTGATGTTTTATTAACCCCTTCTAAAAAGGACAACCGCGAATTGCGGGCAATTTTTAAATTAAAAAATCCGTCTGTGAAATATTTGGTAAATCCATCTCCGCAAAGGATTCCTGTTGATAACTTCGCCAATCTTTTTGAGAATGACACGGTAGCAAATTCAATGTCTGAGCATGTTGCAGGCAGTATTAGCAAACAAACTCAAAAATTTCAAAGTTTAGCTAATTTCAATGAAGTAGCACAAATTCAACCCGGCAGAATAAAAAGATTTTTCGCAAGATTGTTCGGAAGATAAGAAAATTCAAATAATCATACTAAAAAAGCCTCTACAGAGGCTTTTTTATATTACCTAAACTTTAAAACTCATTTATTTTAACATACACATCTGAAACTGTATAAGCTGTTTTTGTTGTTCCAGCAGGCACTTGTGCGTCATCGCCGTTCATTAACAAGAACAGAGGGCATACCAAAACGCTTAAAACAATAGATAAAGTCATTTTGTCCTCAGGAGTTGCCGATACGGAAGAAGAAAGCGGCACATAAGCACCGTCAACCGTATTTGTGTGGAAATCATTTATTGTTACAGTTCCTGATTTGCCAATCATCCCCTTCGGGCTTGCAAATGAAATTGTTGCGCTGACAGGCGTTCCTGCAGAAATTAAAACCCTTCCGTCACTGGATTTTATATCTCCTATAACCGAAAATTTAACGGTTCCGCCGCTTACAATATTGCTTGTTGTAATTGTTTCATCGCATCTTATAGCAACAGGTGTATGCGCGGGAAGTTTCACTTGCCCGGATGATGCCGAAGCTATTTTCATTGACGGATAAGCATAATTTGCCGTAACTTCATCCGTATTTTTCAAAAAGTCATATAGAGTCTGAGTGTTTTTTTGAGATACGTCCGCAAAAATCGGGGATGTAAACATAGTTAAAAATAAAACTACTAAAAAACTTGAAATTAATTTTTTAATTTGCATGGCTATTCTCCTTTTTATAATTTAATAAATAACTCACAGTTGAGATAAATAAAAATCCCATTATAATTCCGACAGTAAATCTTACAATATTACCCGTATTAATATGTACAATAAAGTTAAGGGTTATGTCAATAATGATAAGAAAAAGTAACAAAGAAAAAACTTTGAAACTTAACTTTAATTTATTGAAAAGGGCTATTATTGATGACACAACAACGCCTATATAAAATCCGTAACACCTGCAGCACAGGGCGATGGGGTAACCAAAAAGCCAAAATGACCTGTCGGGCTGCTGGTGGCAGGCATGTACGTACAAAGAGGTTATCAAAGATGACTGTTCATATAGTTTAAAATGCGCAAAAACAGGCGACAATGTGCTTCCTATAACAAAAAACAGACTGTACAAAAGGAAAAATATTATTACAATTTTTTTTATAACATTTCTCATCATATCCTTTTTGCTTTTAATTCCGCAGTTATTAGATATTTTAACATACACGCGTTTTTTTATCAGGTCGTTTAATAAAATCATAGGTTTGGATGACGGGCAGGTATTATATTTAAAGATTTATTATAATGTTGACTAAATAATAATTATAAGCGATAATCGAAAAGATAAAAGATGCTGATTTTGAAAAAGTGAAAACCTCTGGAAAAGTTAAGGCGGCCATACTATTGTGTAATAGCCAAAAGGTAATAAAAGTTAAGATGAAATACATCTAAACTGGGTTTGTTGGTAGGTAAACGTTGGAGGTGAAATATGGCTAATAATCTTGATACATTACAACCATTAAAAGATAATGATATTGAAGATAACGGGTTGGGTTACTTCAATAACTCTTTTTTAAAAGCAGGCGGCATTATAAATAGAAAGAATTTTCTTTTTTTGCCCAATCTTTTTTATTCAATATGCATTTTTTCTTCTGTAATTATTTATTTGTTGTCGAACAAAAGTGAATCTGTTTTTCATTTTTCCCTTATTGCACTCTCAATAGTGTACTTAATTGTTTTTTATATATGCACATCTAAAAGATTAACAGATGTAGACGGCTCCAAGCCTAAATGGTATGCTGTTATTTTATTTATGCTTCCTCTTTTATGCTTGTACCCATTGTTTGCTAAAGGGAAAATTTCCCCTAACTTAAATGACAAAGATAACGTAACAGTTCAAAACTCTGTGTTTAAAATCGATGGCGCTATAAGCGGTAAGTTTTTTGCTATTAATCTTTTCTACATTTTATTGATAAGTTTTATCTTTTATTTACTTCTTGGTGTTGATGATAAGTTCATAAATGCAACCTTTAATAGCAGAGATTATGGAAGTATCTCAATTTGTATTTTAATGATGTTTATTTTTAATATTGCAAAGTATAGCAACTATAAAAATGCAGGGCTATAAAAAATAAGAAAGGGGATTAATATGTTTTGTGCAAAGTGTGGAAAAGAAATTAATGATGAAGCAGTTGTTTGTGTTAACTGCGGGTGTACTGTAAAACCCGTGTATACTAAGGGTGAAAAAACCTTTGTTGCTGCGCTGCTTCTTTGTTTGTTTTTAGGCGGTTTTGGAGCTCATAGATTTTATGTTGGCAAAACGGGAACAGCAATTCTGCAGTTACTTTTAACGCTGTCTTTCTTTTTGTGCTGGGTTACGGCAATATGGGTTCTGGTTGATTTAATAATGATAATCATCGGTAATTTTAAAACCGCAGACGGTTACGATTTAACAAGGTAGCACTATCACAGGCAAAAACAAAAGAGGGTCAAAACCCTCTATAATTAACCGGGCGTTGAGATTCAACTGCAAGTTTGAACGTGAGTGAGATTACTTGCAGTTAATGCAAAGCCGAGCAATATGAAGTATTGGAGGCGAAGCTCTCGGAGCCTCAATTACGCATATACGAAAAAAGACCCCATGAAGGGTCTTTTGAGATATGGGCGTTGAGAGGCTCGAACTCCCGACATCCTCCTTGTAAGGGAGGCGCTCTACCAACTGAGCTAAACGCCCGCAATCTTATTTAATTTTCAGCGCCTCCAGGGAGGCTTTTATTTAACTTACGTGAAGCTGGTGCTTCACCGGGCAACTGAGCTAAACGCCCGCAATCTTATTTAATTTGTAAAACTATAATACTTGCTCAAGCGCCAAAGTCAAGTGAAATTATTTAACCAGTTGGGTGTTTTTATTCAATTTATTGCTCAAAAAATCTTCATATGCCATTTTTAAACCGTCCTCAAGCCTGATTTTTGCATGCCAGCCAAGCGCATTAATTCTTGAAACATCCATTAATTTAAGCATAGTGCCATCGGGCTTTGTTGTGTCATAAACAATTTCGCCCTCATACCCGACTATTTTTTTAATGGTTTTAGCCAATTCATCAATTGTAATTTCTCTGCCGCTTCCGATATTTATAAATTCGCCAATTTCGCGCGCAGACTTATTTTCCATTAAATAAATAACCGCAGCTGCCAAATCATCCGAGCATAAAAATTCGCGCCTTGGTGCCCCTGTGCCCCAAACTTCAACTTGTTTAACGCCTTTTTCTTTGGCTTCATGAAAGCGCCTTAACAACATTGGTATAACATGCGCATTTTCATTGTGATAGTTGTCATTGAGCCCGTACATATTGCATGGCATAACGCAAATATAATCCGTGTTATATTCCCGATTATACGCATTACAAAGCTTAATACCGCAAATTTTAGCCAAAGCGTAGCCCTCATTTGTGGGTTCTAAATAGCCTGATAGCAAATATTCTTCTTTCATGGGCTGAGGCGCATTTTTGGGATAAATGCAGCTTGAACCTAAAAACATAAGCTTTTTAACATTATTTTTATAACAATTTTCAATAATATTATTTTGAATTTTCAAATTTTCAAGCATAAATTCAACAGGATAGGTGCTGTTGCCATAAATTCCGCCCACCTTCGCCGCTGCAAGAAAAACCAAATCCGGCTTTTCGCGGCTCATAAATTCTTCAACAGCATAGCTGTCTGTTAAATCAAGCTCATCATGCGTCTTTAAAACAAAATTTTTATAGCCGCGCCTTTTTAATTCCCTTAAAATTGCGCTTCCCACAAGCCCGCTGTGCCCTGCCAAATATATTTTAATATCTTTATTCATTGGTTTACTCCTGAGGGACTAAAACTTCATACCCGTGTGCTTTAAGTGTTGTTGCTTTTTGGGCACTTTGCATATCTTCTTCTATCATTTCTTTTACAAGTTTGTCAAGCGTGTATTTGGGCTGCCAGTTCAATTTTTCCCTTGCTTTGGTGTAATCTCCCAAAAGCAAATCAACCTCTGTGGGTCTGAAATATTTTGGGTCAACTTCTATAACGCATTTGCCTGTTTTAACATCATAGCCTTTTTCATCTGCGCCGCTGCCCTTAAATTGAAGGTCAATGCCGACTTCCCCAAATGCCATTTTGCAAAAATCACGAATTGTTGTGGTAACGCCTGTTGCCAAAACAAAATCTTCAGGGGTGTGGTGCTGCAGCACTCTCCACATGCCCTCAACGTAATCTTTGGCATGTCCCCAGTCCCTTTTGGAGGAGAGGTTACCCAAAAATAATTTTTCTTCCATATTAAGCTTAATTCTTGCGGCCGCCATTGTGATTTTTCTTGTAACAAATGTTTCGCCGCGCCTTGGGCTTTCATGGTTAAACAAAATACCGTTTACCGCAAAAATATTATAAGCTTCGCGGTAATTTACGGTAATCCAATAGCCATAAAGCTTGGCACATGCGTAAGGCGAGCGCGGGTAGAAAGGCGTTGTTTCTTTTTGGGGGATTTCCTGCACAAGCCCGTAAAGCTCCGAAGTTGAAGCCTGATAAAATTTTGTCTTATTTTCAAGCCCCAAAATTCTTATTGCTTCTAATATCCTTAAAGTGCCTAAACCATCTGCATTTGCAGTATATTCGGGGCAATCAAAAGAAACTTTTACATGAGATTGTGCTGCTAAATTGTAAATTTCATCGGGCTGAATTTCCTGAATAAGGCGGGTTATATTTAAGCTGTCGGTAAGGTCGCCATAGTGAAGGATCAAATTT
>CAYYBA010000060.1:0-8025 GCA_964470205.1 uncultured Gammaproteobacteria bacterium | reverse complement strand
CCTGCGACCCCTACCACCCCAAGGTAGTGCGCTACCAAGCTGCGCTACGTCCCGATTTTTTCTAAAAAGTATTCAATTTTCAATTTTTTAAACTTCGGGATGACAAGATTCGAACTTGCGACCCCCGCGACCCGAACACGGTGCGCTACCAAGCTGCGCTACATCCCGATTTCTTAAAGTATTAAATTTTCAATTTTTCCCATTGTTCGGGACTAGCGCAGCTACCCCCTTCAAAAATTGACATTTAGTCAATTTTTGCGGGTCCCTGCTACATCCCGATTGCTCAAATATCAAATCAATAAAAATATTTAAACACAAAAACGCCCTCTTTACAAGGGCGCTTTTTCATAAAAATTAATATCTGTAATGAGCGAAGGCTTTATTCGCTTCTGCCATTTTATGCGTATCTTCACGTTTTTTGCAGGAAGCACCCGTTCCGTTTGAGGCATCAATAATTTCATTTGTCAATTTGTCGACCATTGATTTCCCGCTTCTTTTTCTTGCCGATTCAATTATCCAGCAAGAACCCAAAGCCTGGCCTCTGTCCGGTTTTACTTCTACAGGAACTTGGTAAGTAGAGCCGCCGATACGCCTTGCTTTAACTTCAATTAAAGGCGTCACATTTTGCAAAGCTTTTGTGAAAACTTCAACCGGTTTTGATTTTGTTTTCTCATTTATTTTATCCATTGAAGAATAAAATATCTTTTGAGCAATTGATTTTTTGCCCTTTTTCATTAATCTGTTAACAAATTTTGCAATATCCACACTGTTATACAAAGGGTCCGGCATTGGCACTCTTTTTTGTGGTTTTGAACGTCTTGACATTTATAATTAACCTTTCTTATTATTTCTTAGCTCTTTTTGCACCGTATTTAGACCTGCTTTGGGTTCTGTTTGCAACTCCTGCAGTGTCAAGCGTACCACGGATAATGTGGTATCTGACACCGGGCAAATCTTTAACCCTTCCGCCTCTGATTAGCACAACAGAGTGTTCTTGCAGGTTGTGGCCGATACCGGGAATGTAAGATGTAACTTCAAAACCGTTGGTTAGGCGCACCCTTGCAACTTTTCTCATAGCAGAGTTTGGTTTTTTAGGTGTTGTTGTATACACCCTTGTGCAAACACCGCGTCTTTGCGGGCAGTTTGTCAGTGCGGGTGATTTTGTTTTGTCTGTAATTTTCTTTCTTTCGTTTCTAACGAGTTGGCTTATTGTTGGCATTTTTACCTCTTTTTGTATAGTACGTCCCTATATTTCACTATAAACAAAACAGAATGTCAAATATTATATTAAGAAATACATACAAATTTGACGAACAAAGAATTTTTACACGATAATGTAAATATGGCAGAAAATAAAGAATTAAACATGCTTGAAGAATACTTGAAAGAATTTTTGGTGGAAGAACACATGAGTAATCCCGTCGAAAGAGCAACTTTCAATATCTTCAAATATCGCGGTTTAAAATTAATGATAGACAGAACTTCGCGCGGGCAAGAACCGAATTTTAAGGTTCAAATAGGAATGTTTGAAGCAACTTTTTCAATAGAGACAGGTGCAAAAATCGGGGGCGGGCTGGGAAGCGAAGATGAAAGCTTAATTAAAAAATGGGTTGATTTTAGCGGAAACAGAACTCTTTTGAAGCTTGTTTGGTCCGGATTTGACGCAGAAAGTTATTTAAAAATTAAACCGTTTGATATGGATTAGTTGAAATAATTTTTATATTTTTCTTCAAAAGTTTCTTCAATAATTGAATTACGTACTTCTTTCATCAGATTCAAAAGAAAATGAGTATTATGAATGCTTAAAAGTATTGCAGCAGTTGCTTCCTGCGCTCTGTAAAGGTGCCTTATATAGGCTCTTGTATGGTTTTGGCAAGCCCAGCAATTGCACTCACTGTCAAGCGGGGTAAAATCTTCTTCAAACTCTTTATTTTTAATTATTTTATTTCCGCTATGCGTAAAAAACGAACCATGGCGCGCATTTCTTGTGGATAAAACGCAATCAAACATATCTACACCGCGCTTTACACCATTTATTAAATCCACGGGAGTTCCTACCCCCATTAAATAACGCGGTTTATTTTCAGGCAAAAGGGGTGTAACAAGTTCTGTTATGTGGTTTTTAAGCTCCCCGGGCTCCCCAACGCTTACTCCCCCAATAGCGTAGCCCACAGCATCATACTTAGATATTTCTCTTGCGGATATTTCCCTTAAATCATCAAAAAAAGCACCCTGCACTATGGGAAAAAGTGCCTGCCTGCCTTTTTTATCCAGTTTATTGTGCTCTTCAAAACACCTCTTAAGCCACCTGTGGGTGCGCTCCATTGCCTCTTCTGCCTGCTTATGCGTGCACGGGTAAGGGGCGCATTCATCAAAAGCCATTGCAATATCAGCCCCTATGTTATACTGATTTTGCATTGAAATTTCTGGCGATATAAAGTGTTTTTTGCCGTTTTTCGGGTCAACAAATTCAACTCCCTCATCTGTAACTTTTCTTAAATTTGAAAGCGAAAACACCTGAAAACCGCCCGAATCTGTTAAAATCGGTTTTGAAAAATTCATCCATGAATGCAAACCGCCTGCTTTTTTAATTAATTCGACCCCGGGTTTTAAATAAAGGTGATAAGAATTAGCCAAAATTATCTGCGCACCTGCCTCTAAAATCAGCGCGTTTGTAAGCATTTTGACCGCGGAATTTGTGCCCACAGGCATAAAAATAGGTGTTTCAATTGCACCATGGGGTGTTTTAAAAAGCCCCGCTCTGGCATGGGATTTTTTAGATTTTTTGACAAGTTCAAAACTAAAATTAGTATTCACAAATTTCATTCTCACTGAAATACAAGGCTATTTCGCGCTTTGCGCTTTCAACACTGTCGGAACCATGGACAATATTTTTTTCCATAAATTGTGCAAAATCTGCTCTGATTGTGCCTACATCCGCTTTGTTCGGGTCTGTTGCACCCATAATATTCCTAATTTGCGCTACAACATTTTCACCTTCCAAAACCATTGCAATAATCGGAGAGCTTGTAATATATTCAACAAGTTGATTATAAAAAGGTTTTCCTATGTGTTCCTCATAATGCTTTGCAGCAAGATTACCGTCAACATGTATCACTTTCATTGCGATAATTTTATAGCCCTTATCCTCAAATCTGCTTATAATACGTCCCGCAAGGCCTCTTTTTACTGCGTCCGGTTTTAGCGCCACAAATGTTCTTTCCATGGTTTCTCTCCTTATTGAATCCTTAATTAAGAATAATTTTAACATGGAAAAAGCACATGCACAAATTCACCAGGGGTAATCGTCCGTAATCTGCAATTGCAAAGTTTGTGGTGTTTGAAAGTGCGGAATATACTTTTTTTAATTGCGTTACTGTTTGCGTTTTTTGATAATTGCGTACAACCGTTGGAATTGTGAGTACTGCAACAACACCTATTATAGCTAAGGTTATAAGTATTTCCGCAAGGGTGAAGCCCTTTTTCTGCATAGAATTATTGTACTTTTTCACATCACCCGCTTTCATTAAGCGATATTAATAAAAATAAATCGTATACAGTTTATTATATATCATATACGGTTTATCATGTCAACAAAATTAAAATGATGTTAAAATCCGATTATGCTTAAAAATAACCTTTCCAAACTAATGGGCGAAAAACGCATTAAAATATTTGAAATAGAAAAGAATTTCGGTATCAGCCGTACAACATTAACAAGAATTTACTATAATCGCGCAAGTGCAATAAATCTAAAGACTTTAGAGGCTCTTTGTAAAGCGCTGGATTGCACGGCAAGTGACTTATTTGAATACATCCCCGATTAATGTTACATTATATTTCTATTTTATACCAACAAGAAAATATATGTTATAATTTTTTGTGCAAAAAGGAGAAAACATTATGGATAGCGCAAACAGCAAACAGAAACGTTCAATTTTTTGGGAATTGGTTTTTTGGGTACTTTTTGTATACACGGTTTACATATGCGTTTTTCATTTTGTTCCTTATCCAAAAGCCATATGGATTGGGGCAATTAGCGGTATTGTTGCTTTATTGTTTGCAGCAGTTAAAACCTATACGGTAATGGGCACTGAACTTGAGGACACAAAAATATCAGAAATTGAGGCTTATGCGCGCAAAAGCGTTAAGTCTCTTCTTTTGCGCAAATACGGAATTCTTTTAATTCCTGTTTTATTTTTATTCGCGCTAATTTGGAAATTTATAAGTATACAAACCGCAATCTGCTTTATTTGCGGCAGTATTTGTTCAATGCTTGCAGGGTTTGCCGGTGTAAATATTATAACAAAAGCAAATGCCAGAACAGCCCAATGCAGATACACCAATGCAACCGGTGCTTTTAAAACAGCATTTGCCGCAGGAACAGTTATAGGCATGATTATAACCGGTTTAGGCCTTCTTGCTCTAAGCGTTCTTTTTATAATTTTTAAAGATCCTGATATGATAAGCGGATTTGTTCTTGGCGGATGCTTTGTAGCACTTTTTGTTTGTGCCGAAAGCAAAACTAAAAAAGATTCCGCCGAAAAAACCGAAGAAAACGTTTTTAAGCTTAGTGATATTATGGGAATTACGGTTGCAGGGGCAGACCTTTTTACAACTTACATCGTTTCTATCCTTGCTGCAATTACTTTAGGTGCAGCAAGCTTGGCGTTTAAAGGTGCAATTTTGCCGATTGTAATCTCAGGTTTTGCTGTTTTTGCATCAATTTTTGCAATAAATTTAGTTAGAATAAAAAAAGAATCAAATTCCGTAATATCTTTGCGTTTTGCATCCTGTATCGCGATAATATTAACACTTATCGCCTCATATTTTATAATAAAACTCTGGATGCCGATGTTTTTTGGGATTTTCTGGGCAATATTAATAGGTGCTTTGGCGGGTTGTTTAATAAGGCTGTCAAACGGATATTACACATGTGCCAGGCGCAAACCTCTTAAAAATACAGTGCAATCTTTAGAAACCGGAATCACACACGGCATAATTTCAACTCTAAAGGTTGGGGCAATATCAACAACAGTGCCTGCTCTTATAATTTGTATTGTAATTACCGGAGCTTTTTGGGCTGTCGGCGGTTTTGAAAATTTCGGTTTTGGAGTATACGGCGTGGCAATAGCGTCTGTCGCAATGTTGTCTGTCACAAGTATTATTGCCGCAGGCAATGCCTATGCCTTAATTTATACAAGTGCAAATAAAATTACCGAAACCGAAGAAGAAGTAAAAGAATGCACGGGTAAGCCGTTGAGCATAATAACTGCAGATTCAAAAGGATTTGCCGTAGCATCTTCTGCCTTAAGCGCCTTAGCTTTGCTATATGCTTATATAAGTACAGCCGGTATTGAAACAATTGATTTACTTGACCCAAGACTTGTTTCAAGCCTTCTATTCGGCGCCTGCCTGCCTTTTGCGTTCTTAGCTTTATCGGTAGGTTCAGCCAAACACGGTGCTTCCAAAAAAATTGAAGTACTAATTGCAATTGTTACACCTTTACTAATCGGTATTTTTGCAGGAGCGCATGCCTTAAGCGCTATGCTTTTTGGGGCAATAGCATCGGGTGCATGTTTAGCCATTATGACGGCAAATTCAATCAATGTCTGGAACAGCGCCAAAAAATGTATTGAAAAGGGCAAGTTAAAAAGTGAAAATTTAGCAGACGAAGGAAGTGCACTTGGAGGGCATCTTAAAGATACTCTTGCAGCTTCAATCAATATTTTAACTAAACTTATGGTAATTGTATCATTGGTTTGCGTAACACTATTCATACAGGCGGGAAAATGACAATTATAAGCGATAAATTTACGATAAATACAAACGGTTTCACCGATATTATTGATATCACAAGTCATGTACAGACGCGGGTTCAAAAAACAGGGCAAAAAGACGGGCTTGTGCATGTATATGTGGCAGGTTCAACTGCGGCAATTACAACCATTGAGTATGAGCCCGGGCTTTTAAAAGATTTGCCCGAAGCATTAGAAAAGATTGCTCCGACAGATGTCCCGTATCACCACGATGAAAAATGGTATGACGGCAACGGCTACGCCCATGTACGCTCAGCAATAATAGGAAGCAGTGTAACCATTCCTTTGATAAATTCTGTTTTAGAATTAGGCACCTGGCAGCAAATTGTTCTTATGGATTTTGACAATCGCGCCCGTTCAAGAAATATAATCGTGCAGATTATAAACTGAGGCAAAATGAAGGAAATTTTACTTAAATTATTAAAAAACAACAAAGCTGATGCCGTCATTTTGCAAAATTGTGACGACTTTTCTTTTGAACACTGCAAAAATTCACAATTACATAAAATGACCGGTTTTTTTGGAACGGCAGGGGAAGGCGTTTTAAGAGCTAACGGTGAAATTTTTTTGTTTGTAGATCCAAGATACCATATTCAAGCAGATAAAATTGCCAAAAAAGGTGTTAAAATTGTTAAACTCGAAGCGAGAAAAAGCTTTTTAGACGAGCTTAAAAATATTTTACCCAAAAATTCTAAAATTTTAATTGATGAAAAATTTGTAACTTTGCGCCAGTTTAATAAAATTAAAAAAATCTTTAAAAACCTTGTGGCTGTTGATTTTGTACCAAGATATAACATTAAAATCTCAAAAAAACCGCAAGAGGTTTACGCGCCAAAATTTGAGCAATTAAAAGATAAGGTGGCAAAATATAATGCCGATAACATTTTAATAACAAAATTAGAAGATGCAGCATATATTTCAGGACTTCGTGCCTACGACTTACCTTATTTAAGTGCACCAAGGCTCAAAATTTTAATTAAAAAAGACGGAATTGAATTTTTCGACGGCGAATTAAAAGAGATTAAAGGAAAAACCATTGCTTTTGAAGAAAGTTTAAGCCCGGCTGATTTCAAAAAAATCAAAAATCCCGTTGTTTTAAAACAAAACCCTATTGCAAAAATGGCAGCTATAAAAAGCAAAGAAGAAATTGAAAACTTAAAAATATCTTTTAAAAAACTTGATTTAGCACTTAAAAATTTTAAATCCAAGATTAAAACAGGCTTAAGCGAGTTTGAATTAAAAGAACTTCTGGAACAGGAAATTTTCAAAGCGGGTGCGTGCGCTTTGAGTTTTGAAACAATTTTATCAATAGGGGAAAACACAGCCTCCGTGCATTATAATGCTTGGGATAAAAATAAATTTTTAAAGCCCGAAGATTTAATTATGCTTGATTGCGGAGGGTATTTTGAAGGCGGCATTGCAACGGATATAACCCGTGTTATAAGCGCGAAGCATCCCACACAAAGGCAAAAAGAAATATACACCCTTGTTTTAAAGGCATTTTTAAATGTTTACAACAGCAATTTAAAATCAGGCTTTGAATTATATGAATTAGCAAATAAAATTTTAAAAAAAGCGCCGAAAGGTTTTTTATTCTCACATGCTCTGGGGCATGGGGTAGGTATAAATGTGCATAGCGCACCGCCTTCAATATCTCCTGCAGATAAAACACATGCAAAATTAAAGCCTAATATGGTGTTTACACTGGAACCCGGGCTTTATAAAGACGGTGAATTCGGCATAAGGCTTGAAAACACTGTTTACATGGATAAAAACGGTAAAAAAGTTTCGTTTTCAAAATTTCCTTTTGAAAAAAATCTGATTGACAAAAAGTATTTAAACCAAAAAGAGCTAAAATGGCTCAAGGAGTGGAATGGATAAAATAACAAGTTTGCAAAACCCACTTGTAAAAAGTATTGTGGCGCTCCATGATAAAAAAGAGCGCGATCGTAAAGGGCTTATAATTTTAGAAGGCGAAAAACTTATTGAAGGCGCCATTAAATACGGTATTAAAATAGAAAATATTTTTTCACTAACAGCGGCTAAAGGCATAATAGAAGTTGATAAAAAAGTAATGAAAAAAATATCAACAACAACAAGCGCGCCAAAAATTCTTGCAACAGCAAAAAAACCTTCCTGGGATAAAGAAGACTTTAAGAAAATGAAGCGCGTTTTACTTTTAGACAGCATCCAGGACGGCGGTAAT
>CAYYBA010000059.1:0-8322 GCA_964470205.1 uncultured Gammaproteobacteria bacterium | reverse complement strand
GGTATGATGAGTATAAATACGGATGGCGGTGTGAAAGAAGAAACACTGGATAAAATGGCCAAAGTCGAAGGCATTGAAGGCTCCAAATTTATTGAACTGAATGTTCAATAATTTTGCCTGATCTTGCATAAATATAATTTGCGCTTCCTTAGTGTTTGTGCTAACATTTTTTTTAAGTAGGATAATAAAAAGGAGAAAATATATTATGCAAAAAAGAGTATGGCTTTTTAAAGAAGGCAACGCCACAATGAAAAACCTATTGGGCGGCAAAGGTGCAAACCTTGCAGAAATGACCAATTTGGGTCTTCCGGTTCCCCCCGGGCTTACACTTACAACAGAAACCTGCATGGAATATATAAACCATGGTAATCAAATGCCTCAAGGCCTTATGGATGAGGTTAAAGCGGCTTTAAGAACTGTTGAAGAACAAACAGGGAAACAATTCGGCAGTGCCGAAAACCCCCTATTGGTATCTGTTCGCTCAGGTGCAAGGCTTTCAATGCCGGGTATGATGGAAACAATCCTAAACCTGGGTATGAACGATGCTACTGTTGAAGGTATGATTAAACTGACAAATAACGAAAGATTCTGCTACGACAGCTACCGCCGTTTCTTAACAATGTTCGGTTCCGTTGCATGGGATATTGAAAGACAAAAATTTGAAGATTACATTGATAAAATTAAAGAAGAAAAAGGCTACAAACAAGATACTGAATTAACAGCAGATGACTGGAAATCTTTAATTGAACCTTATAAAGCCTTAATTAAGGCTGAAACATGCAAAGAATTTCCGCAAGACCCTTATGTTCAGCTTCAAGAAGCAATTGAAGCGGTTTTCCGTTCTTGGAATATTCCGCGTGCTGTTGCATACAGAAACCACTACAAAATTGACCACAATTACGGTACTGCCGTAAACGTTCAAACAATGGTATTCGGAAATATGGGCGACGATTCTGCCACAGGCGTTTCATTTACAAGAAACCCTTCCACCGGCGAAAACAAATTCTACGGCGAATATTTAACAAACGCTCAAGGCGAAGACGTTGTTGCAGGTATCAGAACTCCCAAACAAATTGCGGAATTGGAAAATGAGATGCCCGCACTTTACAGACAATATGTTGATATAGCAAAAAAACTTGAACTAGGCTATAAAGACGTTCAAGATATGGAATTTACAATTGAACGCGGCACGCTGTACATTCTTCAAACAAGAAACGGTAAAAGAACCGCAAAAGCGGCTGTTAGAATTGCCGTTGAAATGCAAAAAGAAGGTATTATTACAAAAGAGCGCGCAATTGAACTTATAGACCCTTACCAGTTGTACCAGTTGCTTCTTCCCAGCTTTGACCCCAAAGCAATTAAAGAAGCCCACAAAATCGCTCAAGGCTTAAATGCTTCCCCCGGGGCTGCTGTTGGTAAAATCGTATTTGATACTGATGAAGCCGCACAGCGCGGGACAGAAGGCGAAAAAGTTATACTTGTTAGAATTGAAACATGCCCGGATGACATCCACGGTATGATAGCAGCACAGGGTGTTTTAACCCTAAGAGGCGGTATGACGTCACACGCTGCTGTTGTTGCAAAAGGTATGGGCAAACCCTGTGTTGCGGGCTGCGAAGATTTAAAAATTAACCTTGCTCAAGGCACTTTAACAACCGCAGACGGCACAATTTACAGAAAAGATGACATTATTTCAATGGATGGCGGCACAGGCGAAGTTTTTGCAGGTGCAGTTCACACAATTGAGCCTGAAATGGATGAAAATTTCGACGTATTATTTAAGTGGGTTGATGAAACCAAAAAACTTCTAATAAGAGCAAACGCAGATACCCCGACTGACGCTATAAACGCTATTAAAATGGGCGCTGTTGGTATCGGTTTGTGCAGAACAGAACACATGTTTATGGATACTGACCGTTTGCCCTGGGTGCAAAAAATGATTATCGCAGGAACGGTTGATGCCAGAAAAGAGGCTTTGGCAAAACTTCTTCCTATGCAATATCAAGATTTTAAAGATATGTTTAAAGCACTAAACGGCTACCCTATGACAATCCGCCTTTTAGACCCTCCGTTGCATGAATTCTTGCCTTCAAAAGAAGAATTAATAGAACAAGTTGCAACACTTAAAGCAAAAGGCCAAGATGCAACTGAAAAAGAAAATATGCTTCATATTGTTGAAGGGTTATCAGAATCAAACCCCATGATGGGGCTTCGCGGCTGCCGTTTGGGCTTAATGTACCCTGAAATTAACGAAATGCAAGTTCGCGCAATTTTTGAAGCGGCATGCGATCTTAAAAAAGAAGGTTGGGAAGTGAAACCCGAGGTTATGATTCCTCTGGTATCTCATGTCAACGAACTTAAAGTAGACCGCGAATTGCTTGAGCGAGTAGCTAAAGACGTTATGCAAGAAAAAGGCGTGAACATTGATTATATGTTCGGCACGATGATTGAAATCCCGCGTGCGGCATTAACTGCCGATGAAATTGCACAATATGCGGAATTCTTCTCATTCGGCACAAACGACTTAACACAAATGACTTTCGGTTTTTCAAGGGATGACGCTGAGGGCAAATTCTTGGGCAAATATGTTGAAGAAAAAATCTTGCCTCGCAATCCTTTTGAAACGCTAGATCAGGCAGGTGTAGGCCAATTGGTTCAAATAGCGATTGAAAAAGCGCTTAAAGTAAAACCCGGTCTAAAACTTGGTATTTGCGGCGAACACGGCGGAGACCCGGACAGCGTTAAATTCTGCCACAGAATTGGTTTGAATTACGTGTCATGCTCTCCTTTCAGAATTCCGCAAGCGCGTTTAGCTGCAGCACAAGCGGTTATTGAAGAAGCAAAATCCATGTGCGGCGCTTGCTAAAACGCTAAAACATCAAAAAATAATTAAAGCCGGTTCTTTTTGAGCCGGCTTTTTCAATAAGCATAAAATAAGTTTAACTGCTTGATTTTAATTTTAAAATAAAGTAACATATTTGAAAGTAGGTAAATAAAAATGCAACAGTTTTTGATAGAATTAAGGAATAAAAAAGGGTTTACACTTGCAGAGGTGCTGATAACCCTTGCAATAATCGGTGTTGTTGCAGCACTCACAATCCCCACGGTTGTGCGCAACTACCAAAAACATCAAACAGTTGTGCGGCTTAAAAAAACTTATAGCTCCCTTGCAAATACCACAAACCTTGCAATAGCAGAGCACGGGCCAATTACAGGGTGGGAAGTTGAAAACAATAAAAGCAATGAATTTGCAGATAAATATTTAATCCCTTACCTGAAAGTCCAAAAAAGGTGCTATTCGGCTGCAGATGGCTGCCCTTCAAATTTTACTCTCTTAAACAGCAATCCGTCGTCATATGTGAGCAGCAGTGCCAAATTTTTTCTGGCAGACGGTGTTTTTATTTCAATTGCAGCGTTTATTAAAACAGAGGATGACAACCTTATGGGCGCAAGGGTTACAATAGATACAAACGGGGATAAAAAGCCCAACATAATGGGCAGAGACATTTTTTTCTTCACTTATTATTTAAACGGCAGCACAAATTTGAGGGGAAAATTTATACCTTACGGCAACGAATACAGCACAAGAGAAGCCATTAAAACAAGCAGGTGCAATAAAGAGGGCAACGGCTATGGCTGCGCCGCGCTTATTATGCGAGACGGGTGGAAAATAGAGGACGATTACCCGTGGTAAAATGCGGTAGCCGGTGTTGAGGGCGGGCCGACAAATTAAACGCCTAAAATATAAGGTTCCACAATTTTAAAAATTCTTTTTTCATAAATTTCTTCTCCCGCGTAAGTCACTGTCACGCTTTTTAGCCCCTCAAGCGTGCAGTATTGCATTTGGATATTTTCAGTGTTTAAAAGTTTAGAAGCACAATAAAGATAAATTACACTCTGCAAATCATTCTCAGGGTTTTTGGGCAGATTTTTTAACTTCCAATCCATAATGGTATAATGCCCGTCTTTTTCATATACAGCATCAAGCCGCCCTGTTAAAAAGAAATTTCGCCCGCAAAGTGCGCATTTTGTTAAAAAAGTCTTTTCAAACATAATAAAATTATTGTCTAAAATACCGCTGTTTTTAAAATTTTCCCAGATTTGCTTCTCATGCACGCCAAGTGCCGCTTCAATTTTTTTAATATTAAAACCCTTTAAGTGATAAAAAATCAGGCGGTGAAAGGCGCTGCCTTCTTTTACAACATCTGTTTTATCTGAAAAATAGAGCCCGAGTTCAAAGCGGTTTTTAAAATCTTCCACGCTTTTTTCCAAAACTTCAAGGGAATATTTGCTGAAAACGTCAATTCGCGACGAAAAATTTCTCATAATCCTACCTCCAAAAGCTCCTTAAAAACAGGGTTTGGTTCCCTATCGCGCATTTTGCCGAATTCCTTATATTTTAGGGCACTTGTTAAATAAAGGCGCTTTTTGCTGCGCGTTATTGCAACATATAAAAGCCTGTAATTTTCATCTGCTGTTTGTTTTTTTAGTTCATCGCGGGTTTTAGGCGCTTTTTTTAAATTTTCAACAAAAATTGTATTTTCTTTTAATTTAACTTTTTCAAAATCAAGCGGCAGATTGTTTAACGTCAATTCAGGTACAAAAACATAGTCAAATTCATCGCCTTTGGATTTGTGCATTGTCATAATTTCAACTACACCCTTTTGTTCATCGCTTTCTTCTTCAAACAAATTGACACCTTTATAATTAGGTTTTTTTGCAATTTCTTCAAGCTTCTTTAGTGTGTTTTCATATGTTTTCTCCTGTTTGAAAATTTTATCGATAAAAGATGCAATTATTGTGACATTTGCCTTTTGCGGGTTTTTTTTAAAATAATTGCTGCCTGTTATTAAAGAGAGTTCAAAAATTGTCTTTGAAGAATTTTTTATGAAATAATCCAAATCAAACCATAGGGGAAAATCGTCGCGCGCAGATGCCATAAAGGGTTCATTCAGGTTTTTAATATATTTTTCAAGTTCAAAATAATCATTATAAAGCCCCAGTTCATATAAAACTTTTGCACAATTTAAAACGTTTTTATTATCGGGTGTTTCAATAAATTTTAAAATGGCAAAGACCGTGCTGAAAACAGGTTCGTTTAAAAGTGCTCCGGTTTTTGCCCTAACTTTTATGTTGTAGCCTTCAATAAAACAAGCCCATTCGCTAACGCTCCAATTGCTTCTTAAAAGTATTCCTATATTTGCGTTTTTATCATTTTCAAAAATATTTTGAATTTCTTTTAAAACAAATTCTTTTTCGCTTCCTTGCGTATCAAAAATTTCTGTTGCCAATTCCTTTTTATCAACAGGGTTTTTATCGCCCACAGGGTGCATTTTAACATCTAAAAAAGCGTCCGCATTTTTTGATATAGAATAATCAATTAATTTATTTGCAAGCGAATAAACGCCTTTTGAACAGCGCTGGGAGCAATTCATTTTAACGGGATTATTGTCTTTAATAAAGCGTTTGAAGCCTTCAACATCAGAATTGGAAAAAGTTGATGTAATTGCCTGATTAACATCCCCGCAGCGGATTATATTATTGTGCTTGCCGCCCAGAATTTCAATCAACTCCTGTTGCAGTGATGATGAATCCTGCGCTTCATCTTCAATTACAAAATGCGCAAGATTTTGGTAATATTCTTGAACATTTTTATTTTCGCGTAATAATTTAAGCGCCAAAATAAGTAAATCATCGTAATCAATAAGGCTATTTTCTTTCAAATAATTTTCGTACTTCTCAAATATTTTCTGAAAAAGAGGGCTTTTTTCGGCTTTTTGCCCGGAATTTTTAAACGCCCCTATTGCTTTTATATAAAGTTCAACTTTATCGCCTTCAAGCCCCGCACCGAAAACAACATCTGCAATAATCGCCGAACTTCTTGTTTCATCCGCTATTTCAAAATTTTCATCCAAATTTAAAAGCGCATAGTTATTGTTTTCCCTCAAAATTCTGAGTGCAAGCCCGTGGATTGTTGAAATATGTGGCAATTCACTCATGTTGGGGTACGCTTCTTTGATTCTTTCTTTAAAATTGCGCGCGGCTGATTCCATGTAAGTTAAAACAAAAATGTTTTCAGGCTTAATTTCAGGTCTTTTTAAAAGTTTCATAATGAGTGCAAGCATAATTGTTGTTTTGCCGCTTCCTGCAACAGCGCTCACTGCCATTTTCCCTTTTTCGTATTTTAAAACGGGTTTCTGATCTTCCCTCGGCTCAATTTTGTAGGCTTTTTTTCCTTGTAGTGTTTCTTTAATTTCAAAAAACCTGTTTATACCGGATAAATTTTCGCTGTAAGAAAAGTCGTAAACGCTCTGATACGCGTAAATTTCAGCTGAATTTTGGAGGTAGAGCTTCCTTAAAATTCTTGCTGTTTTATCTAAAGAAAGTTCAATGTTATCAGACAAAGTAAATTCTTCTTTTTCCCAATTTTTTTGAAAAACCCACGCGTTATATAAAGGTCCGATATCTTGTTTTATCCAGTTTTGCGAAGATACATCAAGCCAAAATTGATATTTTGTTTTAATTCCGCTATCTATAATTTTTTGTGCCGTGCCTAAAATAACGGCATTTTCATCAATGTCCCCGCTGTATAGGGGGTTTTCGCTTATAATTGTGTATTCTAAAGCTTCAAGCAGGTGGCTTTTAGCATATTGGGCATCAAAAATATCTTCAAAATCAGTTATTTGCTTTAAAAGCTGGTTTAGCCTGCCCACAATTTTGGCATTTTCAGGTTTTAAGCCGCAAAAATCAGTGCATAGAAGATAAAGCTGCTGCGAAAGTTTTAAATCTTTTTTATTGTGAAAAATATCTAAAAACTTTTGATAAGTAATGTCATCACATTCTATAAATTTATGCGATGTTGCATAGCTATCAGAGATTTCAACGGCATTTTGAAATTTCATATGTAAAATTTCAATTAAAGCGCACCTTAGCGCCATTGGAGAAATGGTAAAATTTATATTGTTAATGATTTTAAGCAAAATCAGCATGCTTAAAATATAAGAATCTTTAGAAAGTTTTTCGCTTCCCGATAACGCACAGATATTTGCCTTTATGCCTTTTAGAAAATATTTAAGCCCGATGTCAATATTGGGTGTTATAATTGCAATTTCATTGGGGGCAACGCCTGATTGCAAAAGCGTGTTTATCTTTTTTACAAGCCCGAGCACCATTTCATCGCGCCTTGTAAATGTTTCAAAGTTAATATTTTCAATATAAAAAGGCGTTTCACTTTTAATTGAATTAAAAATTAAATCGGCATTTTGACGTGGAGCGCCAACCTTTTGCGCTTTTTGCCCTAAAAATTTTTCAAAATCAGTTTTTGCGGCACAAAGATAGCCTTCGCGTGAAGACCCAAGGGGGTCATAGGCTATAAAAAATTCTTTAACAGAAGGTTTTATGTGTTTTAAATACTCATACACGCAAGGGGTGATTTCATCGGCATCATCTACAAAAACATATTTAAAAGGGTTTTCAATATTTTTATAAATATAAGTAAAAGCTTCAAGCTGCCTTAAGTAATCAAAGGCTCTTAAATCAAGCGTTTGCGCCCTATAAGAATTTATGGCAGAAGAGGCATCAGGGGCAAAAGATTCATGTAGAATTTCAACACGTTTTTGGATTTGTGCCTCATCAAGCGCATTTTGGCAAATTAAGGTATAGCGTTTAAAAAGCTGGTGGAGCAGATTCATTTTTGAATTATATCCCTTAAATTCAAAGCGCTCTATGCAGTTTTTAAAAATTTGCTGGCTTACCTCAAGCCCGCATAAATAAGGTTCAATTTTAGCGTCAGGGCTTTTTATTATATTTTCAATTAAAGGCCAATTTTCCTGAATTGAATTGTAGCAAAGCCCGAAAAATGTATATATGTTTAATTTTGAAACGCAAGGAATATCAATTAAATTCTTGGCGCTTTTTATAAAATTATTTCTTTTATAAGGGCTCTGGCATAAAACCAAAATTTCATCCGTGCTTATTTTTTGGTTGACAAGTTTTATATATTCATCAACCAAAATACTCGTTTTATTACTCGCAGCATCACCATGCATAAGCATAATTAAAGGTTAGCGCACACACAGGTTTTTGTAAAGAAGTATGTTAGATTAGTGATATCGGTCGCATGGGCTGGTGCAGGGAACAGTTACGGTTTCGGTACGGTTTCGTTTCGTTGGCAAGGCTCATCGCCTTCCCAACTTCAACTCACACACCTTATGGTCGGCTTGATTTTTTCAACGCGGCACAAGCCGCGTAAGAAAAAATCTACGCCTCCTTTCAAAAATCAACCATTTGGTGGGGTAAGTGTTTTAAAAAATTTTATATAAT
>CAYYBA010000058.1:0-8440 GCA_964470205.1 uncultured Gammaproteobacteria bacterium | reverse complement strand
ACGCATTTTCAGAGCTGACTGACCCGATTGATCAGCGTAACCGCTTTGAGGCACAAGCTAAAGCTAAAGCTATGGGTGATGAAGAAGCACAAGATATAGATGAAGATTTTATAACGGCGCTTGAATATGGTATGCCGCCTGCGGGGGGATTAGGTATAGGAATAGACAGAGTTATTATGCTTTTAACAGATTCTCCTTCAATTCGCGATGTCATAGCATTTCCTACCATGCGTCCAAAGGTATAGATATTTTATGGAAAAAAATATTAAAGATTATTTTTGTATATTCGGCGGCGGCGGCATTCGCGGCGTATGCTATGCAGGTGCCCTAAAAGCAACCAGTGAACTTGGCATTAATTTGAAGGGGTATGCGGGCTCTTCTGTAGGAGCTGTTATTGCGGCACTGGCAGGCATAGGTTATAATGCCGATGAAATTAAAAACATATTTATGGACTTTGGGGTTGAAATTTTCAGGGATATTAATTTCGATATTAGCAAAGGTCCCGGTTTTTCAAAAGGCGAACTTTTCTATGCCTGGGTTAAAGAACTTATTGAAAAGAAATTCTACGGTGAAAAATACATTAAAGGACAGGTTAAAGAAGTTAAATTTGAAGATATTGACAAAGATATAGTCATAATATCCGTGAACTTGGAAGATTCAGGTTTTAAAGAATTTTCAAGATACACAACTCCCGATACCGAAATTGCAAAAGCTGTAAGGGCATCTGTCAGCATGCCGGGGCTGTTTAGACCTGTAGAACTCGGGAAAGAATTTCTTGTTGACGGAGACTTAATGAAAAGCTGGCCATTATGGCGTTTAAGCAAAAACTTATGCCCTAGTGATTGCAGAATTATTGAATTCCGCCTTGAAAATGAACATAAAAATAAAAAAACGGATAATTTAGTGTCTTATCTAAACGCAGTTTATGACACATTTACAGCGTTTGCTTCAAATTTTGTCATAGATTTATACATTAAAAAAGATAAATTCGACTACATAAAAATAAATGCAAAAGGCGTAAGTGTTGTTGACTTTATGATACCGAAAAACAAAAAAGAAGAACTCGTAGACATAGGTTATGAAGCAACTTCCAGATATTTTAGAGAGTTCTTGCCGCAAAAACGCGCCTCGCTTTTTAAAAAATATTACGAACTCTACATCCTAATGCTCGAATTTCAAGCAGCTTTAGATAAAAATGATGCAAAGAAAGCCAATTGTGCACTGGGTGAAATCTTTATACATTTGTGTGAATGTAAAAGGGTTATAGATGTTGAAATTTACAATAAAATTGTTAAATTCAAAGATTTATTTAAAGCCAACTTCAAAAAAATAGACATTCTGTTTTTAAGTTTTGCAACACTTAGCAATCAAGAAGCGGTTAAAGCAAGCTTTTTAAATGCTTTTGAAATGCTGGAAGAAAAAACATCGGAACTTAAAGTTTAAAAATATCATCAATTAAATCGTCTTCAAAACCTTTGATTTCTGAAGGTTTTTTGTTAAAATTCTGAACTACTATAGCAAAAGTATACATAGAACCGTTTTTGGCATTAACATACCCGCTCAGAGAACTTACGCCCTTAAGTGTTCCCGTCTTTGCCCAAAGTCTTCCCTGCAAGTGTCTCAACCTTCTCTGTAAGGTGCCTTGGTTTGGCTGCGCTAAATAGTCTTGAATATTAATATTATTGTAAGCATATATAAGCCCTTGCGTCATCCAATCTACAGTCATAAGGTTATATCTTGAAACTCCGCTGCCATCATATAAACTTATATCGGATGTGTCAAGCCCGCATTTCTTAAAATATTCATAAAACATTGTAACGCCGTCTTTTGTTGTTGCTTTGGGTTTATTAAAATATCTGCCTGCAGCAACTCTAAAAACGACTTCGCTGACAAAACAATCACTGTTTTGCAAAATTTCTCTGCCTGCCTCTTGAATTGTATGCTCAACCTGTGCAATTTGTTTTAAATTTGCAGGGGCGCTATCCGTAAAATAAATAGGTTTATCGTATATTATATTTTCTTTTTTAAATATCTCATACAAGCTTGACACAAAATAAACCTTAGGGTTACTTACGGGGATTTCCAAAGTTGTATCTTCGCCGATTGTTCCTTTAAAATTAAGAACCTCAACATCCATTCCTTCTGCTTTGGATATTTGAATATCATTTACAGCACCTATTTTTAACTCATTTATAAAGGGTAATTTGTATTTATCCGGCTGCGAAATTATAATGGACTTGTCATTTTGCGGCAATCCTAACTCAAGCCTTATGGTGTTCTTATCAAGCGTATAGGGACTTATTTTTGGCATAAAAGGCCAAATGTCATCGCTCATCCAGCCGTCAGGATAAGGGGTTTTATCTATAATACCCTCTTCTATATAGATTTTATCAACATTTTTAAGCGCCTCTTTAACTTGTGCATTTTGAATAAGCTCTCTTAAATTTTGGCTCGTCAAAAGAGGGTCTGCACCCAATCTTATATAAAGATTATTTTTACTATCCTTAGAAACAGCTGTTTTAAAGGTATAATTTTCACCCAATGCAGCTAATGAAGCTATAAATGTATAAATTTTAAGAGAAGAGGCAGGGTTTAAAAGCTTATGCTGATCTTTTACATAAACATTTTTTCCATTTTTAACATTTTTAACAGAAATCGAAACCACGGAATTTTTTTCAAGGTCTAGCTTTTTTATAGTTTCATTAATACCTGGCTTTAAACAACACGCCTGTCCCACAGAAGCAGGGGATATTAGAAATATTGCAAGAATTAAAAGCGTTGTTATCTTTTTCATTTCAAAACTCCTGCACCACAAGTGTTTCAACTTCAAAATACAACTTATCAATATCTCCGAGAATTTTAAATTCCTCCCGTGCGTCCTGCAATTCCTGAGTATCAACGGTTGCAAAAAGCAAAGAAGGTTTATCTTCTAAAATTTTTAAAATTTCACCGTCAGGAGCTACAAAAAGTGAATTCCCGCAAGCTTCAACATAATCATTATAGTATCCGCAGGCACTTAAACCCAAGAAATAAGTTTGATTTTCAATGGCACGCGCTTGAGATAAAATTCTGTAATCTAAAGCCCTTGATTTAGGCCATGCGCTCATATTGACAAAAAGGTGGGGTTTATTTTCCTGAATAATATAGCTTCTGTAAATTTCGGGAAACCTTATATCGTAACAAATACTTAGTGCAATTTTTATGCCTTCAATTTCAAGCATTAAGAGTTTATCTCCGCCCTTAAGGCTCATATTTTCGCCGCCCAATGTAAAAAGATGTATTTTATCGTAATTTGCAATAATATTCCCTTTTCTATCAATAATAGGGCAAGAGTTTTTTAAGCCTTCAGGTGTTTTTCTTATGTAACTTCCGCCAAAGACATAACAGTTGTAAACACGGGCAAGTTTTTTTAAAAATGTTATGGTTTCCCCATCTTCATCTTCTGCATAATCTTTAAAAACCTGAGGATCCCAGCCCACAGAAAAAAATTCGGGCAAAAATAGAAAGTCAACATTCACCTGATGATTTTTATTGCAAAAATCATTCAACAAATCCTTTATTTGTTTAAAAACTTTTTCTTTATCGCCCCTTGAAGCTTGCGCCTGAACCGCCAAAATATTTTTTTGCATCTACAGCTCCTCCGGGGATGCTATTTTACCTAAAATGGCGCTTGCTGCAGCAACTGCAGGAGATGCCAGATAAACTTCACTTTCAGGGTGACCCATACGTCCAACAAAATTTCTGTTTGTAGTTGATACAGCACGTTCTCCCTTGGCCAAAATTCCCGCATGGCCGCCCAAACATGGTCCGCAAGTAGGTGTTGAAACCGCACCCAGCGCTTCAACTATTGTTTGTACATAGCCTTTTTCTATTGCCCTTAGATAAATATCTTGAGTACCCGGGAAAACAATCAGACGTACGTTTTTATGAACTTTTCTGCCTTTTAAAATATCGCTTGCAATTTTTAAATCGCTCAAGCGCCCGTTTGTACAGCTTCCTATAACAACCTGGTCAATTGGTATATCACCGACTTTTGAGATAGGGCGGGTGTTTTCAGGCAAATGCGGAAAGGCAACTGTGGGTTCAATGTCTTTAACGTCATATTTTATAATACGCTCATATTTGGCATCAACATCGCTCTTATAGAATTTCCAGGGTCTTATACTGCGGCCTTGCAAAAATTCCTCTGTTATTTTATCAGGCGCTATTATGCCGTTTTTAGCCCCCGCCTCTATTGCCATATTGCAAATTGTGAAACGTCCGTCCATGGGCATATTTTCAATGGTACTGCCGCCTATTTCAAGTGTTTTATATAAAGCGCCGTCAACACCGATATCGCCTATAAGGTGCAAAACCAAATCTTTAGCACTTACCCATTTATTAAGTTCACCGCTAAATTCGACTTTTATGGCCGAAGGCACTTTAAACCAGGTTTCACCGCATGCCATAGCACAGGCTAAATCTGTTGACCCTACCCCTGTTGAAAAAGCACCTAATGCGCCATAAGTACATGTGTGAGAATCCGCCCCTATAATTAAATCTCCTGCCGTTACTATCCCTAAATCAGGCAAAAGTGCATGTTCAATGCCCATACGTCCGACTTCAAAAAAATGCTCTAAATCTTGTTCACGGGCAAATTCCCTTATCATTTTAACCTGTTCGGCGGATTGAATATCCTTATTAGGAACAAAATGGTCAGGCACAAAAACAACACGGTGTTTATCAAAAACTTTATCTACACCGATTTTCTTAAATTCTTTAATTGCGACAGGTCCTGTTATATCGTTTGCAAGAGTTATATCAACTTTTGCATTAATAAGTTCCCCTGCCCCTACTTCTTCGCGGCCGCAATGCGCCGCAAAAATTTTTTCTGTTATGGTCATTGGTTTGGGCATAAATCCTCCTGAGCTATTTTTTTGCTTCCTGCTGCTTTGCTTTTATTTCTAAAAGCGCATTGTGCCCAATAGTATATACAGCGCAGGTTTTAAGGCTGGGAATATACCATGCGCACACATCTTTTGCACAGATTTTGTCTAAATTTTGCCCCGCTGACATTAAAGGACATATTTTGGTTGTTATAGCCATAATTCCCCCTACTTTTGAATACTTTCCGCTTGCTTTATTAAATTACAGTTGTTTTCATCATAATGTCTTTCCTGGTCTTTATAAATTCTTGTTCTGTTAATAACCTCATCAAAATCTATTTGATGTGCATCAAAATCCGGTCCGTCAACACAGGCAAACTTAACAACTCCGCCCACAGTAACTCTGCAGGCTCCGCACATGCCTGTACCATCAACCATAATAGGGTTCATGGAAGCTTCTGTTTTAATTTTGTAAGGAAGTGTCATATTTGCAACGGCTTTCATCATTGGCATAGGACCTACTGCAATAACATAGTTAACTGTCTCTTTTTTAATTAGATCTTCCAAAACATTTGTAACAAAACCCTTACGCCCGTATGAGCCGTCATCTGTGGTAATAAAAAGTTCATCACAGGCACTGTTCATTTTATCTTCCCAAAAAATTAAATCTTTGTTTCTTGCGCCCATAACCATATAAACCTTATTGCCTGCATCTTTAAAGGCTTTTGCAATTAAATAGCAGGGCGCTGCCCCGTATCCGCCCGCAACACAAACAACAGTGCCGTATTTTTCTATATGTGTCGGTGCTCCTAAAGGCCCTACTATATCGGCAATTTCTTCTCCAACATTAAGCTTTGCAAGCTTCTTGGTTGAATACCCGACTGCCATATAAACAATTGTAACCTCGCCCTTTTCCTTATCGCAATCAGCAATTGTAAGAGGAATTCTTTCCGAATGCTCATCGACTCTTAATATAACAAACTGCCCCGCTTTAGCATTTTTTGTGACATAAGGAGCTTCAACTCTTATTTCATACTGATTTTGACATAACTCCTTCTTATATAAAATCTTATATCCCAATTTTTCCTCACTTTTCTTATCAAAGAAGATTATACAATAAAAAAATATTAATGAAAAGAACTTTTAAATAAAAAAAGCGAGGGTATTGACCCTCGCAATTAAGCATTTAAGCAGACAGGTTAAATTCCGCCGCCTTGTGCTAAAATAAGAGCCATTTGCGACAATTGGTTTTGCAGGTTCGAATTTGCGTTTGCATTTCTGCTATTTGAACCATAGTAATTGTTCAAATAGCTGTTTGTAGTTCCAAGCAAATTGTTGCTTAAGCCAACTGATGAAAGTGCATTTTGATAAACCTGATTTTGATAATTATTCAAAAGGTCCAGGTAAGCATATCTATTTGCAAGTTCATTTGCAGTAAGTTCTTGTTTTTTTGCTGCAACGTCTTGAGCAAGAGCGCTTATAGAATTTGCACGGTTGCTTTCAAGACCTGATAATTTATCCATAAAGATAGAATTATCAAGGTTGCCGAAACGCGAAGCCACATTGTTTTGCAGATCCCTTATCATGGGAGTATACAAATCGTTGATGGTTTGAATACCCTGGTTTCTGTAAGCTTCAACCTGATCATTCAGGTCTTTGAGCGTGCTTTCAGAAAAAACGTTCACGTTTTTTAAATTATTTGCAAATTCATTTTGCGCGTAATCGTAAGCACTTTTTTCCGAATCACTCATGGTGTAATTAGCGCTCAGGGTACCATCTGAAATCGTAGCGCTGCTTTTCGGCACACCGTTAAAACTTACGCTTGAAGAAGAGTAAGAAGGGTATTGGGCAGCGTCCGTTGTTGTTTTTGACATAATTTTAATGTCCTTTCATTTGTAAGGGCAGACCAAAAACAAAACAAGGTTAAATATAGTTGAATAACACTATTATTTTAACATTCAAAAGCCGCGATTTTATTATTATTTATATTTTTTTAATATTTTAAAAATTAACCTTAAGATACCTGCAATATCAATCTTAAGGTTGATAAAGTTTTGGCAAAATTAGAATAAGCTATAAATGGATAAAAGAGGTAAAAATGGCAGTAAAAATCAATAAAGAGGATAGTAAAAAACACATAACCTGCCCTATTGAAAAGGGCAACAAGCTGATGCTTAAAAACCAGTATAAACAAGCTTTAGACATATATTTAACATCCGTAATGCAGCAAGGTGCAAACTCCAGAGCTTATAAATGCATTTCAAAAGCATATAAAAACTTGAAGCAATATGATAAAGCAATTAAAAATCTAAAGAAAGCAAAAGAATTCTGCCAGTTTGACCCCGAAATTTATTATGAAATGGGTCTTAACCACCTTTTGAACTGCAACAGTGAAGAAGCCAGGAAAAACTTTAAAAGAACGATAAGGCTTGACAATAAAAATATAAATGCCCAAATACAGCTTGCAATTTCACATGAGCTTTTAGGGGAAGAATGTATGGCTATAAGCATTTATAGAAAGATTATTGAAGAATATCCCAAAAAAATACACAGTTACAACCACCTTGCAGGGCTTTATATGAGCCTTGAAATGTTTAAAGACGCAGCAGAGGTATTTTATCAAATTCTAAGCATTAATCCCGACTACTACAGGGCAAATTTGGGTTTGGGAATTTGTTTTGACAAAATGGAAAAATATACACAAGCAGTAAGATTTTACAAAAAATACATAGTTAAAAAACCAACCGGTAAAACAGCACGTGCCCTTGCTGCAAGAATTTGTGCCATTTACGACAATAGAATTACTCACAGCAAAGGCAATTTGACACTTGTAAAGGCTTAAATTGCTTAACAGGCTTTAAGTTCCCTGTCAAGACTTTGTAAACCGCACGGGCATTCTTGCACAGTTTTGATCCTGTCAAGCAAAGTTCTCATTTTAGATTCTTCTTCCGCCTGCTCAAAAATAAATTGCTGCAAAAACAGAGTGCTTGCCTGGTCTTTAGCTTCTTGAGCTTTATTATAAAGGTCATTTATCAGGCTTGTAACAAACTTTTCATGGTTTAGGGCATGCTCTAAAACATCTGCAGGGTTAATCCATACAATTTCTTCCGGAGGCTGAATAACATCAAAGCTTATTTTAGCCTGTCTCAGTAATAAGAAATCATAAAATTTTTGTGCATGCCCCAGCTCTTCAATAGCTTGTTCTTTCATGTATTTTGTAAAACCGTTATATGAAGTTTCTGCAAAATACGTTGACATTGCAAAGTAAAGGTATGCGGAATAAAGCTCCTTGTTAATTTGCTTGTTGAATTCTTGAGCCAAATTTACATCCATTTTAAACTCCTTATCTGCCCATCACGGCATTAGTTATTGCTGGCCCAAAGACCATGGATATTGCATAGTTCCCTTGCGCTTATTTTCGAACATTTGCATTTAAACTTCATTTCGGGCGCTTCGCCTGGTTTTAAATATTTACGCTTTATGTAATTGTTATCCTCAGAGATTGCCTCTACGAATTGAATATAGTGGCTTTCTTCCATAGGGTGGGGAATTGATCCTATGCGTATTGTAACTTC
>CAYYBA010000057.1:0-8541 GCA_964470205.1 uncultured Gammaproteobacteria bacterium | reverse complement strand
TTTATTTTTTGTTGTTACAAAAACTTCCCATTCACGCTTTAAAAGTTCTAAAATAAGCCAAAAGTTTGTCACAAGGGGGTTAAATTCATAATTTTTGAATTCAATTTCATCTATAACAAAGAGTATTTTCCTGTTGCCCATACTCTTATTATATGGTAAAAATAAAATATAGTGTTTTTTAAAAAATTAGGTGGTATAATCGCTTTATGAGAGAAGAAATTGAAGCTTTGCGCAACGTTATACAAAAAAACCCTAACAATTTAGAGGCTATCAATAAGCTTGCAGAAATTTTTGCGCAAAAGCAGGATTATGACAATGCCCTTGAGGTATATGAAGATCTTTCAACAAAGTTTTCGGATAATCTGCTTTTTCTTATAAATGCGGGAAATATATATTTTTACCGCCAGGATTGGGACAGGGCAATTGAAAAATATAAAAAAGCCTTAAGCATAGATAATAACAACTTTTTTGCTTTGTACAATTTGGGAAATGCTTATGCAGAATTGGGAGATTTCAAAACAGCCCTCTTTTATTACAAATCAGCCCTTAAAATAAGAGAGGATTTTCCCGATATTTATTCGGCATTGGGAATTTTATACCAGGATAACAATAACTTGGTTAAAGCAAAAAAATATTTTGAACTTGCCTTAAAATTGGATGATACAAACGGCGATTATTACATAAATCTTGCAAATATTTATCAAAAAATAGGTTCAAAAACCCGCGCCCTTCAATACTATCAAAAGGCGGCGGAAGTTATGCCGGATGATGCTAAAAGCTGGCTTTGCCTTGCAAATTCTTACGCTACAAATGAAAAATATGACCTTGCACATGAGTGTTTTGAGCGTGCTACCAAAATTGACCCCAACTATTATTCTGCCTGGGTTTGTGAAGCAATTTTGTGCTGTGACGAAAAAAATTATGAAAAAGCCGTTGCATTTTTTAAACATGCAATTGAAATTGACCCTCAAAAACCGAATGCTTATCTGCTTCTAGGCAATTTAATGCTGAGCGAAAAAATGTATAAAGATGCCATAAATCTTTATGAAAAAGCATCACAATACGCAAAAGATAAATCAAAGCCATATTTATTTTTAGGAAACACCCATGGGCTTCTAAAAGATACTGATAAAGCAATTGAATATTACAGAAAAGCTTTTGAAATAGCTCCTGAAGATAAAGAAATAACGCTTATTTATATTGAAGTTTTAGGTGATTATATAACGAAAAAAACAGAAGGCAGATAAATGGATAACGGAATTAAGAGTTCAAATTTATTCGATAGGATAATATGTGTTTTGTCATATTTTACGTTCGGCTTTATAGGTCTTGTATGGCTTATCTGGTGTGCTTTAGCTAAAAAAGAGTTTAAGCATTTTATGCTTTACCATATTTACCAATCAATATTTTTAGGACTTTTTTTAACAATAATAAGCATATTTTTTAACATAATAATGAATATATTAATTGCAATTCCGTTTGTTGGGGATTTTCTTAACAATATAATAATATATTTAAACACTCCATTTTTAGGAACTTTTTCCGTAATCCAATGGATTATTTTGCTTATTCTTATATATTCATCCTACGGAGCTCTAGGCGGAAGATACACATATTTGCCCTTTATATCTGATATAATAAGTGCAAATTTCAGGAGATAAAATGCTAAAACTATCATCAGATATAAAATTCATAGCCACAGATTTTGACGGTGTTTTTACGGACTGTCTTGTTTATATAGATGAAAATATGGTACAGCAAAAAAAGATGAGTTTTAAAGATATTATGGGAGTATCTTTAGCGCTTAAAAGCGGATTTAAAGTGGCTGTAATATCAGGTGAAACTTCTAATATCTTGAATTATTTTAAAGAAAAATTTTCAATGGATGAAATACATAAAGGTATACGCGACAAAGGTTCTGTTCTGCAAAAACTTATAGGAAAATACGGCCTAAAGAGAAATGAGGTCTTATATATAGGGGATGACGTTAATGACATATGCGCTTTTGAATGTGTTGATTACAAAATAGCGCCAAAAAATGCGAACAGCATTGTAAAAAATATACCCGGTATGCAAATAACTGAAAATTACGGCGGGGATGGGGCATTTAGAGAAGTTATAGATTGTCTGCTGGCGGTTAAAAATGAATGAGTTTTTTCAAAAAATTATCAAAAAAGTTAAAGAGCTTGACTTTTTTGTAAATGAATACAAAACCATTGCAAAAGATATAGGCCTGCCTTCTTTTGCTTATAATAACTGGGCTCTTCATTTAGCAGAAGAAGGCAAAGAGGATTTAGCGCTTGAAAAACTCCAAACAAGCGATGCGATGGCCTTCAACAACCCTTATACACAGGTTAACTTGGGAATTTACAGAGCAAGAAAAAAAGACTTCAAGGAAGCTGAAAAATGTTTTAAAAGAGCAATTAAAACTGATAGAAATTGCGCTAAAGCTTATGCGCTTTTGGGAAGTGTTTATTGCGAAGAGGGAGATGATAAAGCTTCTAAAAGAATGTTCGAAGCTGCTATTAAAATTGAATCTAAAAACGCCCAGCATTACACAAGCTATGCCATTGCTTTATCAAAAATGAAAGAATATGACAAAGCAAAAGAAAATTTTTTGAAAGCCTATCTTTATAACTGTACAAACGCCCAAATCCCTTATCTTTGGGGAATTCTGCTTGCAGAAACAAAAGAATATACAGAAGCTGTTGAAAAATTTAAAATAGCATACGCCCTAAGCCCGTTCCATGCAGATGCGCTGTATTACATGGCTTTTTGCTATTCAAATCTTCAAGATTGGGATAACGCTATAAATTATTCAAAAAAAGCTCTCGGTGTGAAGCCTGAAAAAATCGAAACACATTTGCTTTTGGCAGAAAGCTATATGCATAAAAGAGCCGAAAAAGAATGCTTTGAAGTGTATAAGGAAGCACTTGATAACCCAAAGGCAAACGCTGCAAATTCTTTCAATTTTTACCAATCCTGGGGGGTGGCGCTTCAAGCTTTCGGATATTGGGAAAATTCAATAGAAAAATTTGAGAAGGCAAGCGAGATTGATGAAAATAATTTTATTTCCTACCACTGCCTTTCTCTTTCTTATCTAAAAATGGGCAAAATGGAAGAATGCGAACAAATGCTTTTAAAAACAATCGAATTAAATCCGGATTATGTTCCTGCGGTTTTTAATTTGGGACAGCTTAATTCCCAAAGAGAAAATTATAAAGAAGCAGTAAAATATTTTAAACATGTTGTTGAAATTGATAAAGAAGCTCATTATGTTTTCTTTGAAATTGCCCGCTGCTATCACCTTCAAAAAGACTATAAAAACGCCATAAAATATTATGAAAAGCTTTTGGAATACGACAAAGAGAACCTGGAGGCACAGGTAAACCTTGCAAATATCTATTCAATTTGCAATGATAACCAGCTTGCAATAAGAAAAATAAGAAATGCCTATATTAAAAATAAAAATAATGCTGATATAAATTTGCTGTATGGCATGCTCCTTTTAAAAGACGGCAAGTTTTCAGATGCCATAGAAAAATTTGAACAGGCATTTTGTTTAAATGAAAATTTAATACTCGCACAATTCGGAAAATGTGAATGTTTGGTTAAGCTTAATAAACCCAAAGAGGCTTTGGGTATTTTACAAAATTATGAAGATACAAACCCTGAAGATAAAGATTTTCTTGTTGCAAAATTAATTGCTTATGTCAAATTAAATGAATTAGAAGAAAGTGAATATTACAAAAAGACTTCTATTGATATTTGTGATAAAATAATATCTATATACGGTAAGGACGAATGGGTGTCCGAAATCCTAGACAAATTGGGAGATAAAAAACAATAAAATGTCAATTGTAGTACAAAAATTCGGCGGAACATCGGTAGCCGATACAAATAAAATAAGAAATGTAGCCAGAGCAATATTAAACGAACAACAAAAGGGAGAACAGGTTGTAGTTGTAGTATCTGCTATGGGACATACAACCGATAAACTTATACAATTAGCGTCAGAAATATCCTCTGACCCCGACCCTCGCGAAATGGATATGCTCCTTGCCACGGGCGAGCAGGTTTCAATAGCGCTTTTAGCTATGGCTGTTAAAGAATTGGGGGCAGATGCCATAAGTTTCAATGCAATGCAGGCAAGCATTATGACAGAAAATGTACACGGAAGCGCCAGGATTACGAATATTAAAACAGATAAAATAAAACAAGCGCTTGACAGAGGAAAAATAGTTATCATCGCAGGCTTTCAGGGCATTACGGATGATAATGAAATAACAACCCTGGGGCGCGGAGGCTCTGATACTTCTGCCGTTGCAATAGCAGCAGCGCTAAAGGCTAAAAGGTGCGATATTTATACAGATGTTGACGGCATCTATACAACAGACCCCAGAATTGTTCCAAAAGCAACTAAATTAAAAGAAATTTCATACGAAGAAATACTTGAATTAGCACGTGTCGGTGCAAACGTTCTGCATCCCAGAGCCGTTGAAACCGCCATGCAGTTTAACCTGCCCACGCGTGTGCGTTCAACCTTCAATCTTGATGATTTAGGCACATTAATTATAGGAGTAGATAAAATGGAAATTTATAAACCTGTCACGGGCGCCGCTTCTGACACCTCGCAAGTAAGAATCGTAATTTGCGATGTACCGGATAAACCCGGTACGGCAGGAAAATTGTTCTCGCTTATGGCAGAAAATGATTTAAGCGTTGATATGATTATCCAATCTTATGCAAGAAGCTCAAACAATACTAACGATATTGCTTTTACCATTGCAAAAAATGATTTAAAGAAATTTGACAGTTTAAGAGGCAGTATTGATAAGGCCTTAAGCCCAAGCCACATCCATGTTGATGAAGATATCGCAAAAATCTCAATAGTCGGCGCAGGGATGATTGACAAACCCGGTATCGCAGCACTTATGTTCAGAACTCTTACAAATCAAAATATTAACATCAAAATGATTGCAACAAGTGAAATCAAAATAAGCTGTCTTGTAAAAAAAGAAGATGCCAAAAAGGCAATTGTAGCCCTTTGCGAAAGTTTTGAACTGGAATGCGACAAAGAAGCAATCGTAAACGGCGATTTGCCTGATTAATATAAGGATTCTGTTTTGCAGCAAGAAGTTAAAAAATTTTTAACTACAAACAATTTAGCCGGCAAAACTCTTGTTTTAGGCTATTCAACAGGTGTGGACAGCACGGTTTTGCTTCATATTTTATCTAAAATAAAAGATGTAAAAATTGTTGCAGCACACCTAAACCACAATTGGCGGGGGGAAGATTCAAAAAAAGACGAAAAATTTGCACGCGATTTTTGCAAAAAATTGAATATCGAATTTTACACAAAAACCCTTAACAATAATGTTAAAAAAACAGAAACAGCGGCGCGCGAAGAAAGATATAAATTTTTTGAAGAATGTGCGCTGAAATTTGGCGCTGATGGAATTTTACTTGCGCACAACTTAAATGATAATATTGAAACTTTAATATATAGAATTGCAAAAGGCACAGGGCTTGAAGGATTAAGGTCAATTCCTGCTGTTAGGGGCAAAATATATCGCCCCATGCTTAACATTGCGCGTGATGAAATTGAAAAATACGCTAAAAGCCATAAACTAAATACGCGCGAAGATTCTTCAAACGCAGATACAAAATACAAAAGAAATTTCATACGCCACAAGGTTTTGCCAATGCTTGAAGAAATTAACCCTGCTTATAAAAATTCTCTTAACAATTTAATTACGGTCGCAAACTATGAATGTGAAATTGTAGATGATAAAATAGAAGAAATTAAGAATTTAATTTTTAAAAAAGGGAAAATTCAAACACCGTTGTTTGCAAAGTTAAAAAAAGCTTACAAAATAAAAATTTTGCAAAATTATATAAAAGATGAACTTAAAAACCCGAACTTAAAAAAAATCGAACAAATTTTAAAATTTATTGAAGATGAACTGCAAAGCGGTCAAGACCCCCAATTTCGCAAGTGGAAAACGTTTTCGCTAAATTCAAAAAAATTCTTATACGTAAATAAAAAAGAAATTTTTAAGGAGTAAGAAATGAAAAAAGAGTTGAAAGTATTAATTAAAGAAGAAGATTTATTAACGCGTATTGAAGAGATGACACAGGAAATAAATAAGTTTTACGGGGATGAAGAACTTTCGGTTGTGTGCGTTTTAAAGGGCGCAATTTTATTTTTTTCACACCTTACAAAACACTTAAAAATGCCCATTAAAATGGAATTCATAAGGCTCTCAAGCTACGGTTCAAGCGAAAAATCATCAGGCAGCGTAACGGCTCTGGATATGGTTTTACCTAATTTTGAGGATAAAAATATTTTAATTGTGGAAGATATTATAGATACAGGCCTTACAATTCAATTTTTAAAAGATTATATTTTATCAAAATGCAAGGCAAAAAGTGTTAAGGTGGCATCTATGATAAATAAAGAGGCAGCAAGAATGAATGACATGCAGCCCGATTTTTGCGGATTTAAAGTTGATAACAAATTTATCGTAGGCTTCGGGCTTGATTACAATGAACTTTACCGCAACCTTCCTTATATAGGGTATTTTGAATAATCCGCCAAGTCTTAAATAAATCAACCTTCTGTATGCTAGACAAAACCCAAAAAAAACTATATAGTAACTCTTATGCTGCAAGAAGGAGTAAAAAGAATAAAAACGGTATTGGGCGAAAGCTTCATTAAAAGACTTTCGCAATATTTGCATGATTGCGTGAGAGAAGAGGTTAAATCCTCGACTTTTCGAAACTTAAAAGGCGATAAAGACAATAAATGGATTTTTATTGAGGGTGATGAAAAAGTTTTCACACAGTTTGATAAGCCCCTCCCCCTTGACGGCTCTGATTCATATCTGACCGAACTTATGATTCAAAGCGATATGGACACCAAAGATAAATATTTAATTTACGGATTTTTATTTTTGGCAGGTAAAAATTCTAAAACAAAGAAAAATAATGAATTTTTAACTCCTGTCTTATACGCTCCCTGCAAGCTTGAGCGGCATGGTACAAATATTTTGCTTAACATTCAGGAAGATTTGCTCTCCCTAAATACAGGTGCCCTGGCACAACTTATGCAAAAAGACGATGAAGAAGAAGCAGACGCTATGCTATCAGGGCTTTTGGACGTTGTGCCGGATTTGCCTCTGACACAAGAAGGTTTAGACATTTTTATAACAACATTAAAATCCCTGGTGCCTGATATTGAAATAACAGATACCATGGATGAAGATAATAAAAACGATGCCACAAACGCCGATGATTTTTATTCGGAAGATAGCGACTTTGATGCCATTATGGAACTTGCAAAAAAACCAAAAGTCAAGGTGGATAAACTAACTTTGTGTAAAAAACAGGCGGTTATTTTAACAAAACGTCCGAATGTAACAGCGGGAGTGCTGCATGAACTAACGCAAATTGCCGATAAACCGGCGGGGATAATGAGAGAAAATGCGCTAAATTGTATAAATCAGGAATATTTGCTTTCAAATAACGTGATAGATTCAAAATCAATACAAAAAAACGCTAAACAAAATAAAGATTTTAAAGATTTTTTCCCCATAACACCCCTTTCTTTAAGCGACAGTCAGCAAGATGTTATAAAAAAAATCGAACAAAATGATTTTTTGGCGGTATACGGTCCGCCCGGAACAGGCAAATCGCAGACAATCGTGAATTTGGCGGCACATTTAATAGCGCAGGGCAAGAGTGTTTTGGTCGCATCGCGTATGGATAAAGCGGTTGACGTTGTGGCGCAAAGGCTTGAAGAATTGCAAGCGCCTTATTTGGCACTTCGCGCAGGGCGTGCTAACTATCAAAAACAGCTTAATTATAAACTGCAGGATTTGTTATCAAACAAAGTTGATTTGGATGATGAATTTATTGATGCGGTTTTGGTTGATGTGTCTGATATGAAAGTGCTTTTAGATGAAATAAAAACGCTTGAGGGCAATGCTGAGAAAATAATAAAGCTTGAAGAAAAATACTATCAAACACAAACCGAATGCGATGAAACAATCAAAGTTATAGGTGAATTTAATTATATTAAAGAACGTCTTGTAACTTCGCAAGTTTTGGAATTAAGAAAAATTTTAAAGAATTTGGAAAAAACAAAACACAAAAACGGACTTTTTGCAAACATCAAAAGAATTTCGGATGAAAACAGGCTTAGAAAAATTCTTGATTTTAAAGCAAGAGTCACATCGGATATGCTTTTAAGAATTTCTTACGAACTTGACGGTGAAGAAATCAGGGCAAAGCTTTTAGAAATTGAAGAAAATATTTATAAAACAGGCAACCTGCATCAAATTTTAAATAAAATAGCGGCATTAAAAAGCAAACAAAAACAGCTTGCCGTTGATATTTTAAAACGCCAAAGGCGAGAAGCCCTAAAAGACCTTCTAAGCGATCAGAAAAAGCGCCAGAGGCTAATTGTGCATTCAAAATCTCTGGTGTCAAAAAAGATTAATCAGCAGACAAAAATTCTTGAAAAAGAAGATTTTAAAC
>CAYYBA010000056.1:0-9441 GCA_964470205.1 uncultured Gammaproteobacteria bacterium | reverse complement strand
CCACGCTGAACATGGAAAACCCGCCCCGCAACGAAGACGGCAGCATAAACTATGCGGAAGATTTTTTCGGAAAACGCACCAGCCTTACTGTTTCCGGTCAACTGGAAGGTGAACTCGGAGCGATGGCGCTGGGGCTGGTTTACACTTTTGGCCCGACATTCAGGGCTGAAAATTCAAACACACCGCGCCATCTGGCAGAATTCTGGATGATAGAACCCGAAGTCGCTTTTAACGACATTCACGACAACATGAACCTTGCCGAAGACATGCTGAAATACCTGATCAGCTATGCGCTGGAACATTGCCTTGATGATCTTGAATTTTTACAAAAAAGAAGCGAAGAGCTTTTGGGGCTTTTAAATACCCTTTCTTCAGAAATTTCACAAACGCGTCATAATATGGCAGAAAAGTTATCAAGCTTAATAGAAGCAGAATTGCAAAAACTTGAACTCGCGCATTCAAAATTTAAGGTAGATGTCCGACACAAGGCCTTATCAAAAGAAGGAACAGATGAAGTTGAATTTTTGATTACAACCAATGTTTCGCAAGGTCTGATGCCGCTTTTAAAGGTAGCTTCGGGCGGTGAAATTTCGCGCGTTATGCTTGCGATTAAAACAGTTTTTGCTCACATTGACAAAATTAAAACCATTATTTTTGATGAAATTGATACGGGAATTTCGGGCAAAACTTCTCAAGCGGTGGCAGCAGCTATGAATGAACTTGCACACAGATGCCAGGTATTTATGGTTACACATCAGGCAATTATGGCAGCTTGTGCCAATGCTCATTTTTGGGTTGCAAAAACACAAAATGGCGAAACACAAATAAGTGTTACAAAGCTTGATAAAGAGCAAAAGATAAAAGCCTTGGCGCAACTGGCTTCAGGCGATGTGAATGAGAAGTCCATGGCTTTTGCACAAGAACTTTTAAGTTCCAACGCCTGATTGAATCTAAAAAATTGGTTTAATTTTAAACTTTTTTATTGTAAAATGCTTTTATGAACAATTTTTTAGTTGAAATACTGACGCAAGAAATGCCATACGCCTTTATACCGAGTGCTGTTGAGCAATTGCATGCAGATTTTGAAAAACTTTTAAAAGAAAATTCCATTAAATTTAAAACCACAGAAGTTTATGCCACACCAAGGCGTCTAGCTGTTATTATAACGGGTTTGGACGACAAACAGGAAGATATTCAAAAGGATATTCGCGGTCCGATTTTAAATATAGCAAAAAATGAGCATGGCGAATTTAGCCCTGCTGCCGTTGGTTTTGCAAATAAAAACGGTGTTGAGCAGGATGCACTATATGAAAAAGAGGGCTATATTTGGGCAAAAATTAAGCAAAAAGGCAAAAGCACAAAAGAAATTTTGAGCGAAAATATTTCCGATATTTTTTTAAACCTGCAAGGCGCACATTTTATGCGCTGGAAAGATTTTGATATTAAATTTTCGCGCCCGATTGAAAATATTGTGGCACTTTTTAATGAAGAAATTCTGCCGCTTGAAATTGTTGATAAAAAGGCAACAAATATAACCTACGGGCACAGATACAGCGCAAATAAAAGCGTTAAAATCAAAAAACCGTTAACTTATACAGAACAATTGAAAGACGTCAATGTTATTGTTGAACAAGACAAAAGGCGCGATTTAATTGTTGAATCGGCAACAAAAAAGGCTAAAGAAATCGGCGCTGAAATTAAATTTAACCCTGATCTTTTGGAAGAGGTTACCTATTTAACCGAATTTCCAAAACCCGTTTTGTGCAATTTTAAAGAAAAATATCTCTCAATTCCCGATATCGTAAATATTACCGTTATGGAATCCCACCAAAGGTATTTTCCGCTTTACACACATGAGGGCAAGCTTTTAAACCGCTTTATTACAATTGCAAATTTTGTAGGCGATGATGAAAAAAGCTTGAAGAACATTCAGGCGGGAAATGAGCGTGTTATAAGCGCCAGGCTTGAAGATGGCGTATTTTTCTATAATGAAGACACCAAAGAGCCGCTTGCAAATAAAGTTGAAGATTTGAAGGGCATGACATTTCAAAGAAATTTAGGAACACTGTATGATAAAACTCAAAGGATTGTGACACTTTGCGATATGATTTGCGATGAATTAAACCTTCAAAAACAGGATATTTTAAGATGTGCACATTTGTGCAAGGCGGATTTATCCACAAAACTTGTTTTTGAATTTACGGAACTCCAGGGTTTTATAGGGGAAGACTATGCTTTAAAAAGTGCCGAGAAAGCAAATGTAGCAAAAGGAATATCCGAACACTATTATCCGCTTAATGCCAATAGCGAAACAGCACAAGGGCTTGAAGGGCAGATTGTGGGAATTGCTGATAAAATTGATACAATAAGCGCCGTTTTTCTATCCACACAAGGCGATAAAAAGAAAAAACGCCCCACGGGTTCAAATTATCCTCTTGGCGTTAGACGTGCAGTTTTGGGGATTTTGCGAACAATTTTAGATGCAAATTTAAAAATCAACTTGTCAAATTTAATAAAAAAATCCATTGAAATTTTATCTAAAAGCTTTAATGTTGAGGTATCGCCTGAAACTATGAGCGAAATTGAAGAATTTTTTATAAACCGCTTAATTATAATGTTTGAGAAAACTTATCCTCAAAATGTTCTGTATGCGGCGGCAGGGGCGGACTCTTCGCCTTTGGCTGATTTAAACGGATATTTTGAAAGAGTTAAAATACTTGAAGATTTTATAAAAAAGGACGGGTTTGAAAAGATTTCTGAAAATGCCAACCGCACGATAAGAATTTTGCCTAAAAATGCTGTATTTAAAGAAGTTGACGAAAAACTTTTTGTAACACAGGAAGAAAAAGAACTTTATGGCGCGGCAGCGAAAACAAGTAATTCACAAGATTTTGAAATCTTGTCAAAAAATATAGAAAAATTCTTTGATAAAGTTTTGGTTATGGATAAAGAAGAAAAAGTTAAGGAAAATCGTATAGCGCTTTTAAATTTTGTAAACAATAAATTTAGAATACTTTGCGATTTCAGCAAAATAAATTAGAAGGAAAAGACAATGCAGGCAAGAAGAGCAGCAAGAGAATTATCGTTAATACTTTTTTCACAGCTTGAAAAAGACGTGGAGAAATATAAAATCACGGATTTTGAAAATATTGTTTTAAAATCCGTAAGAACACTAACAAGTAATGCCAAGGAAGATTTAAGCCTGGCTACAAGCGGGCTTGTGGAAGTCGGAGAATACATTGAGGAATTTGAAAACAATCATCCCGATAATTTAAAACGTCCGTTTGAGGCGCAAAATATCCCTGTTCAAATTCCCCTGACAAGCGATATGGCGGGCAAAATTGATACCCTCTTAAATGTAAGTGAAAAAGCCGCCGCGGCTCTTGAAATTGCCGAACTCACGACCCTTTCTCAAAAAGTTGAGGTGCGTGAATATTTAGAAGATATTGTTAAAACTTTTCAGGAACATCATGGAAAAATTGACGCGATAATTAAAAGATTAGCCTTTGGGTGGGATATAGACAGGCTCTTTAAGATTGATAAAAACATTTTAAGAATAGCGATAGCAGAAATTATTTACATTAAAAAAGCGCCGAACAAGGTTGTTATAGATGAAGCGCTTGAACTTGCAAAACGTTACTCCACGGACGATTCACCTTCTTTTATAAACGGTATTTTAGCAAAAGTGATTAGTTTAAATGTTTAATTTTTTTAAAAAAAAAGATGAAACAAATAAAGAAACTACAAGCCTGAAAGATATTGTAGCGCAAACATCCAAGGTACTCGTGCAGGGTGTTTTAAATTTTGCAAAAACAGGTGCCGAGCTAGATGAATTTGCGCTTGAAGATATTGAAAATACCCTTATAAAGGCAGATTTAGGCGTGGAGTTTGCAACTCAAATTGTTGAAAAAATTAAAAACGAAAAACCTGATGATTTAAAAGATTTCTTGAAAAAAGAGTTTAAAGAAATTTTAAACAATGCAGGCAGCAGTAATTTAAAATACAATGAAAATATGCTGAATATCTATTTTATTACAGGGGTTAACGGGGCTGGCAAAACAACTTTAATAGGAAAACTTGCAAATAAATTAAGAGAAAGCGGCAAAAAAGTACTAATTGCGGCGGCAGATACCTTTCGTGCTGCTGCGGAAGAGCAGCTTGATGTTTGGGCAAAGCGTGCGCGGGTGGATATTGTAAGGCGCGACGGCGCACAGAGTGCTGCCGTTGTTTATGAAGCTATTCAAAAAGCTAAAGACGAACATTACGATATAATTTTAATTGATACAGCAGGCAGACTGCAGAATAAATATAACCTTATTGAGGAATTGAAAAAAATCAAAAACGTTATAGATAAAAATGCACCGGATTCACTGACAGAAAGCATTTTGGTGCTTGACGCCAATTTGGGACAAAACGGGCTTATGCAGGCAAAAGTGTTTACACAAGCTGTTAATATAACGTCAATTGCGATGACAAAACTGGACGGTTCTGCTAAAGGAGGCATTATTCTTGCTGTTGCAAAAGATTTTAAACTGCCCACAAAATTGATAGGAGTAGGCGAAAAAATAGAAGATTTAAGGGAATTTGACCATAATGAATTTTTGGATGCGCTTTTTTCTTGAATGCGGCAGCCGGTGCGAATGTTGACGTTGCGTTCAGCAACGGCAACGAAGCACAACGATGGCGACGTTGCGACGAAGCTTAAGCGAAGGAGCGGACAAATTTGTAAAACAAATTTGACAGGAGCCAAAGTATATTCTACCAAGGGTAATCGTCTTTAATTTGCCAGCCTTCATTCATAATTTTGGCAGAACAGCAAAAACCGCTGTTGTCCTTTGTGCAGCTATAAGCTCCTGTAGCATAAAAAGTTGTGCAGAAAGGAAGTATCTTTTTTGTTTTACTGAATTTAAAAACAAATAAATCTTCACCCCAAGTGTTAGGTTTTTTTGTGCCGTTAACATCTACATATATTGTTTTAGGTGTGGATGTTTCATCTCCTATGGCTAACATTGTGCCGTCCCTTAGAAACATTTTTATTGTTGCGGGGTTGCTAAATACAGTGGTAATGCCCGCTACACTTGAGCCTCCTCCGACAAATTTGTATTTTAATTTTAGAAATTCGTTATTATCATAATATCCTGCCGTTTTTAAGTAATCTTTCAAATATTTTTCATAAAATTCTTGAGGAGAAAGCGTAAAATCCCAATTTTCAATTGAGCTGTTATACGTTTCAGACATACTTACAGCTTGGTTTAGCTGGCTGTAAGCTTTTCTAAGCTGTGTTAAAGTTTGGGTTTTTTGATAATTATTTACAACAGCAGGGATAGTAAGCGCTGCAACAATACCTATAATGGCAAGAGTTATCAATACTTCTGCTAAAGTAAAGCCGTGCTTTTTGCTCCTTAACTTTTCTATCATGCTTAGCCTTTCTGAATTACCCTTAATTATAGGTTGTCTACAAGTTACTGTCAAGGCACAGGGGCAGCCTTATGCCTTATATATCTGTAATTACCGTATTTGGCCTTAACCCTTCGGATATATAAATTTGGGCTATATAAAAATAAATTTCTGTGCGATAATATATTGTATAGTAAATCAGAGGATGACATGTTTAAAAAGATTTTTATATTATTTTTTACCGTATTTTGTGCTGCCACCTGTGCTTTTGGTGCTGATTATACCGTTAAAAAATTGCCATCGGGACAAACTGTTATTGTAAAACAAGTTTCCAAAAATCCGATTGTCACAATAGATACATGGGTTAAAACAGGCTCCATTAATGAAGATGATGAAACTTCAGGTGTTGCACATTTTTTGGAACATTTGTTTTTTAAAGGTACGGAAAAAAACCCTTCCGGTACTTTTGACAAGATTTTAGAAAGCAAGGGCGGGGTTACAAATGCTGCCACAAGCAAGGATTTTACCCACTATTATATAATAATCCCTTCTAAAGATTTTGATTTAGCCCTTGATTTACATTCAGATATGCTTATGCATCCGCTGATTCCTCGAAAAGAGCTTGAAAAAGAGCGTCTTGTCGTTTTAGAAGAAATTTCCAAAAACAAAGATTCGCCCTATAGCGTTATGTCCGGTAATCTTTTCAGAGTTTTATACGAAAAAGATAAACATCCTTATATGCGCGAAATTATAGGGGATAGCAAAGTTATTGAAACAATAACGCGTGATGAAATTTTAGATTATTACAATAAATTCTACACTCCCGATAAAATGACGACCGTCATTGTGGGTGATGTTGATCCGCAATATGCTGTTAAAAAAACCGAAGAATTTTTTCAAACACCACCTGCCAAGGGCAAAAAAGTTCAATTAAAATATCCTAAAACTACTCCTTTAGAAAAACAGCTGAGAGTTTCGGAAAATAAAGATGTGGGTTCAGCCTACATGATGATAGGATATAGAATTCCGAAATTCGGCGATAACAAAGACGTTTACGCTCTTGATGTTTTATCGGTAATTTTGGGCGAATCTTCAAGTTCCAGATTAAACCAGAGTTTAAAAGAGCAAAAAGAAATAGTTTATTCAATTTCATCTAGTGCCGGAAACCTTATGGAAGACGGAATTTTTATAGTACAAGCAAACTTTGACCCTAATAAATTAAATATGGTTGAAAATGAGATATATAAAGAGATTGACTTTATCAAAAACGGCGAATTTACCGATATGGAAGTTTTAAAAGCGAAAAATATGATTAAATCAGATACTTATTATTCACGTGAATCTATATCAAATATTTCCAATGAATTAGGTTATTTGGCAACATATTCCGGCGGAACTTCTTTCTATGACAACTATTTAGGCAATATAGATAAAGTTCAAAAAGCAGATGTTATAAGGGTTGCGAAGCAATACCTTTTAAAAGATAAAAATGTGGTTTCTTTGGTTTTGCCCAAAGGCTTTAAAGATGAAACCGGTGTAATAAAACCCGCTAAAAACCCTTCTGTGTCGAGTGTTATTGAACAGAATAAAGATGTTATAAAATATAAATTAGAATGCGGGCCAACCTTAATTATTAAAAAGAATAAGGTGAATTCAATTGTGGCTGTTGATATTCAGGCTTTGGGAGGCAATTTTATCGAAAAAATTCCTTCCACATCTTATTTGGCAGCATCTGTTGCAATGGATGGCACAAAAAGCTACAACAACAAAGAACTGGCACAAATACTTGATGAAAAAGGCATTAAATTAGGGCTTTCCTCGGGAAATGACACTTTTAAAATTTCAATGCAAACAACGGTGGATGAGCTTAAAAGCGCTTTTGACCTGTTAAATGAAGTTGTCAATTACCCCACTTTTTCCCAAAATGATATAGAAAAAGCCGAAAATCTTAAATTGGCAGCCATAAAATCTTTAAAAGATAATTCTTTATCGTTAGGTATGGATAATTTCAGGGCACAGGCTTTTCAAAATTCAATTTACGGCTATAATTCAAAAACAATTGAAAATAATATAGGGCGTGTTACACGCAATGACATTTTGAGTTATTACAACACAATTCTTGAACCGCAAAATTTAACCGTGGCTGTTGTCGGTGATGTGGATGACAAGGAAATCATAGATTTAATAAACAATGTTTTCTGTACAAGAAAAATCGGCAAAAAACTTGATATAAAACAGTTTGCGCATGAAAATTTTAAACCTCAAAAGAATTTGGAAGAAATTGTACCTAAAGAAGACAGCGAAACCGCCTGGATTTTGCTTGGATACAAAACAACATCAATATTTGAAGAAAGAGATTTGGTAACGCTTAAGGTAATTAACGCAATTTTGGGTGAAGGGATGAGCTCAAGGCTTTTCACGCACTTAAGAGATAATCAGGGGCTTGCTTATATGGTAGGTTCAGTTAATTTGCAAAATGCGCTTGACGGAGTTTTTATGGCTTATATCGGAACAAACCCTGCTAAAATTGATAAAGCGAAGAAGGGTATTATGAATGAGTTTGAGACTTTAAAAACCCAATATGTGACGCAAAAAGAACTTCAAGAGGCAAAAGATAAAATTTTGGGCAACCTTTTGATTTCTCTTGAAACGAATATGGACGATGCCTCTTTGATGAGCTGGTATGGGGCTATGGGGCATGATATAAACCATCTTGAAAAATATAAGGCATTAATACAGGATATCTCCACATCCGATATTTTGAGTGTGGCGAATAAATATTTTGCAAAGCCGTATATTTTAACAATAGTGAAGCATTAAAAGGAAGAAAAGACATGTTAAAAAACCATTTAAATAAAAGAACAAAAATTGTGGTGACTCTCGGGCCTGCCACAAATACTTATGAACAGATAAAAGATCTTGTTTTGGCGGGCGCTAATATGTTTAGGGCAAATACATCTCATGGCACTTTGGAAAATCATTTAAAAGAAATTGAAACAATAAGGGTTGTAGCCAGGGAGCTGAATTTATTTTTGCCCATAGTAGTTGACCTTCAGGGTCCCAAAATAAGAGTGGCAGAGCTTGAACACCCTATAGAGCTAAAGCTCGGGCAAGAAATTATTCTCTCCCCCTCGCGAATGGATATCGATAATAATATTATAAAAGTTGATTATAGTAGTATCGCTCAAGATGTCAGCGAGGGCAGCGAAGTTTTAATTGATGACGGAAAAATTGATTTATGTGTTATTTCATGTGACGGGGATGAGGTTTTAGCCAAAGTTACAAATCCCGGCATTTTAAATTCACGCAAAGGTATTAACATCCCGGGTGCCTGCACAAGCCTGGGTGCCGTTACAAGCAAGGACATTGAATGTATAAAATTTGCGGTTGAAACTAACGTTGATTATTTGGCGCTTTCTTTTGTAAGGCAAAAAGAAGACATTTTACTTGCAAGAAAATATGTTACGGAATTCGGAGGGGAAATTCCCATTATTGCTAAGATAGAAAAGCCTCAAGCCGTTGATAATTTGGTTGAAATTATGAATGAAGCGGATGGCGTTATGGTGGCACGGGGTGATTTAGGCATAGAAATTTCGCCCGAAAAAGTCCCGATTGTACAGAAAAATATTCTTAATGAGGCAAATAACCAGAGAAAAGTTGCAATTGTGGCAACACAAATGCTCGAGACCATGATAGAACAGCCTATCCCAACGCGTGCTGAGGCATCCGATGTTGCAAATGCTATTATAGACGGAGCAGACGCTGTTATGCTTTCAGGTGAAACATCTATCGGGAAATTTGCAAAAGAATCTGTGATTATGATGACCTCAATTGCCAAAAATGTTGAAAAAAGCAAATTCTGCGATTATGATATTGACCTTGGAATTAGTCAAAATTTTGAACTTACACCTCAATCAATTATGGCATCTGCCGTAAAATTAGCCAATGACGTTCAGGCTAAAGCAATTTTAGTTTTCACACATACAGGCTATTCAACGCGTTTTGTATCAAAACTGCGCTCCAATGTTCCTGTTTTGGCAATTT
>CAYYBA010000055.1:6452-9603 GCA_964470205.1 uncultured Gammaproteobacteria bacterium | reverse complement strand
AACTTTTATGAAAATTTTTGTTACATCAAAATTAACATTTGCCCTTTCATCTAAAACTGAAATATTTTTGATTTTTTTAAGTTCTTCTCTTAAAAATTTGGCGTTATCAATGGCTTTATTAATTGCATCCTTGCCTTCTTTTGAATTTAAAGTAGCGCATGCGCTGTCTAAACTTGCCAGAAGCAGAAGCGACGGGCTTGTTGTGTGCAAAATTTTAAGGGCTTTTTCAATATGTGTTTCATCAAAAATTGAATTTTTTCCTATATGCAGCAGGGACGTTTGTGTTAAAGACCCGCCTGTTTTATGCAAAGAGTGCACCACCATATCTGCACCCAATTCAAGAGAAGATTTTGGCAATTTGTTGCTAAAATGCCACAGGCAGCCATGGGCTTCATCCACCACAAGCGGAACCTGATATTTTTTGCAAACCTTTGAAATTGCAGGGATATCGCTTATAATGCCTTCATAGGTCGGGTTTGTGAGCCATACAAGTTTAATATCTTTTGATTTTTTTAAGGCATTTTCAAGATCCTGCACTGTTACGGCACCAAAAATAGACCAATCTTCAAGTTTTTTGGGAATAAGCCAATTAGGGTTAGCACCTGAAAGTATTGTGCCCGTTAAAACAGAGCGGTGGCAATTACGCCCTATGATAATTTCTTCATTGGGTTTTGTTGCGCCAAGCGCTATTGCAAGGTTTCCTATAGTAGAGCCGCAGGTTAAAAAGAAAGTTCTTTTAGCCCCAAACGCTTTTGCTGCAAGTTCCTGAGCTTTTTTTACGGGTCCTGTTGCAGGGTGCAGGGTACCTAAATTATCAAATTCATCTGTAGTATCAATTTTAAAAACCTCTTGACCTATCAAGTCTTTAAAAGTAGCGCAAATTGCATTCCCCCGATTATGTCCCGGGATGTGAAAACCGATGCAGGGGTGTTTTTTGTAATGGTTTAAAGCCTCTAAAAGCGGTGTTTTTTGCCGTTTTTTTCCTTCCATCTTAATTCCCGCCCATAGGTAAGGGTGCTGAATTTGTTTTTGGCGGAGCAACAGTAAAAGGACTTTTTGGTACTTCATTTTGCTGCGGCTTATTTGGTGAAGGTATTGGCGCTCTGGAATTTATATTGACTGTTTCATCTTCCTCAATAGCTTCGCTGCCTTCTGCTTTATAGTTTTCTTCTTCAACTGTTTCTTGGGGTTCTTCTACAACTTTTGTGTGTGTTGAGTCTTGCAATTCCGGGTAATCAAAAACACTTTTAGGAAATTTACTTGTTGCAACTTTCATATAGTCACGCCAAATTCTTGCAGGCACTCCGCCCCCCGTAAAAGACCCGCCTAATTTTGTGTTATCGTCATTGCCTATCCAAACGCCTGTAACCAGGTCCGGAGTATAACCCATAAACCATGCATCTCTGTAATCATCCGTTGTACCTGTTTTCCCCGCGGCTTCTTTTCCTATATCGGCAGCACGCCCTGTACCTACCTGGATAACTTTTTTAAGCATAAAAGTCATAGCAGATGCCGTATCAAAAGCTATAGCCTTAACGATTTTTGGTCCGGAATGTTCATACATTATAACACCGCGGGAATTTTCAACACGCTGGACCGAATAAGGGTAAACCTTAAAACCGCCGTTTGCGAAAGCTCCGTAAGCTATAACCATATCATAAAGTTTAACGCCGTTTGAACCCAGTGCAATTGTCATATCATGCTGCAGCGGAGTTGTAATACCCATTTCTTTGGCAAAGTTTATAACAGTGTCAACACCAACTTTTTGGATTAATTGCACGGCGCAAACATTTGAAGAAACAGCTAAAGCAAGCCACATTGGAATTCTGCCCCGGTATTTTCCGCCGTAATTTTTGGGTGACCAATCGTTTATTTCAATAGGGCGGTCTTCCATAATATCCATCGGGCTATAGCCCTGTTGAAGCGCTGCGGCGTAAATAAAAGGTTTAAAAGAAGACCCGGGAGGTCTTATAGCATTTGTGACCCTGTCATACTGGCTTTTTTCATAGTTTTTTCCGCCAACATAGGCTTGGATTTTACCTGTTGTGGGGCTGAAAGAAAAAAGCGCCCCTTGCGATTTATCTTTTACAAGCCCTGCCGATTTTAAACTATTCGCAATAGTTTCCTGCGCTTTTATTTGGGAATCATAGTCAATTGTTGTATAAATTTTAAGTCCGCCCTGGGAAATTTCCTGTTCATCAAACCCCAATTTCTGCATTTCCGCTAAAACATAATCAACAAAATACGGCGCTTTATTGTAAGAATAAATTCTGGGTTTTTTATTTAAGCGCAGTTTTTCATCCAGTGCTTTTTTATATTGTTCTTTTGTGATGTAGCCTGTTCTATACATTCTTTTTAGAACCCAATTACGGCGTTTTATGGCTTTATCGGGGTTTTGCAAGGGCGAATATATGCTTGGCGCTTGCGGAAGACCTGCTATTAAGGCTTTTTCCGCCAGCGTTAATTCATCTAAACTCTTATCAAAATAAGTTTGAGCGGCACTCACAACCCCGTAACTGCCGGAACCCAAATAAACAGCGTTTAGATACATTTCTAAAATTCTGTTTTTTGAAATTGTTTTTTCAATTCTGTGGGCTATAATAAGTTCTTTGATTTTCCTTGTGAAGGTCCTTTCATTTGAAAGAAACAAAATTCTTGCAAGCTGTTGGGTAATTGTGCTGGCACCCTGCTTAACGCGTCCTGATGTTACGTTTACCAAAATTGAGCGTATAAGCCCGAATAAATCATAGCCTTCATGTTTGTAAAAATTCTTGTCTTCCGTTGCAATGAAAGCATTTTTTAAATCGGTCGGGACATCTTCCAGAGCAACCTTTTCAAATTTAAAAACCGTGAATGTTTTAATAAGCTGGCCGTCCGATGAATAAATGCTTGTAACCGGATTCGGTTTAATACTGTCAAAATTACTTATTGGCGGAAGAGAATATAAATAAAGTTTAAAAGCACAAAACATTGCAAGCGCAACGGATATAATTGTCATTGAAGTGTATAAAAATGTATTGTCTTTTTTGTCTTTATTTTTTCTATTTTTTATCATGCTTATATTTTATACGGAAGATATATAAAAGGCAAGGAGGCGCAGCAAATTTTCTACGGCGTTTGTACGCCGTTAAAATTTGCAAGCCGACCGATG
>CAYYBA010000055.1:0-6442 GCA_964470205.1 uncultured Gammaproteobacteria bacterium | reverse complement strand
AGGCAAGGAGGCGAAGATTTTTTCTTACGCGGCTTTCTTGAAATATTTCCGTTCGTGAACTTTTGAGCTCCGCTTCAAAATTCTAAAGAATTTTTTCGCTCCATCGAGTCCACTCACATGGGCGACTTTGCGCCCGAAAAATTCCGCTTGTGCCGCGTTGAAAAATCAAGCCGACCATAAGGTGTGTGAGGCGAAAGCGGGAAAACGATGAGTTTTGCCGCAGAGCCGAAACCTTTCCAGAGGCGCAGCAAATTTTTACCGGCTTTGTGTTGCCCTTTTCCTATGTACTTTTTTACACACCGCTTGAAAATCGAGAGTAAGAGCTTAAAACCTTATCCCGTAACCCTTCATGGTTTCAATTAATTCCAAAAGTCTTTTGCTTAATTCTGCCTGAGTTATACCCAATTTTTGTGCAATTTGCGCTTGTTTTAGACGCTGGAAATACTTGTAATAAAAAATTTGAAAATAATAGCAATGCGGCATCTGTTCGTGGATTTCATAAACAGTATTTATAATGCTCTGAATTGCTTTTTTGTTAAAATCTTTTTCCGTTAAATATACAACAGGATCAACAATGTCGCTGTAAGGGTCATTTTCTTTTTGTGCTGTTTGCATGTCTTTTACAAACCCCACTTTATCTATTGTACCTGTCGACATCATTTTTTTAAGGCTTACGATTTCACTTTGCGAATTTAAGATTGCATGCTTTGAATAAGAAAGGTTTTGATGTTTTTTTAAAACATCTATCATGATTTTATCTATTGTACCGTTTAAATATTGCTTCAATTCGTCTTCATTGTCTTTTGTGTTTAAAATCAAATACGTTTTTTGATAAATTTCATCACAAAATTCATTAAACAAATATTCATTTCCTGCGTAATACTTGTTTTTTTCAACAATATCTTTAATTATTTTTTTGTAACTTTCTTTAATATGCAATTCCCCAACCTCTTTATTTGTATTTTACCATGGAAATGATATAATTAAAACAGAGGATTTTTCGTGAAACATATAGTAGTTTGCATAAAACAGGTGCCTGACACCAATGATATAAAATGGAGTGCTGATAACAACATTGTGCGCGAGGGCATGTTAAGTATTTTAAATCCGTGCGATGAATTTGCAATAAATCTGGGTGTGGAAATTAAAAATAGAACAGGCGCTAAATTAAGCGTTGTTTCAATGGGTCCTTCGCAGGCAAGGCAAGTAATAGAGCAGGCATTGGCTTTTGGGTGTGATGAAGGATATTTGCTCTCAGACAAAAAATTTGCAGCTTCAGACACTTTGGCTACCGGCAAAACACTTGCATTTGCCATAAAAAAACTTATGGCAGATTTTGATTTGATTATCTGCGGGCAGTATGCTATAGACGGTGACACGGCACAAACCGGTGCCACTATTGCAAATTTTTTGGATATTGAGCATGTTTCTTATGTAAAAAAAGTTGAAATTTTTGGTGATAAATTAAATATTTTGCAAGAGCTGGAGCGCGGATATAACAAGCTTGAAGCAAAAACCCCGCTTCTTTTGTGCGCTGCAAATGAAGATTATACCCATATAACACCGAAAATTGAGGATTATATTGAAGCACAAAATAAGCCCATACATGTTTTCGGGGCAGACGATCTTGAAATTGACAAAGAAGAAACAGGGCTTTTGGGTTCTCCCACGTTTGTTTCCAAAGTGTTCAGGGCCCAAATCAGCCGTCCTTGTGTTATTAAAGAAGAATTCAGCGCAAAAGATTTAATAAAAGAAATCAACAAAATGAGGGAAGATGTCAAATAACGAAATTTTTGTTTATGTTGAAAATAAAAAAGATATTGTAAGGGCAGTGACTTTGGAACTTTTAAACTGTGCAAGAAACCTGAATTCAGGGCGTGTCTGTGCTGTTTATCTGGGCGATGAGCCTGCTTCCAAATTGCTTGAAGGAATTTTGTTTGAAGCCGGGGCACAGAAAATTTATCAGATTATTGATGAAAAATTGTTGTACTATAATACAAAGAAATATTCAACTGCAATTTCACAGTTGATACAGGCAAAAAACCCGAAAATAGTTCTTTTCGGAGCAACAAAAAGAGGCAGGGATTTAGCTCCTTCAATATCTTCCAAGCTTCAAACAGGGCTTACGGCAGATTGTACTAAACTTGAAGTTGTTGATTTTAGGGGAGAAGAAAAATTGGCCTCCACCCGCCCGACCTTTGGCGGCAGTTTAATGGCAACAATTTTGTGCAAAAAAACGCCGCAAATGGCAAGCGTGCGCGAAAATGTTATGAAAAAAGCACAAACTCCTTATGAAAGAGAAGGGGAGATTGAAATATTTAATCCTAATTTGTCTGAGTGCATTTCAAATGTCGAAATTTTAGATTTTATTGAAAATACTAAAAAAAATATTGATAATATGCAGGATGCACACATTATTTTAAGTGCCGGACGCGGTATTAAAACAAAAGAAAATTACGAGAAACTGGAAAAATTAGCAGAACTTTTGGGCGCATCGTTAGGTGCTTCGCGTGCTTTGGTGGATGACAGTATTGCGCCTAAAGAAAGGCAGATAGGGCAAACAGGCAAAATGGTTGCACCTAAAATTTATGTTGCATTTGGAATATCCGGTGCCCTGCAGCATATGTGCGGAGTTGAAAATGCAGAGTATATTATTGCCATTAATAAAGATAAAGAAGCGCCAATTTTTAAAAATTGCGATTTGGGAATTGTTGCAGACGCTCAAAAAATTATAGATGAAATGCTTGAAACTACACTATAGAGCGGTTTAAGCGCTCTGTGCGTTTTGAACTTAAAATGTTTCTTAATTTCATAATTGCCTGTGCATGGAGCTGGCAAACGCGCGATTCCGATATATTAATAGTATCGCCTATTTGTTTTAGTGTCATGTTTTCATGGTAATAAAGCACAAGCAATGCTCTTTCGCGCTCCGGCAAACGCTTAAGGGCTTGTTCAAGTTCTCTTTTGGCATCTTTTTTCTCTACTTCTTCATCGGGGCGTTCGGAATTTTTATCTTCAATGGTATCTATAATTTCCATACTGTTATCGCCGACTCCTTTTTTATCGTATAGAGAATCAATCGTGGTATCGCTTGATAAAATTTCTTCAACTTTTTCTTTTTCAATTCCTAAAACATTGCCGACTTCCTGATGAGTCGGAACTCTTCCCAGCTCTTGCCTGAGTTTCTCAATTGCATTTTTGACATCTTTAATTTTTTTTCTTACGGTTCTTGGCAAAAAATCTTGCGAGCGGATTTTATCAATGATACAGCCTCGTATCCGCATAAGAGCATAGGTTTCAAATTTTGCTCCCTTGTTTGGCGAATATTTTTCAATAGCGTCAATAAGCCCTTCAATGCCGTAGCTTGAGATGTCCTCATAACTGAATGTCGAAGGTAAACCTACTTTTATGCGCCCTATGACGTAACGTGTAAGATAAATATATTGTACTATAAGCTTGTCGCGTACTTCTTTATCTTTTCTATCCGTATAATATCTGCGCCACAATTCTTCAAGTTCGCTGTCAGACAGGCGCTGTATTTTTCTGTACGTATTGTCCCCGTTTGAATTCATCTAATATAAAATCCCAAGTTCTATATTTATATTTTCAGCGATTTTGGGTTTTTTGTAATCATTTAGATAGTGGAAAAAGTTTTTAAAATCTCCTCCAATAAGGCGGTTATTCTATAAAAATTTTAAAAAATCCTTATGTTAAAATTAAAAAAAGCCCCATTTTGGGGCTTTTTCACTATTTATGTTTTGATTACGGGCAGCAAGAGCAGCTGCAAGAGCAACTACAGCCTAAAGCTGTTTTTGCTTCTTCTAATCTTACCTTAATACGTCCGTCAACCGCAACGCCTTCACCTGTTTTTTCGCTGATTAAAAGCGGATTTATATCAAGTTCATCAATAAATTTGAAATCATAAACAAGCTGCGATAATCTTAAAAGCGTTTCCTGGATTTGTGCAATATTTGCATGTGTTGTACCTCTGGCGCCTTCAAGCAGTTTGTACGCTTTAACGGATTTAATCATATCAAGAGCATCGATATCGTTTAAAGGCGCAATTCTGAAGGTTACATCTTTCATAACTTCAATAAATACACCGCCCAAACCGAACATCATCATAGGTCCGTATTGCGGATCTGTTGCAATACCGCAAACCATTTCGCGGCTGCCTTTAACCATTTCCTGGATGATAACTCCTTCAAGCCCTTCAATAAGTCCTTTTTCAGTTAATTTTGCAATTAAATCCTGATATTCCTCTCTTAGGGCGTCTTCTGATTGAATGTTAACCCTGACACCGCCAACATCTGTTTTATGAGATGTGGTTTTAGATGTCATCTTCATAACAACAGGATAACCTATTGAATTTGCAACTTTAACAGCTTCTTCTTCGTTTGTTGCAAGCCCGTATTTGCAAGCCCTTATTCCATAAGCCTGCAAAACATCTATACTTTCCAAAGTTGTTAATTGTGCGCGGCCTTCTATTACTGAATTTGCAATAATCTCTTGAACTTTTTCCTTGTTAACATTATAGCAAGGTATTTTTCCGCCGGGTCTTTCAATCCATTTTCTTTGGCGGTCTAACCTTGCAAAGCCGTCGGCTGCTTCTTCTGAGTACATAAAGAACGGCATATTAACTTCCATACTGGACAGTTTTGTAAAAAATTCGCCTTTTGTCATAAATACGCCGATGACGGGTTTTTGCGGATGTGCCTTTTTAATTTCCATAACGGCATTGGCAACATCAATATCTTTTAAACCTAAGAAGGGCAAATAAATTACCATAATCATATCAACGTTTTCATCAGCAATAACTGTTTCAAGCGTTTGGGTATAATGTTCAATGGGGGCTGATGCTATCATATCAATAGGGTTTTTTACACTTGCTGCTGCAGGCAAAAAGCTGCGCAAGGTGCCTTTTGTTTTGTCAGAAATTTTTGCCATTTCCAAACCATACTCGCAAATAGCATCCGTTGCCATAATCCCGGGGCCTCCGGAATTTGTAATTATTGCAACCCTGTTGCCTTTCGGAATCGGGCAATTGGCAAAAACTTTGGCAGTTGAAAATAAATTTTTCAAAGAATATTCCCTTATAACACCCGATTGCATTAATAAGGCATTTGCGGCTTTATCTGCACCGGCTAAAGAACCTGTGTGCGATGAAGCAGCCGAAGCACCCGCTGCACTTCTTCCTGCTTTTAGTGCCAAAATCGGTTTTTTCTTGGAAATTCTTGATGCCAATTTTCTGAAGTTTGCAGGGTTTTGAATCGATTCCATGTACAATAAAATCTGTTCAACGTCGCTGTCGCTTTCCCAATATTCAAGTGCTGTTTCTGCGTTTACATCGGCCTGGTTTCCAATTGATATAAATTGCGCAAAACCGATGTTTAAATCTTTTAATATATTTAAAATGCCGCCGCCCAATGCACCTGATTGCGAAACGAAACCTATATGTCCGCGTTCGGGCAGAGTTTCTGCGAAGCAGCCGTCCATTCTGATATCGGGATGAGTGTTAACAACGCCCAGACAGTTTGGACCCACACATCTCATACCGTATTCTTTTAATTTTTCAACTAATTGTCTTTCAAGTTCAGCACCTTCTTCGCCTGTTTCTTTAAAACCTGCGGTAATAATGCATAAACCTTTAATTCCTTTTTCATTGCATTGGTCAACCGTATCTAAAACAAATTTTGCGTTTACAACAACAATAGCTAAATCTATGTCGCCGGGGGCTTCCAATACGCTTGTGTATGCTTGCAATCCTTCTATTATTCCACCTTTAGGGTTAATAGGGTAAATTTTACCATTGAACTTGTAATCTTGAAGTCTTTTCATGAGGTCAGAGCCAATGGTATGTTCTTTTGTTGAGGCACCCACGACCGCGATTGATTTCGGGCACATAATCTTGTCTAAAATTTCGTTTGTTTCCATTTTTTTCTCCTTTTACTAGCGATTAATAACATTATGGCACTAACAAAGATTTACGTAAAGTCTTTTGCAAGAAAAAGCACAATTTAAAGGTTGTTTGGTGGCAAAAAAGCCCAAAATGCCGATGGGGGGACTCAAACCCACGACCTATCGATTACGAATCGATTGCTCTATCAGCTGAGCTACATCGGCACTTTATTATTATATAATGAAGTCAACAAATTTTATCAGGCTCTAAAATTTAAACGCTTTGCTCAGCAAAATCTTTAGAAAAATATTTTTCACACAAATAAGGCAAATCAAGCATTGGCGTAAACACTTCAATGTAGCACATTTTATTTTTTTGCTCAAGAGCTGCATGGTTTAGCGCTTCATCAAAATCTTTATTTGTTTTTGCCTGATATATAAAACATTCTCCTTCAAAAACTTCCGGCAGTTTTGAATAATTCCATTTTGAAATGTTGTTAAATTCATCTTGCGGATTATTGCTCAAAAGCCTTTCTATTGTATA
>CAYYBA010000054.1:3908-9734 GCA_964470205.1 uncultured Gammaproteobacteria bacterium | reverse complement strand
AGGTGTAAATTTTGCTAAATTTTCAAGAGAAATTATGATTGCCGCAAAAATGGGCGGGGGCGACCTTGCCGGGAATTTCCGCTTAAGAACGGCTGTAGATAGAGCAAAAGTTGGCGGTTTGCCCAATGACACAATAAAAAGAGCTATTGAAAAGGCAGTAAGTTCAGGCGGGAGCGAAAACTATGAAGAAATTACATATGAAGGCTATGGCCCCGGCGGTGTTGCCATATTTATTGAGGCTGCAACGGATAATAGAAATAGAACCGCAGGAGACATAAGAAGCTACTTTACAAAATTCGGCGGAAATTTAGGCGAGGGCGGCTGTGTGGGCTGGATGTTTGAACCTGCAGGTACTATTTACTTTGATAAGACAAATTCTTATGACAAACTTTTTGAAGACGGTATTGAATTTGATATAAAAGATGTCGAAGAAGATGAAGAAGGTTTCAAAGTGGTTACAAGTGTGGAAAATTTCCAAAAAATAGTGGAAGGCTATGAAGCCTTAGGGTATAAAATTAAAGAAAGTGAAATAACAAGAATACCGCAAAATTCAGTTGAAGTTACTGATAAGGGCATTGCAAAAAGGCTTTTACTTTTGTTGGAAAAACTTGAAGAACACGATGACGTACAAAATGTTTATTCAAATTTTGATATGGATGATTCTCTTGTTGAATAAAATTTGCCTTGACAAAAAAAATATGTATAATACTTATTATTACACAAGAGTTGGTGAGTTTATTATATGAAGAAGATTATTTCCGTTTTATTTTTAGCTTTTGCATTTTCTGCGCTAAATGGTCCCGTAAAAGCTATATCAGAACCTGGTACAAAAAGCGCACAAAATACAAGCTCTTTAACGAGCCAATATTCAAAAGTTACAAATGATCAAAATATTGTGGATGCTTTAGAAACATTAAAAGGAACTCCCGGGGCATATTCACGCGAAGCTATTTTGGGAAATAATTTGACTTTTAAACCCGTCATAATAGAGTACAAAAATCTAGCTGAAATTAACCCGTCGTATGGGGGTTTTGACGCTTTGGGTTGGAAAAAGAAAAACAGACTTTATATTTATTTAAATCCAAAGCACAGAGATGCGCCAAAAGAAGCGCTTTGTGCACTTTTAGCCCATGAGGCTCTGCATCAAGATGAATTAAATTCAATCAATGAAGAAACTTATGCCTGGACACTTGAAGCTGCTGTTTGGACTATGCTTGTTGACAATAACCCGCAATTACAAAACATCCAGCATCCTTTGGTGCAAAGAGAAAATACTATAAGGCAGCTTTTTATAAAAGGCGATTATACAGATAAATATATAAGAAAATCTATTCTTTCAAATTCTGCTTATCAAAGTTTGCCTTCTCGTTCTCCGGGCTTTGAGGATAGTTTATAATCAGGTATTTTTATGCTTTGCTATAATGCTTATGATTTTTATATTTGTATGCAATTTACATATATTTATTTAAGGGCTAAAAAACTTAACATTTTGCAAAAAGCAAACTATGCGCTAAAATAATAATTATGAAAATTGCCTATAGAAATATTCTAATTTGGCTTATTGTTGCAACTTTTATAATGCTTGCAACATCCGCATACCTTGTTGAGTTTAACGTTTTCAGGTTAAAGGCGCGCTCGTATGACTTTATGGTAAAAAATACAGTAGCGCATAAGATTCCCTCAGACGATATCGTGCTTGTTGTAGTTGATGATAAATCCCTGTCGGACCTGGGCAGGTGGCCATGGAAAAGAACTCTTTTTGCAGAGATTTTTGAATACTTGAATGACCATACAAATGCTCAAGCAATTGCTTTTGATGCTCTAATATCGTCATCCAACCTTGAAGATCTTAAAGATGACAAAAAATTTTTTCAGGAAGTCAAATACTTTGATAAACTATATGTAGGCGTTGCTTTTTCCGGGGAAGAGTTTCATTTAACACCCGGGTTGAAAAAAGAATATGAAGATTTGCTTTTTACGAAAACAGATATTAATTTTATAGATAAAAGAACCAGAGAGTATAAAAATAAACAGGGCTACTTGAGCTTTACACAGTTCCCTATGGATTATTTAAAGAATGCAAAACACTTTGGCGCGGTTAATATAGTAGCAAGTAATGATGATTATGTAAGAGAAATTCAGCAGGCAATTAATTTTGGCGGGCGTTTATACCCTTCATTGGAACTTGGGCTTTATTCAAGATACACGGGCATCAAAGACTTTGTTGTTGATGATAATTACATTCGCGGGGAAAATGCGGATTACAAATTAAAAATTCCAATAAAAAACGACGGCAGGGAGCTTTTTAATAATATTTATTATTACAGAACAAAAGACAGTGTTTATTCTCATAAGAAAATTTCTGCATCAGACGCCATAAAATCATTAAGACTCATAAAGCAAGGAAAAGAACCGATCTTGGATTCCAAAATTTTTGACGGCAAAATTGTTTTTGTAGGGGCAAACGCTAATGCGCAATACGCGGAAGATAAAGTCAGAACGCCGGTTTCTGATGTTTTTGCGGGAATTGATGTGCGCGCCACTAATTTAAATAATATGCTTAAAAACCAGTTTTATACGGAATCGCATTCATTATATAATATTTTAGGGTCGCTTTTGCTGTTCTTGCTTGTGTTTATCTTTATATGTGTCCTGCCTACTCCTGCAGCCCTTATGCTCACATTAACAACCATTCTGCTTTATTTTATTTTTGCCGGTTTTATGTATAACAACTACGTTGCCGTAGATATTGCTCTTCCTATGGTTTATGTTCTAATTGCAATTATAGTCGGATATTCTTACCGGTTTTTGCTTGAAACAATGAAAAAAGAAAAACTCCATAAAGCAATGGGAAAATATATCTCAAAAGACGTTATGCAAAATGTTGTTAAAAATATAGATACTATCGGTCTTGGGGGCAAAAGGGCAAATGTTACTGTCCTTTTTGCCGATATCAGAGGATTTACAACAATAAGTGAGAAATTGAGCGCTGAAGAAGTGACAAATATTTTAAATGAATATTTCTCCGCCATTGTTCCCATTATAGATAAAAATAACGGTATTCTGAATAAGTTTGTGGGGGACGCGGTTTTGGCGGTTTTTGGCGAACCTATTGAAAATAAAAATCATGCGATTGACGCCGTAAAATGTGCAGATCAAATGCTCAAGAAAGTAAAAACACTGCAAACAAAATGGCTAGATGAAGGAAAGCCAAAAATTGATATCGGTATCGGCATTTCCACGGGCGAAGCTTTTGTAGGCAATATAGGGGCAGAAGACCGTTTTGAATATACGGTTATAGGCGATACCGTTAATACCGCAAGCAGAATTGAAAATTATAATAAAATTTATAAAACCAAGTTTTTAATAAGTCAGTCCACTTTTGAAATTGTGCAAAAACATGTGGACGTTATTAAAATAAGAGAAGTTACCATAAGAGGAAAAGCCAAGAAAATCAATATTTATGAGGTTTTAAGGATTATTGATTATTAGAGGAATTTTAAGTGGACTATTTTGAACTTTGCAAAAACATTCAAAGTGCAATTGATGTTGAGGAGAAGCATCAATATGTTGATTTTGTAGGGAAAAAAAGTTCTTTTTCAAAATTTGTTTTGTTGCTCTTGTATAAGATTTCAAAAAATATTACAAAATTTGAAAAAAACAAAATAGACTTTTTAATAACATCTTTTGAACAGTACCCCTTTGATTCTATGCCCTCAAGACGTACTTCAATAGAAAAACTTATAAATTATTTGGGATATTTCAAAAAATATTTCAAAAAAATTGATGAAAAACCTGTTGAAAAAAATCAATGGCAAGAAGAGCTTGATAAAATTGATGTGATGTTTGTAAAAGGTGTCGGGCCAAAAATTGGTGACTTATTCAAAAAACTGGGTATTTTAACGGTTAAAGACCTTTTGGAATTTTATCCGCGCAAATACATTGATTATGAAGGTAAAACAAAAATAAGCAAGATAAAAGAGGGTGAAAATGTCAGTATTTTTGCTTCAATTAAAAAAGTAAGCGCTTACAATACACCCAAAAAACTGACCGTTTTAAATGTTACTTTAGGCGACGGTTCAGGCGTTTTGCCCGTAACGTTTTTTTATAGGGCGATAAATCGCAGAATGCTTGAAAGGTATAAAGCTCAATATCCTGTGGGTGCAAGTGTTATCGCTTGCGGTAAAGTTAAAAGGGACACTTACAGCGGTACTTTAACTTTGGATAAACCTGAAATTCAGGTATTAAGCTGTGATTTAGATGAAGATTGTATGCAGGAAGATTTGAATAACAAAATAGTTCCGGTTTATTCATTAACGGAAAATTTGACACCCAGAACCCTGATAAGAGCCATTTCAAATGCTCTTGTTACTTATAAAGATAAAATTGAAGATCCGCTGCCCCCTGATATAAAAGAAAAATACGGTTTGATTGGTAAAAAAGAGGCCGTGCAATTAATTCATATGCCAAAAGAACAGGAAGATATTGCAAAAGCGCGCTTTCGACTTGTTTTTGAAGAACTTTTTATAATGCAGCTTAATTTAGCGCTTATACGTGAGAAAAACAGAAAAACCTATAAATCTGTGCCGCTGGGCATTAAAAAAGGCGGTTTGGTTGAAAAATTTATTAAAAGTTTACCTTTTGAATTAACCGGTGCTCAAAAACGCGCAGTAGATGAAATTTTGCAAGATTTAAATTCAACAGAACCAATGCAAAGGCTTTTGCAGGGTGATGTCGGCAGCGGAAAAACTGTTGTAGCGTGCATTTGTCTTTTATGTGCCATTGAAAACGGTTATCAAGGGGCGCTTATGGCGCCGACCGAAATTCTTGCAACCCAGCATTACAGAAATTTTGTTCAATGGCTGACCCCTCTAAATTTAAGTACGGGTTTGTTTTTGGGCAAGCACACCGTCAAAACAAGGCGCGAGATGTTGACATCTTTAAAAAACGCTCAAATGCATATTGCAATAGGAACACACGCGCTTATTCAAGAAGGGGTTGATTTTAACAATCTTGGTGCCGTTGTAATTGATGAACAGCACCGTTTTGGGGTGAAACAAAGGGCAAAGCTCCACTCTAAAGGCGATTACGCCCAAATGCTTACAATGACAGCCACACCAATTCCAAGAACTTTGGCGCTTACAGTGCACGGCGATTTAGATTTAACAATCATTGATGAAATGCCAAAAGGCCGTCTGAGCGTTAAAACGTCCCTTATTACAGCTTCAGGGCGCAAAAGTGCCTATGATTTAATTAAAAAAGAAGTTGCCCTGGGGCGTCAGGCCTATATTGTTTACCCTTTAATTGATGAGAGCGAAACAATATCCGCCAAAAATGCGACCCAGGAACATAAAAAACTTCTAGAGGGCATTTTTAAGGGCTATAAACTCGGGCTTTTGCATGGAAAACTTGATAATAAACGCAAAGATGAAGTTATGGCGGATTTTAAGAACAAGAAATACGATATTTTGGTGTCAACAACGGTTGTAGAAGTGGGTGTTGATGTGCCCAATGCAACCGTTATGATAATTGAAAATGCTGAACGTTTCGGGCTTTCGCAATTGCACCAGTTAAGAGGGCGCGTTGGCAGAAGTAATGTGCAATCGCACTGTATTTTAGTGTCTGCTTCGTCATCTGCCCTTGTGCGCCAGCGCCTCGGGATTATGACACAAACTAATGACGGCTTTATTATTGCCGAAAAAGATTTATATAACATATTTATAAAAATAATGGACACTATTATCTCAGACAAAAATCACATTATAGATAATATGTTAAGAATTTATGATAGCATAGATAAATCTAATGAATATGAGGATGAATTAA
>CAYYBA010000054.1:0-3898 GCA_964470205.1 uncultured Gammaproteobacteria bacterium | reverse complement strand
GAAAAAGATTTGGAACTTCGCGGCCCCGGCGAGTTTTTAGGCACGCGGCAAAGCGGCATTCAAGAACTCGGGTTAGCGGATATTGTAAATGACATTGAAATTTTGGAATCTGCGCGCGAATGTGCCTTTGAATTTGCAAAAACCAAAGATATTAATGATTTCCCCCTTTTAAAGAGAGAAGTCAACAAGAAAGATTTCTTTGATGTATTGAAATCGGGGTAGTTTATTGAGCGTAATTTAATTAATTGTTGTATAATATTTTTTATAAGGAGATGAAAATGATAAAACCCTGGAATGAATATTTTCTAGAAATAGCCAAAACCTGCGCTTCGCGCTCTAACTGTTTGCGTTCGCACGTGGGGGCTGTGATTGTTGGGGAAGATAGAAAAATCAAAGCCACAGGCTATAATGGAACACCTTCCAAGGTAATTTCCTGTGCCGAGCGCGGAGTTTGCTACCGTGTTGAAAATAAAATACCTTCAGGAACGCGCTATGAAACCTGCCGTAGCATCCATGCGGAACAAAACGCTATAATTCAAGCCGGGCAAGACAGATGCCAGGGCGCCACAATGTACATTTACGGCCATGAAATAATTTGTATTTTGTGCAAAAGGTTTATTGTGCAGGCAGGCATTAAAGATGTTTATTTGCAAAAGGATGAAAAATCACCCGTTAAACACGTTGATGTCGAGCAAATAAGACAAGAGTTGACGGATACTATTTAAAACAAAACTGAAGGCAATAAAACTATGATAAAAGACTCAAATATAACAAAAGCCTTTACTTTGGCAGAAGTTCTTATTACGCTTGCCATTATCGGCGTTATTGCAGCTCTTACAATACCTTCTGTTGTTCAAAACTATCAAAAAACACAAACCGTGACACAGCTTAAAAAAGCTTATTCGGCATTAGCCAATACTACAAACCTTGCCATAGCAGAACATGGGCCTGTTATCACCTGGAACCTTGAAAACAATAAGTCAAAAGAATTTGCGGACACCTATCTTATTCCTTATTTAAAAGTATCTAAGAATTGCGGCTATACAACATCCGGAGATTGCGCTTTCAAATATACGTATTTAAACAGTAATGATGTTCAACAAGATACCGGTTCAACACGCTTTTATTTAAATGATGGCACATTTATTGTGTTGCATGCTTATGACGCTAGCGGTACTTATAAAGTTTCTTATGCAGATGTTTTTGTAGATCTTAACGGGCAGAAAAAACCCAATAAATTCGGAAAAGATATTTTTCATTTTATTTATTGGGTAAGATATGAACTTTCCCCCAAAGTCGACGGAAAATTTATAGCTTACGGAGCGAATTGGGCAAGGAATGAGATTATTAATGACCCCGCAGCGTATACCTGTAGAAAGGACAAACAAGGTAAACTTTGTGCGGCGCTAATTATGCATGACGGGTGGGAAATTAGAGATGATTACCCCTGGTAATTCTTTATAAAATCAACCGCTTCTTCGCGGCTTTTTACGATGCCCAAAATTTGCGCCTCTTTTAATTTTTCAATAACTTCACCCAGCTCTTTGCCTGGTTTAAGGCCTGTGAGCACCATAATTTCCTTGCCACCCAATAGTTTAGGTAAATTCTTAAGTGCGGGTTCAATTTTGCGGTAAAATTCAAGCAGCTCCCCAAGCCCCTTAAGATTTTTTTCTATTATTTGCGCTGTTACGGCTTCTCCTTGTGCACTTAGCCTGTCTGCACGTGCAAGTTCAATTATATCTTCAACATCGGGCATTAATTTCCTTACAAAGCGCGCAAGCGCCTTTTCGCTTTTATCTTCGCTCTGCATAAGGGCGGAAGGGTAAAGATGGTTTTCAATCATTTTAACAACGTATGAGATTTGTTTATTTGAAAATTTTAAATCCGTCAAAAGCTTTTTCGCAATTTCTGCCCCTTTTTTATCATGGCCTATAAAGCGATGGCGGCCTGTTTCTTCTTCAATAGTCCAGGTTTGGGGCTTTCCTATGTCATGCAAAAATGCGCTTAATTTAAGCAATGGCTTGTCAGAGCGGATATTTTTAACACATTCAAGCGAATGGCTGAATAAATCCAGGTGATGATGTGAATTCACAGGGATTTTTATAACATCTGCCATTGGCGGGAAAATTTCAAATAAAAGCCCTGTTTCTTTCATTTTTAAAAGTGCTTCAATTAAATTTTCACCCTCAAAAATCTTTAAAATTTCATAATTTATGCGCTCTTTTGACACATTATTTAAAAGAGCAGCGTTTTTTTTGACAAATTCTAAAATATTCGGCGCAATTTTAAACCCCGTTTGAGAAAAAAAGCGAAAAACCCTTAAAAGCCTAAGCGGGTCATCTTCAAGATTTTTAAGAGAATATGTATCTATAATTTTATTTTCAATTGCCTCAATGCCGCCCATAGGGTCAAAAAAATCAGCGCCGTTAATATCAAAAAATATTGAATTTATTGTAAAATCGCGCCTTTGGGCGTCTTTTAATATGTCATCTTTAAAAGGCTTTGCAATATCCAAAAGATTTTTTTTATCGTCAAGTGCAACTCTATAGATTTCATTTTCTTTATCAAGCAAAATAATTGTGCCGCCTGTTTTTTGTGCTATATTTTCTGCCATTTTCAAAGGACTTATATCGCATACAACTAAATCTCTGTCATAGGAAGGTTTTCCCAAAAACAAATCCCTTATAAAACCTCCCACCAAAAAAACTTTGTGGCCCTTAAAAACACTCATAAGAGATTTTATAATTTCATCATTTAAAATTTTTTCTTTAATTTTGATTTTCAAATTCATACACTACTCTTGAAATTCCTGCCGTAACGGCATTTGGAGCCTTTAAGATTAAATCTCCGAGGCTTGCGCAATTATATTTTTTAAAAAGTTCAAATTCCTGCTCGCTAAACCCGCCTTCAGGACCAACAACCACAAGAATTTTTTTCTTTTTGTCAAATTTTTTTACAGAATCTTTAATTGTTGTATTTACGTTCTTTTCGGCAAAAACAATAATGTTTTCAAAATCTTTTAAGATATTTTCAAATTTTTGAATTTCAAAAATCGTTGCCCTGTTTGCTCTTTCACATTGTTTAAAGCTTTCATCTGCGATTTTTTGCCATTTTTCGATGTTTTGTTTTGCTCTAATCGTACAGTTATCGCAAATTATAGGGTAAATTCCCTTAACGCCCGTTTGCACTGCGTTTGAAATGGCTAAATTTTGGGCGTCTTGTTTTAAAACGGCCTGGGCTAAATAAAGTTCAAAATTAAGCTTGCGAAATGAGGGGTATTTTTCAACTATTTGTGCCCGCAAACCTGTTTTTGCCGCATTTAAAACTTTGCAGATATATTGAGTTTCTTTTTCATCTATAAATTTAATTTTTTCACCCGCCTTAATACGCAGGGAAGAAACCAAATGCTTTAAAAGTTCAGTTTGTGTGATATTTACAATATCATTATCTATTTCTTCTGAATTTATTAAAAAATGTGGCATAAGGTAATTTTAGCATAAAAAAATATACTTAATTTTCTTAAAATTTTATTTGCAATTAATTTTGTTTCTGCTATTATGATAATACAATTTAATGTTATTCAGGTAGAGTGTCTTTTGGGACATTCTATTAGTAAGAAAGAAAATTAGTCCCCAACGCAAAGGAGCAGTAAAATGGGTATAAAAAACAGTAAAAATGACAGAATGGTTGTGCTCGCATGTGAAGAGTGCAAAGAGAGAAATTATACTACAACCAAAAACAAAAAGACCCTCAAAGAAAGAATGGAACTTAAAAAACATTGTCCAAAATGTAATAAACATACTGTACATAAGGAAACCAAGTAATAATGACCAATGTGATTTATAAAGGCGCAAATAAACTCAAGCGTCCTTAGTTCAGTTGGTAGAACGTCGGTCTC
>CAYYBA010000053.1:0-9955 GCA_964470205.1 uncultured Gammaproteobacteria bacterium | reverse complement strand
GAACGTATTGAACTATTACTTATAACCACGGGATTGTTAGTATTTCTTTTTATTTTCCAAAATTACATGGATACATTCTGGGCAATGATTGTTCTTTGCATTTTCTTAAGCCTTTATCTCTTTTATACTTACCTTTTTACCCGTCATCAGCGCAGAAAATTGCGCAAAAATCCGCCCGTTTTAAATGAAAACTTTAAACCTTTTATTTCAATTTTAATCCCATGCCACAACGAACAAATTGTTATTGAAGATACGGTTAAAAATATAGTGCAGGTTGATTGGGAAAATTATGAAATAATTTTAATAGATGACAGGTCGGATGATTGCACCCCTAAAATTTTAGAAAAACTTGCAAAAGAAAATAAAAAAATTAAATACTTAATAAGAGAAAAACATGCTTTTCCCGGTAAATCCGCCGTTTTAAACGATGCTATGAAAATTGCCAAAGGGGAAGCAATTTTAGTTTTTGACGCGGACGCCAGAATTAAACCCGATTTTATCAAAAAGCTTTTAATTAAATTTGAAGCACCCGATGTTGGTGCTGTGCAAGCGCAAAAAAGCATATCCAACTATAAAACAAATTTCTTGACGCGCTGCCAATACAATGAATATGTTGTTGATACGCATATTCAGGTGAGCAGAGATTCAGTACGCGGAGCGGTTGAGTTAAGGGGAAACGGTGAACTCATTAAAAGGCGTGCGCTTGAAGATTTGGGTGGATGGAACAATGAAACCATAACGGACGACCTTGATCTGTCAACAAGAATGCATATAGGGGGCTGGGACATACGTTTTTGTTCAGAAGCTATTGTCTATGAAGAAGGGGTTTTAACATATCCTGCCTTAATCAGACAAAGAAGGCGCTGGGTTGAAGGAAGTATACGCCGTTATCTGGAATATATGTACGGTATTTTCTTTTCGCGCGATATGTCGCTTCGGGTCGGTGCCGATTTAATAAGTTATATTACAGTCTTTCTGCTGCCTTTCTGGCTGGTATCGGAAATAGCCCTTCAGGCGGTCAGAATTGTAAAGCACGGGTATAGTTATAATACTATTCTCTCATCTATTATAATGTTTCTTTGCGTAGCGCTCCTTTTTGGCGTATGCCTTTTTTACAGTTTAAGAAAATACGGCGATTACTCTTTTTTCAGAAGAATTTATGAAGCTGTTGCAACTTCTGTTTATATGATTATTTTTTGGGTGCCCATTGTCTTTATAATAATTTTAAAAATTATTTTCAGGCCAAAAACAATGGACTGGTGTAAAACGCAGCACGGGGTAAGCAAGTAATGTCAGAAAAAAAAGAAAAATACCATTTTATTGCAATAGGTGGAATAGGCCAAAGTGCAATAGCAAAAATGCTTTTAGAGCAAGGGCATAAAGTAAGCGGGTCTGATATTGCAGATAACAAATATCTGAAACAGTTGAAAGATTTGGGAGCGCAAATTTATATAGGGCACAGCGCCCAAAATGTACCCGAAAACGCTAAAATTGTTGTATCAACTGCAATTAAAGATGATAACGTTGAACTCTTAAGAGCAAAAGAGCTCGGGCTTGAAATATTGCACAGGAGCGATATGCTTAAAATTTTATCGCAAAATTGTAAAAAATTTATAGGTTTTACGGGAACTCACGGCAAAACCACCACAAGCGGAATGTGCGCATACATTTTGGAAAAATGCGGCTTAAACCCTTCTTTTGCAATAGGTGGCATTGTGCCGGGTGTTGATACTAACGCTAAATCGTCCCCGGATTTTAAAAACACTTATTTTGTGGCGGAGCTGGATGAATCAGACGGTACTGTTTTAAAATATTCGCCGGATTTTATAACTATAAATAATATTGAAGCAGACCATTTTGATTTCTTTAAAAAAGGGGAAGACGATGTAATTAAAACCTTTGAAACCTTTTGCTGCAATTTAGAAAATGATGCTAAAATTTTCCTTAATATTGACGACACCGGCGTTTTAAAATTTTTAGAAAAAACAGATTTGAAAAACGTCATTACTTATGCAATCAAAAAAGAAGCAAAATACACGGCAAAAAATATTACACTAAATGCCGAAGGTTCCTGCTTTGAGGTCTTTAAAGATAATAAACTTTTGGGCAGCATTGAACTTATAATTCCCGGGAAATATAATGTTTATAATGCCCTTGGCGTTAGCGCAAACTTAATTGAACTGGGGCTTAAATTTGATGATTTTAAAAAGCATTTTAAAACATTCAGCGGTATGGGACGAAGATTTCAAAGCGTTGCAAAATTCAAAGATATTGAAATTATTGATGATTATGCACATCATCCTACAGAAATTGCAGCGGTTTTAGAAGCTGCAAAAAATTATACAAAAGACCGTGTGGTTGCCATTTTCCAGCCTCACAGATATTCACGCTTTAAAGGACTGTGGGAAGAATTTAAAAAAGCCTTTAAAAACGCTGATATCCTTGTGGTAACGGATGTTTGGGGCGCAGGTGAAGATGTTATTAAGGGATGTGAGAGTGAAGATTTTGCTCTGCAAACAGGCTGTATTTACGCCAAAGGGCAGATTAAAGAAGCATCCAAACAAATATATAAAATCTTAAAACCAAAAGACGTTGTTTTAACGCTTGGTGCGGGAGATATAACGGAAATGGGCAAGGCTTTGGAGGGAAACGCTAAAGATGATTGTTAAAGAAAAATTCGAACTTAAAAATTACAACACTTTCAGAATGGAATCCGTGGCAGATATTGTTTATTTTCCGGAAACCGTTGATGAATTTGTTGAGCTTTTGAAAAAAATAAAAAATCCTAAAATTATGGGCGCAGCCTCCAATGTACTTTTCGGTACTCTGGGTGTTAAAGAACCTCTGATTTTTACAAGCAATTTAGATAAGATTAAGCTTGAAGACGATATCCTGGATGTTGAATGCGGTGTAAAATCCCCGTTTTTAGCTAATTTTGCACTCGCAAATTCAATTACGGGTTTTGAATTTTTAGCCCAAATCCCCTCTTATGTGGGCGGAAATATTTATATGAATTCAGGCGCGCATGAGCAGTGTATAAGCGATAATTTAATATCATGCCGGATATTTGACACTTTAAAACAGGAAGATAGAATAATAGGAAAAAGCCGCCTGCATTTTAAATACAGAAGTTCTATTTTTAAAGAATATCCGGACCGTTGCGCTATTTTAAGTGCAAAATTCAGTGCAAATAAAATTGATCAAAATTTAATAAAAGAGCGCATGGAAGAAAATTTTTCAAAGCGTGAATTAACCCAGCCTAGTTTAAGATTCCCCAACGCCGGCAGTGTTTTTAAAAACCCTGCAACAAGAAGTGCGGGAAGCTATCTTGATTCTTCCAGTGTCAAGGGCTTGAGTGTGGGAGGAGCAAAGGTTTTTGAAAACCATGCAAATTTTATAATTAATTTTGACCATGCCAATTCCACAGATGTTGTTGAACTAATGTATGAAATGCATAAAAGAGTGTATGACAAATTTAGAGTAAGACTTGAACCTGAAATTATATTTTTGGGTAAAAAAACCAAAAAAGAGGAAGAATTATGGACGAAAATGACAACAAAATAAATAAAAATACAAGAATTGCTGTTTTGTGCGGCGGAATGTCCAGTGAAAGAGAAGTTTCCCTAAGAAGCGGGAATAAAGTTTTTAAGGCATTAACAGAGCTCGGGTATAAAAATGCCGTTAAAATTGATGTAGGACACAACATTGCAGAGGTTTTAGAAAAAAACAAAATTGAATGCGCTTTTAATGTTTTGCATGGAAAATACGGCGAAGACGGCTGTATACAAGGAGTTTTAGAAATTCTAAACATTCCTTATACACTAAGCGGGGTAAAATCAAGTGCCATTTGTATGGATAAAGAAATTACCAAAAATGTCTTAAAAGGCGTAGGAATTGAAGTCATAAAATCAAAATGCGTTTTTGAAGAAGCTGAGCTTGATAATATTGAAAAAGACTTAAATTTCCCTCTTATGGTAAAACCCGCATGCGAAGGTTCAAGTATAGGCATGACAAAAGTGGATAACACGGAAGAATTAAAGGCTGCATTTAAAACCGCTAAAAAATATAATAATAAAATATTAATCGAAGAATACCTGCAGGGAATGTCTATTACGGTAGGCGTTATAGAAAAAGACGGAAAAATCTTCGCAACACCTATTTTAGAATTCAGAACAAAAACTCTCTGGTACGACTATGAAGCAAAATATACTGAAGGAGTAACGGAATTTATCTTGCCCGCCAATTTAAGCGAAGAATTAACCAAAAAAATTCAAGATACATCAATAAAAGCGCACAGAACTTGCGAATGCCAAGGGGCAAGCAGGGTAGATCTTTTGGTTTATAAAGATATTCCCTATGTTCTTGAAATTAACACAAGCCCCGGAATGACTGATTTAAGCGATTTGCCCGCACAGGCAAATCATATGGGTATAAATTATAACGCTTTAGTAGAAATGATTTTAAAAACTGCAAAAACGGATAAGTAATTTATGAGCAATGAAAAAAAGTTAAGCCAAAAATACTATGCCAGAAGGCTTAAAGCAAGCAGGATAAGAAGAAAAATATCCGCAAAAAGAAGGGATTTGCGAAATTTAAGAGTTCTTGTGCGTGTAGGCTTAATTGTGTTTATCGTTACTTTGGGAATTTTAACACTCAAATTAGACCGCTGGCACATAAATCAAACTCTTTTATCGCAAGGGAACGAAAATGTTATTGTAGTGCAAGGCAACAGTATTACGCCAAAATATAAAATCATTGACATGATTCGCCAAACTCCAATCCCGAACATAGAAATTTTCAGGCTTGACACAAAGGAGCTTGAAGATAACATAGCACAGCTTGAACCTGTTAAAAAAGTTTATGTAAGGCGGTTTTGGCTTCCTGCAAGGCTTGTGGTTACGGTAGAAGAAAGAGAACCTGTTTTTTTAATTGCCCCTAACCTTGAAACTCCGCCAATTTCTGCTATAACAGGTGAGGGAATTTTTATAGGCCGTGATTATATGCCCATACCTGCTAAATTTAAAACAATTAAAATTTTAAGTTACGGGCTTCGCGGAGACGATTACGAAAATTGGAACAAAGAGCGCGTTGATGAAATTCTCAAATTAATTAAAACCGTTGAAACATATTCCAAACAAAAAGTTAAATACATAGATTTAAGAAACCCTCAGGATATTTACATACAGCTTGATGATGTGCTTGTAAGAATCGGAGAGATGAACAAAAGCACTTACAAAAGGCTTGAAGGGCTTGTTACAATTCTGCCCGAAGTAACACAATTGGGTGCAAAAGTTAAATATATCGACCTTCGCTGGGAAGGGGTGCGCTACATTAAACTTGAAAAAAATGAAACAGTGCCCACTATTAATTAAAATAGCTTGCAACAATTGCCTTGATGTGTTCGTTTTGAAGGCGGTTTAAAATACCTTCTTTATTTAATTTATCTAAAGCATTCATTTTTTTAAGTGCCAGAACACTTTCACATATAACAATTTCATCTTCGCTCTTGTGTGCTAAATTTAAAATATCTTGCGCATAATGCGCCAAACTTAAATCTCCTATAATTAAAAGAGCGGCAAGAATGCGCGATTTATCCTCATTCAAAAGTTCTTCTTTTAAATTATTTTGACAAAAATCATAGTTATATTTTTGCAATTTGTCATAAGTTTCTTTTATGAAATTTTTTAAATTTTTGTCTAAATCAAAGGTGTAGATATCATCTGAGATAAAAACTTCAAATTTTAATTTTGTATTTAAAATAAGGCGGCACACATATGGCGATTTTTCAGCCCTGTCAAACAAATAGTCAATAAAGCCAAAAACACCGTAAAAACCCAAAGTCGAAAGCGGCAAATCTTCAGGATAAGCATTTAAAATAACGTCATAAATTTCAAGAGCGCTTTTGACATCTTCATTGATTAAAACTTCAAACGGTTTGATTTCTAAAAGCGCCAGGGCAACATTTGGCGCGCATAAGGATTTTTTCATATAGTTAAACATGGGCAAAAACGCTTCTTTATCTGCGTATGATGCCAAAAATTCAACTGCGCGCAAAGCTTTTTCATCTTCTTTGTTTAATTCTTCAACAGCTTTACTAAAAAGAGTTTTATCGCCAAAACTAAAAAGTGCCTTTGCACAATTTGCTGCTAGGGCTTCATTATCTGATAGCGCATATTTATTTAATAAATCAAGTGCCAAAGGGTCATTTACGCGCTCAAAATATGCGGCACAATAAGTTTTTTCATCTTCATCCCCATGCTCAAAAATTTCAAGCAGAGTATCCGTTAAATCTTCATTTGCAAATTTAACCAAAGAATTTATGATAAATTCTTCAAAATCCAGGCAATAGAGTTTCATAAAAACAAAAACGTTTTTAAAATTTTCGCCATTTATTGCCTCAAACAAGCCTTTATTAATTTTTTCTTTTATAAAATCAAAAATGTTATCGGCACCTTCGCATAACCTTAAAAACGTTTCAAAATCTTTGTTTTCAATGATATCTTTGCATGCCGATTTGAATGTATTTACATCTTTTGAAAATAAATTATTTGCATTTTCGGTTTTTAAATCCATGGGGATATTATAACACAATTACCATGGATAATCATCTTTGATTTACCAGGCGCTATGGCTGATGAAAGGCGCACTTTTCCATCTTTTCTCCTTTTTTGGTTAATTTATCACAAGTGAGGATTTTAAATCATCATTTAAACATACGATTTGCTTCATAATATTTTTATGAATAAGAATGCTTATAAAAATTTCATTAAAAATCTGATAAAATTAAGAAAAGAAAAAGGTCTCTCCCAAAGGCTTTTATCTGAATTTTTGGGCTGCGATTCTTCTTACATAGCCAAAATAGAAAGCCTTACGAACAAGCCTTCTTTAGATAAAGCAATTGAAATTGCAGACTTTTTCAAAGTTGAATTTGCCGAAATGTTCAAATAAAAAATATTAAGTATCTTGTGCATAACGAGATTTATTGATATAATGAGTGAAGATGAAAGAAAAAGTAAATTAAAATGGCTTTGCCATTTAATAAAAACCAAAACAGAAAGATGGATTGTAATGCAAAATCTTAAATACAAGAAAATACTTCTAAAGATAAGCGGTGAAGCACTTTTGGGAAGTCAGGAATTCGGAATCGACCCGCAGCCGGTTGAGATGATAGCACACGAGATTAAAAAAGCGCACCAAATGGGCGCACAAATTGCAGTTGTCGTGGGCGGAGGGAATATTTTCAGGGGTATGAAAAATTCTTCAAGGCTTGGAATAGACAGAGCCAGCGGAGATTACATCGGAATGCTTGCAACGGTTATGAACGCTATTGCGCTTCAGAGCGAATTAAGAAAAATCAATGTTTCATGCCGGGTTCAAACGGCAATCACAATGAATAAAATAGCAGAACCTTATATAAGGTTTAAAGCAATACGCCACCTTGAAAAAGGCAGGGTTGTGATTTTTGCGGCGGGCACCGGCAATCCGTTTTTCACAACAGATACGGCGGCAGCGCTCAGGGCTTCTGAGATTGATGCTGAAGTTATGTTTATGGCAAAAAACGGTGTTGACGGGGTATATGACGATGACCCTAAAACAAACCCGAATGCCAAAAAATATGATGAAATCGGATATGATGATATTATTCATAATGGTTTAAAAGTTATGGATTTAACTTCTTGCGCACTTTGCAAAGAAAATAAAATCCCTATTGTTGTGTTTGATTTTTGCGCTGAAGATAGTATCATAAAAATTTTAAAAGGTGAAAAAACAGGCACGTTGGTAAGATAATTAAGGAGTAAAGTTATGACAGTTGAAGACATTTATACGCAGGGCAAGGAAAAAATGGAAAAATGCCTTAACCAGTTAAAGAAAGACTTAGCTACAATAAGAACAGGACGGGCTAACCCGCTTATTTTAGATAAGGTTTTGGTTGATTATTATGGGAGCCCGACTCCCTTAAGACAATTGTCGCAAGTAAGTGTACAAGACGGTACAACGCTTGTTATAGCACCATTTGACCGTTCGGTTATTAAAGAAGTTGAAAAAGCTTTGCTTAAGGCTGAATTAGGCATAGCGCCCAATTCTGACGGTACGGTTTTAAGACTTGTATTTCCTCCTTTAACTGAAGACAAAAGAAAGGAATTAACAAAAGACGTAAAAGCAATGGGCGAAAGCGCCAAAGTTGCAGTAAGAAACGTAAGACGTGATATGGCAGATGACCTTAAAAAAATTGAAAAATCGGCAAATTTGTCCGAAGATGCCGTTAAAGACGCGCAGGATAAAATTCAAAAAATTACCGATGGCTACATAAAAACAACCGAAGAAATTATTGCCGCAAAAGAAAAAGAGGTTATGACCGTTTAGATGGAAGAACAGATTCAAAAAAACAAAATTAAAAGACTTATAACAGGCTGGATTATATCTTTAGTTGCTCTTGCATGCCTTCTTATGGGCGGTATTGCGCTGTTATTGTTTTTACTTGTAATTGTTTATTTCGGCGCGGATGAATATGTTAAAATCCTGCGAAATAAAGGGTTTCACCCGAGTTTGTCTTTAATTTACATTGCAAACATTTTATTTGCGCTTTTAATTTTCTTCCACAGGTTTGATTTACTGCCCTCAATTGTCACAGGGTGTATTATAGTTTCGTTTTTAGTGGTGCTTTTTAAGGGCAGGCAGCCCTACATTGCAAATGTGGCAACAACGGTCCTGGGCTTTATGTACGGCGGCTGGCTTCCTTGTCATATACTTTTAATAAGGCAGTTCGGTTCTAACAATGTCGGAGCTTTCAGGTTTAACACCAACGAAGGGCTCTGGCTTACAATTTTAATATTTTTAATTGTTCTTGTAACGGATATCGGTGCTTATTATTTCGGCTCACGCCATGGAAAACATCCCCTTGCGCCCATTATAAGTCCGAAAAAAACCGTGGAGGGGTCTGTGGGCGGCTCTTTTTGCGCAATGCTTATAGCACTCACAGGTGCGCTTTATACTCATCTCACTATTTTACAATGTTTAATTTTGGGCTTTTTGGTTACAACAGCAGCGCAGCTGGGGGATTTATCCGAATCCTTAATTAAAAGAGATGCCGGCGTTAAAGATTCAAGCGATATTCTGCCCGGGCACGGCGGCTTTTTAGACAGAGCGGACAGCTATATTTTTGCACTTCCCATAGCTTATTATTATATTGCATATTTTACGCATGGCACAAACGTTTTTATAGAATTTCTTCAATATTTAAAAGGATTTTTGCATGTCTATTTCTAAAGACAGAATTAAAATTTTAGAAAATTTTTCAAAAGAAATTGATATTCGATTCAAGGATTTAGAATTTTTAAATACAGCCTTAACACACGCATCTGCAGTTAACGACAGGCTTCTTTCTTACGAAAGATTAGAGTTTTTGGGCGACAGTGTTTTAAAAATTGCAATAAGCGACTATCTTTTTAACAAGTATCCGGCTTATGAAGAAGGCCAATTAACCAAAATCCGCGCCGAGATTGTTTCGGATAATGTAATATCAAGTTTTGCGCGCAAAATTAAGCTGGATGATTTAATTGTTTTAGGCAAAAATGAGATGCAAGATAGAGGCAGAGAAAAATCTTCAATTTTAGCCTGTGTTTTTGAGGCGCTTTTGGGAGTTATTTTTCTTGAATTTCAGGACACTTCGCCAATTGAAACCGTTAAAAAATTCCTGCTGGAAAATTTTTCCGATGAAATTGACAATATAGAAGAAAATATTGACACGCTAAACCCTAAAGCAATTTTACAGGAATATACGCAAAGCCAAAATAAAGATTTACCCAAGTATGTTTTGTTTGAAGAAACAGGTGCCGCCCATGAGAAAACGTTTAAAATGGGTGTCTACTACAACAATGAACTTATAGGAGTGGGGATAGGGAAATCTAAAAAAGATGCGCAAAAAGCCTGCGCTAAAAATGCGCTTGTAACCTTA
>CAYYBA010000052.1:0-10036 GCA_964470205.1 uncultured Gammaproteobacteria bacterium | reverse complement strand
AAAAAATAAAATGTTTAATTTTGAGTTATAAAACGTTATCGTTACCTATCGAGTCGACATATTATGTTGATGCAACAGGTTGCGGCAGCTTTGCAAATCTTGCAAAGTGTAAACTTTTAAAGGATACAAGCAAAAAACAAGCTTGCAGCCTACGTTTTATGATGTCAAATGTTGATATTCCCGCTTTGGCAAGCTTTTTAAGAAAAATTGACAAAGATGAAAACGTTACAACAGTCTATAAAATTGAAGGCCAAACCCATTTAAGCACGGCTTACACCAGCGATAAGAACAGAAAATGGGCGCTTGAGCCTATTTTTGATAAAGCCGTTAGAGAAGGTTATCTTAAAGAAAGTGACTGCAGATACTTTCAAATATTTACAGTTGGGGGCATGCAATCTACAATCGCTTTTAACTGCCCTGAAATTTCTTCTGAATGGATTTATAACCCTGAAAAATTTTCAGAGGCCTTAATGGACGCCAGGGAAGCTATATTTAGAATAGCCAATTTCTGTAAAAAGTATTTTAAGGGTTTTGAAAATGCCTATATATCAAATATCGCTGATATGACAGGGGTTAGAGAGAATGGCAGAGTTAAATGCCGCTATACATATACAAAATATGATATGCTGGCTGGAAAAACGTTTAAAAACCCTGTGCTATATTCTGATTACCCTATTGATATCCACTCTGACGGTACAAATACACAGCCGCTACAAAAAGTTTTTAAATATAGCCTACCTATTGAAAGTTTAATGAGTGCTGATTACGATAACCTTTTTGCAATAGGGCGCTCTTTGGGTGCAGATTTTGAAGCGCAGGCAGCTTTAAGGGTGCAAACAAGCTGTATGTCAATGGGTGAAGGGGTTGCAAAATATATTTGTAACAAAATATAAAGTCTTGGATTTTTATAAATATAAAAAAGCAATTTTTTTCCTAAATTTTTCTTTATATATTTAATATATATAAAGAATATAAGCACAAAGGAAAAGTATGATTAGTGTAAATAAAATGGCGCAAACAGACCCATCAACTATTGAAGCTGTTGATACAAGGGCTCTTAAGAAATCTTACAGTTATAAACCTGTCAGCGTTAAGACTATTCAAGATAAAGGTTACGAAAAGATTTATGAAATAAACGGAAAAATAAAAGTGGCAATTTCCTGTGTAGACCTTGATGTAGTGTCAGAGCGCAATGTTGCAGACCATGTTTTTAGAACAAGCGAAAATGAATATATATTTGATGACTTAGATTACGCAAGAATTGAAGGCACTGACGGCGAAGATAGCTTTCTTGTTCAAAATTCCACGGGCGTTGAAGTTGACGCGAAAAGCGGGGATGATGTCATAAAAATAGTAAATTCAGATGATTGCACTGTTCGGGGAGGCTGGGGCAATGATACATTTTTTGTAACAAGCGGTGAGAATAATAGCCTTTACGGCGGAGATTACAGTCTGTGGGCTGGAATTTGGAACCTGGACAAAGGGCAAGACGTTTTTTATAACGGTGTTGCAAGGAAAGTGAATTACGGCAACGGTTATACTTGGCACACACCTGCACCGCAAGGTACTGAAATGTATGGCGGCTGGGGCGATGATACTTATTATGATGCCTGCTCCATGGACTCCGTAATTGAAGATAATGACGGCAAAAACAGCTATCCATATAGCTAATTTATTTTTTTACCAAAGAAATGCCTTGCGGTATAAGTTTATAGCCGCCCGCATAAACCGTTTCAATATATTTAACGCCCTTAGGTGAAATTGCATCTATTTTTGAGCGTAAATGGCGTACATGCACCCTTATTATATCAACATTGTCATCTTCGTCATAGCCCCAAACTTCTTTTAAAAGCTGCTTTAGGGAAACCATTGAATTATTATTTTGCATCAGGACATTTAAAATTTCAAATTCCGTGGGTGTTAATTTTGCTGTTTTATCAAGAATTTTAACCTCATAAGTTTCGGGTACCAAAGTAATATCGCCAAGACTTAAAATTTCTTTGTATTTAAGGGATTCATACGAAGAATTTGTACGGTTCAAGAGTGCTTGAACACGTGCCTTTAATTCTTCTATTTCAAAGGGTTTTGTCAAATAATCATCAACACCGACATTAAAACCCTTTAGTTTATCTTGCAATTCGCCCAGGGCTGTGAGCATTATAATGGGTGTAGTTGCAGTTGCGCTATTTTGCCTTATTTTTAAAGCAATAGTATAACCGTCAACCTCGCCCATCATAACATCCAAAATAACTAAATCAGGTAATTCCTGTTTAATTAAGGCATAACCTATAATGGGATCCGTTGCGCTTATAACTTTATAGCCAACAATTTCCAAGTTGATTTTTATTAAGTCGCATATCGAACTATCATCATCAATTACTAATATTTTACTAATCATAGCCCTAATTATACCCTATTTTATACATTAATTGCAAGAAATTCGGAAAAGAAGTTTCAACCCACCTAAAACCTTTTATTAAAAACGTTTTACGTGCAATTAAACCGGCCACAAAAAATGACATTGCAAGCCTGTGGTCATGGTGTGCTTCAAGTTCGCAATCACCGCTTAAGAGGGTTTTTCCTTCAACTGTAAAACCATCCGCTGTTTCTTTAATATTAACCCCTATTTTGGATAATTCTTGTACAAGAGATCTTATCCTGTCGCTTTCTTTATTTCTTAAATCTTGAGCATCAGACACGCGGCTTTGCCCGTTTGCCTGGCTCATTAAAACCGCTAAAACGGGGATTTCGTCAATAAGCCTTGGGATTATTTCCCCTTTAATCTCAACAGGCCTTAAATTCTCGCTGTATTTAACCCTTATATCGGCAACATATTCGTTTGAAAGGAGTTTTTTATCTAAAATCTCAATATCTGCATTCATTTCTAAAAGTACATCTATAATGCCCGAGCGTGTTTCATTAACCCCTACATTTCTTATAATTATGTCGGATCCCGGAACAGTAAGCGCTGCTGCCATAAAAAATGCAGCGGAAGATATATCGCCTGCAACTACAATATTTTTAGGTTCAAGCACGCTTTTTTCAAGAGAAATCTTAAAACCTTCTTCAATTTTTTGTGTTCTTATGTCAGCCCCGAAATATTCAAGCATTTTTTCCGTATGGTTGCGCGATAAGTAAGGTTCAATAACTGCGGTTTCAGGACCTTTTGCATTTAATCCAGCCAAAAGTATACAGGATTTTACCTGGGCAGAGGCTATTTTTGATTTATATTCTATTGTATGAAGCTCTGAAGGCAAAAATTCAAGCGGAGCTTTATTTTCATTTGAATTTATTTTGGCGCCCATTAAAGTTAAAGGTTCAATTATACGTCCCATTGGCCGTTTTGAAAGGCTTAAATCGCCTGTCAAAGTGCTTTTAAAATTGCACCCTGCTAAAATCCCTGCCAAAAGGCGCATTGAAGTGCCGGAATTTTGGCAATCAAGCTCTGTATCGGGTTTTTTAAAGCAGTTGGCGGCATCAATTTCAATTGTTTTATCATCAACAAAATTAACTTCAGCACCCAATTTTTTAATGATATTTAAGGTGGCAAGGCAATCTGCACTTGTTAAAAAATTTTCTACCTTAAGCTTGCCTTTGGTTAAGACACCTATAATTAAACTTCTGTGAGATATGGATTTATCGGCGGGGATTACAATATCACCGCTCAAAGGCTTTATAAACTCTTTTGTCACAAAATTTTCTTCCATTTTTAAATTATACAATAAACTCAAGCTTTTATGCTATAATTTTTTTATGTTAAAACCTAAAAAAATACTGGAAGATTTGCCGGTTTATCAAACAGATGAATATTTTGAATTTTATAAACTAAAATTAGATGCAAACGAGAACCTCTTTGGTCCTTCCGATAAAGTTTTGCAAAGATTTAAAAAACTTGATACAAAAAACTTCAATTTTTATCCTTGTTACGGCGAACTTTTAGATGAAATTGCAAAATTAAGAGGTTTGGAAAAAGATAACATAATTCTTACAAACGGTTGCGATGAAGCTATAAATAGCGTTTTTAAGACGTATTTAGAGCCCGGAGACATAGTTTTAAGTTACGCACCGACATTTACTATGCCAAAACTTTATGCTTCGGCACAAGGCGCCAGATTTATTGAAATTAAATACGAAGACAAATGGAAATTTAACCTTGAAAGAATGGTTTATCTGGTTAATGGTAAAACCAAAGCCCTGTATTTAACTTCCCCAAATTCACCCACAGGCGACATGGTTTCTATAGCGGATATTCAATATCTTTGCAAAAAATATCCCAATAAAATGGTTGTAGTAGATGCCACCTATTTAAATTACGCGCAAAGTGAAGATTTTAACTATTGGAATTTAATAAACTTATACCCGAATCTTTTTGTTTTAAAATCTTTTTCAAAAGACTACGCTCTTGCGGGCTTAAGGCTTGGATATATTGCAAGCAATAAGAATAATATTATGCAGCTTAAAAAGGTTATTTCTCCTTATACCGTTAATTCTCTTGCCGTTTTAGCCGGAATTGAAGCTATAAAGGATAAGGCGCACTTAGAAAAAGTAAAACAGGAAACCCGAAAATCAAAGGAGTTTTTATATAAAGAATTTGAAAAATTGGGCTTTAAGCCGTTTAAGGGTGAAGGCAACTTTATGCTTTGCGATTTCGGAGAAAAATCAAGTTTCTTATACAAAAAATTACTTATAAATTCAATTAAAGTCAAAGATATGAGTCAATTGGAAGATTTGGAAAATTGCCTCAGAATGACAATTCCGCCTATTGAAGATGCGAAATTCCTTATAGAAACCCTAAAGCCGCGAAATTTACTTATTTTTGATTTGGATGGCGTTATTTTTGACGTAAGGAATTCTTACCGCTGTGCTATTGAAAAAACATTTGAACATTTTGCGTATAAAAAACTGCAGGATAACGAGATTCAAGATGCCAAAAATCTTGGCGGACTTAATTGTGATTGGGATTTAACCGAATTTCTGCTTCAAAAACATGGAATAGAAATTGAAAAAGCACGAATAATAGAAATTTTTCAAAGGTACTTCTTCAACACGCAAAATGGCACCTCAAAGGGGCTTATAGATAATGAAAAACTTTTAATAGACAAGTTAAACATATTAAAACTGGCGCAAAAACATGATTTAGCAATATTTACCGGACGTCCGAGAGAAGAAGCTTATTATTCACTCGAAAAATTCGGCATTTTAAAACATTTTAATATAATTATAGCAAAGGAAGATTTACCCAAAAATCGCCAAAAGCCATACCCGAACGGATTAGAAGTCATTAAAAGAAATAGTGTATACAAGGAAATATTTTATTTCGGAGATACGGGTGACGATATGATATGCGCCAAAGCTGCAAATGTTAATGCAGTGGGTGTTCTGCCGCCTCAAGAGCACCAAAGTACAAAATACAAAAAATATCTTATAGACAAAGGCGCCTTATGGGTGTTAAATAATATAAATGATATTTTAAAGGAAGAAAAATGAGAAAAATTACAAAAACAAGGGAAACAAAAGAAACAAAAATAACCTTAACCGTTGACCTTGACGGCGAAGGCAAATATCAAATTAAGACAGGGGTAAACTTTTTCAATCACATGCTGGAACAATTTACATACCACAGCGGATTTGACGTAACTCTTGATGTTAAAAGCCTTGACAGTGACCCCCACCATTTAATTGAAGATGTTGTAATAACCCTGGGATGTGCCATTAAAGAAGCATTGGGCGATAAAAAAGGCATAAACCGCTATGCAACAGAAATTCTTCCAATGGATGAAGCCCTTGTAATGAGCGTTATAGATATATCTGGGCGTCCGTTTTGCAAGGTAGATATAGATTTAAAGGATGAAAAAACATCCGATTTTGAAACCGTTTTATTGGCGCACTTCTTTAATTCTTTAGCGCAAAATTTAGGTATGTCTTTACATGTCAAGCTTTTTGACGGATACGATACACACCATGTAATTGAAGCAGCCTTTAAAGCAACAGCACGTGCGCTAAAAGATGCTGTTAAAATAGATCCTTGTAAAATAAATGAAATACCTTCTACAAAAGGGCTTCTCTAATCCTCATCATTATTGATTTGCGAAGACATAAAATCGGCACGCGCATTTAAAGAATTAATAAAATGCGTATAGCGTTCCATTCTAAGCTTAAGCCATCCGAGCATTGAGCTGTCGCCTCTTATTTTAACCGTTCTTGTTTGGGCAAAACATTTATGCTCAACACTGTAATTTTCTTCAAAAAATGTTTGGCATTTGCAATTGAGCTCTTCAATAAGTTCGTACAAGGTCCTAAGCCAAGCCGAATGAACTTTTAATTCATCAATTTTGTACTCGAGTATCATATCAGTATCCTTTAAAAAAAATGAGAAGATCACATTGCGCAGTATGCATTCTCATTTTAACATATTTATCGGAAACTTCTATTGTATCTTTAGTATTTGATTAAGTTTTGTTAACTGTTATAATAATTAGAGAAATGAGCAAAATATTTATAAACAATAATATACTTTTTAAAAAAGCCAAATTTGCAAAAAACTTTTTTGAAAAGCTTTTAGGGCTTATGTTTCAAAAAAAGCCTCAAGAATTTGATGCCTTAATTTTTAAAAATGCTTTTTGGATACATTCTTGCTTTGTTTTTTTCAATTTTAGCGCAGCATATCTGGATAAAGACTTTAAAGTCACCAAAATAGATAAGAATATTAAGCCTTTTTGTTTTCTAAAACCGGTTTTTGGAACAAAATATATTGTGGAATACTGGAGGGAGGAGGAAATTAAAAACGGTGATATAATAACCTTTGGGGGAAAAAATGGATAGTAAAATTTCTCAAAAGTTACAAATAGTTCCAAAAACATCCGGATGTTATCAATTTTTTGATAAAAACGGTGAAATTATATATATAGGAAAGGCTAAAAATCTCTCTAAACGTGTTGCGAGTTATTTTAGAAAACATAAAGATTCGCCCAAACTTGAAGTTCTGACCCCCCAGATTTGCGACATAAAATGCATTGCAGTTGATAATGAAATCGAAGCGCTTATTTTGGAATCCCAGCTTATTAAAAAATACAAGCCGAAATATAATATTTTACTTAAGGATGATAAAAAATTCCCCTATTTTTTAATAACAGATGAAGATTATCCGAGAATTATTGTGACAAGAAAAGCTAACAAGAACCTTCAAAAAGGTAAGTATTTCGGTCCTTATACCGATGCGCGCGCAATGCATGCGACTTTAGAGATTTTGCAAAAAATATTCCCTCTAAAAAAATGTAAAACCCCGAAGTTCAATTCCCGCCCCTGTTTATATTATGACATGGGTCAGTGTTTGGCGCCATGTCAGGGATATGTAACATCAGCAGAATATAAAAAAATGCTTGCCGATGTCGAACTTTTTTTAAACGGAAAACAAAACGAACTTATCAAAATACTTGAAGCGCATATGAAAGAAAGTGCCCAAAAATATGAATATGAAAAGGCGAAATTTTATAGAGACGGCATTTGCGATATTAAAACTACAATGGAAAAGCAAAAAGTTATAAGCGAAAATAAAAAATTGAATGAAGATTACATTGCCATTGAAAAATCCGGGAATACTTACTGCGCCTGTGTTTTAGAAATAAGAGAAGGCAGACTTATAGGCAAAAAAGATTTTGAATTTCACCAATTTACAAATAACGGCGAGTCTGAAGTGATTGACGCAACTTTAAGGGAATATTACGGGCTTTTAGAAAATATGGTAATGGTAAAAAAAATATTTACAACAGTTTTACCTGACGACAAAGATGTTTATGAAAACTGGCTTTCAGGCTTATTCGGCGAAAAAATCTCAATTTCTCTCCCAAAAACCAAAAAACAGCGTGACATTATGGAACTTGCAGTTAAAAATGTAAAAATAACTCTTGAACAGACCAAATTAAAAGAACTTATGGAGCTGCAGACCGATTACAATGAAATAGGCTCCTGGATTATGGAAAAATTAAATTTAAAGGTCTTTCCCCACACAATTGAATGTTATGATATATCGCATATTCAGGGCACAAACACTGTTGCATCAAGAGTCACTTTTTATCAAGGACAGCCTAAAAAAAGTTTATACAGGAGATATAAATTACGCACGCTTAAAAAAGGTGAAGTTGACGATTTTAAAAGTATGCGAGAAATTTTAGCCAGAAGATTTAAAAGAATAAAGCAGGGTTATGACATAGCGCCTGATTTAATTATAATAGACGGAGGAAAAGGGCAGCTTTCAAGTGTTTTAGCTGTTGCAAAAGAAACCGGCATCAATTTAAATATAGTATCTTTAGCTAAAAGAGAAGAAGAAATCTTTACGCCAAATTCTAAAAAACCTGTAATATTCCCTTTGAATTCACCCGCGCTTCACCTTTTTCAGCGCATAAGAGATGAAGCACACCGTTTCGCAATAAATTATCACAGAAATGTACGTGCAAAAGAAATGTTAAAATAAAACCAAAAGCGGGTTGAAAAAAATCTTTTTTATGCTACTATGGTCGTAGACATTTTGTTAGGAGTAATTAAATTGATAAATTTAAGACATGGCTCCCTTGAAAGCATAATCTTAAATGCATTGTGGGAACTAGAAAAATCAGGTGTTTACAAACACAGCGTAAAAGAAATAACGGATTTGATAAACAATAATCATACGCAAAAAAGAGCTTACACAACTATTAAAACCGTTATGGACAGAATGTTTGAAAAAGAACTTCTTTTGAGAGTTAAACAGGGTAAAAAGTTTTTTTACAGAAGCGCTTATTCTTACACGGACATCATAAAAATGTCTTTAGAAAAAATTGCTTATCAATTTTGCGGCGGCGATATGACAAAACTTTTGCGCATTAACCAGCTGGTTTGCGAACAAGAACTCTTGACTGTAAAATAATGGGTAGGTAAAATGCAAGAGCAGAGCGATAAAGTATTCGTTGCAAATTTAATCAAAAACGTATTAGCAGGGAATATAAGTGTTTTAGATGCCTCAAAACTTTTTCCTAAAAATTTGGATGATAAAAGCCTGGGTGCTGCTTTTCATGCGCTTGTGCACAGAGAGGCGGATGAAGATATAAGGGGTAAAAGTTCGCTTTACAGGCGTGAACAAGATGACTATTTGCTGTATATAGCAGAAACTCTTGAAAAAAATGAATCTTTGCCTCAGAATATAATAGACAAATATGCAAAATATTATAAAAATACACCTATATACCCGAAACTAACGAAAAAGAGCATAATAGAGAGGTTAAAAAAATTTATAAATATATAAAAAAAGCGCAAACTATAATTGAATTTTCGGCAGCCTTTATAATGGTTATGCTGTTATTTTTTCTTATATTGGATGCGGCAATGTATTGGAGAAATAATTGGCAGGTAGAAACAGCAGCTAATGAAATTATGGCAAAGTTACAACTGGCGCAAGGGGATAAATGCTCGCAGGAAACGGTTTTGCCCGTATTGCACGGACAATTTAGAGTCTTGACATTTACCTGTACAAATCCTTCTTTAAATATCATTTCATGCAGCAGTTCCGAAATGCTTGAAGGAACCCCAAAATTCTTATTCCAGGCAGATTGCGCGGACGCTTCAAAAAATAATATCAGAATTACATTATCGCAAAGATACAAAGGAGCTTTAATTTTTCGTACTCCCATAACAATTTTTTCAAGCCCTAACGCTGAAATACAAAAGTTTTAAATAAATTAAAGTTTGTGGTAGAATTTTATTTATTGGGAGGAGTCGAAAATGAAGAGTGTCGATATTGTAATTCCTGTTTACAATGAAGAAAAAACAATAAGGGAAATTTTAAAAAAAGTCGAAGATGCGGATTTTTACGGGCTTGAAAAACATATAATCATTGTTGATGACGCATCGCGCGATTCAACACGCGAAATTTTAAAAGAATACGAAGGAAAGTATAAAATCCTGTACCACAATGAAAATAAAGGCAAGGGAGCTGCGGTTTACACAGGATTTCAGAATACTCAAAGCGATATAGTGGTAATCCAGGATGCAGACCTTGAATATG
>CAYYBA010000051.1:0-10120 GCA_964470205.1 uncultured Gammaproteobacteria bacterium | reverse complement strand
ACTTGTATTACCTGAATTGAAAGGTAAATTAAACGGCTTTGCGTTGAGAGTTCCTACACCTGATGTTTCAGTTGTAGACGTTGTTTTTGAAACAGAAAAACCCGTTACGGTTGAATCTGTAAATGCAGCGCTAAAAGAAGCAGCAGACGGAAAATATTTGGTTTATGAAGAAGCTCCGCTTGTGTCAACTGACTTTATCGGCTCTTCACAATCTTCAACCGTTGATGCAGCTTTAACAATGACTATGGGCGATAATATGGTAAAAATTATTTCCTGGTATGATAACGAAATGGGTTATTCAACAAGATTGGCTGAAGCTACTTTATTGGTAGCGTCAAAACTGTAAATCTTTAATCCATAAAGAATTTAAAAAAGCCTCTGTTTTTTTCGGAGGCTTTTTATTTTAAAATAATTAATAATTATCGCAAAGCATTTGATAATAAGCCTGAGGATGATGGCACAGGGGGCATTCGTGCGCCGCATGTTCGCCAGTGTGAATATAACCGCATTTTAAACAAATCCAATTAACAACGTTTAATTTACTAAATACCATATTATTCAACAAATTTTGATAAAGGGTTCTGTATCTTGCTTCATGGTGTTTTTCAACGGTTGTAACGTATTCAAAACATCTTCCGATATCCTCAAATCCTTCTTCGTAAGCAACTTTTGCATAACCCGGGTAAAGAATTGTGTTTTCTTCATGCTCGCCTTCAAAACCGTACTGTAAATTTGCCAAAGTATCACCCATGCCAACGGGCAGTGCGGCACAAACTTCAAAAGGCGCAACATTACCTATAAATTTAAAGAATTGCTTTGCATGCTGAGATTCGTTATCCGCAGTTTCAAGAAAAATGTTGCTTATCTGTACATATCCTTCTTTTTTGGCAACAGATGAATAATAAGTATAGCGGTTTCTGGCGTCAGATTCGCCCAAGAATGCTTTCATTAAATTTTTTTGCGTCTGTGTGCCTTCTAATTTTTTCATAATTTTCTCCTTTTAAAAAAGGTTAAAAGGAAATGTTAAAAAATAAAATTCCCCAAAAGGATAAAGCTAAAAAGTATTGGTTTAGCGCTCATTTTTGCATAGCGCAAAAAAAATTTTTCAGGGGGTTATACAAAATACGCATTCAAGAAGAAAGGAATTAAAATGTTGGTAAATGGAATCTCTGCATTTAATGCAGTTGTGCCAAAAGAAGTGTTGAGCGGCACAAAAGAACAAAATTTTAAAACAAAACCCATGGGATATGACAGTGTATCGTTTGGTATGGCAAAAGTGCCTGAATTGGCAAGAAATCAGAGCGATTATCTTTTTCAAAAACTAGTAACTTGGGACAATAAAGGTTTTATAGACGCGATAAGGGACTATAGCGGGGAAGATAAAAAAAGATTATATAATGCGCTTACAGAAGAATTCCGTTTACCCAGTAGTTACTCGAATTCTGGAGGTAGCGCCAATGCAATGAAAATATTAGATTCAAAAGAAAGATATGAAATTGACTTCTTAAAAGCAATAACGAATGCTTTTGGCAGTAATAAGCCTAAAGATAACGAAATGTTGGCGGAACTTATGCTGCAATTTACACCTAATGGAATAAAAGATTATACACTGTATGCTGCAACCATTAAACGTTTGGCATTAGGAGCTGAGGGTGTATCGGATTCTTTATCTGCCAAATTAATAGTTCAAGGTTTGGAAAATAACTCTATTACAGAGTACGGTATAAAAGATTACGGTGAGAAAGCCGCAGGCGACAAGTTGTTTTTTGATATAGCGCGTTTTGGCAGTAGTAAATTTTTTGTAAGAACAATTAAAAGCCATGCAGAAGATAAAGATGCACTAAGCTCTTTACTTGCAAAGAAATTTGATAATTATGGCGATGGCGAGATGAGTGTGTTTGAGCTTGCGTTAACAAAAGAAGATACTGAACCATTACAAACAATAATAAATTCTTTTGATAAAAAAGACCCCAAACATAGCAAAATGTTAGCTGAACTTTTGGCGTCTGCCAAAACTCCATGCCAAATGGACTATAGGGTAGGGAGGTTATATCATGAGACTCTTGAATATTTAGCGCTGGATTGTCCGGATGTACCTAATGGTTTATCTATGAGATTAATTGATAAAATCTTAAAATCACTTGGCCCTGAAGTTCGCAATAGTAAGTATGCAGGGAACCTTGAAATAGCCAAAAAATGGCTTTCAGGAAATAAGGAAAACCAGTAATTTATACCAATTATAATAAAACGCGCAAGTATAAACTTGCGCGTTTTTTAATGTATATATTATATTTCGCTCACTACCCGGTTTCTGCCGCTTTCTTTTGCTTTGTAGAGGCACTTGTCACAATATTCAATAAGTTTTTGCACATCAAGCCCGTCAACCGGCGCTGATGCCACCCCCGCGCTTATTGTCACATTTGCCTTTTCACCCGTTGCAAGGGTCACTTTAGTGTTCCTTACGGTTTCACAAATTTTATTTGCCGTAATAACTGCCTCTTCTTTATTTGTATTGGTTAAAATAACGCTCATCTCTTCCCCGCCATATCTGCAAGAAATATCAGTTGAGCGCACGCAGGATTTTATCATAAGCGCAACCTGCTTTAAAACAGCATCCCCGCTTTGGTGTCCGTATTTGTCGTTAAATTTTTTGAAAAAATCAATATCAATTAAAATCAGGGAAAACGGTGTTTCATAGCGCTGGTAATTTTGAATTTGCCCTATCATCTGTTCCTGGAAATATCTGTGGTTATAAAGCCCGGTAAGACCGTCTGTTACTGCCAGTTTATAGGTTTGTTCGTAATCAAAGGATTTAACAAAATATTTTACAAGATAAAGAGTTATAAAAATTAAAACACACAGTAAAATTTCAAGCACCAGAGAAGTCCAAATATTAAAAAAGTGCATTAAAAGCGTGCTTAATATAATATATAAAACAATAACCGCTAAAAATTGAAGCATTGAGAGCACAACGGATTTTTCTTTTAAAACAATAAAACTTATAAGGGTGCACAGCAAAAGTGCTATTAAAATATCAACAAAAATATTTGTCTGCGCTATTAAATTATTATCCAAAATATTGTTTAAAAAAGTTGCGTGGATTTCAACCCCTGAAATATATTGTGCCAGAGGGGCTGTTTTAACATCTCCCAAAATTGCCGCTGATGTTCCCACATAAACGATTTTATCTCTAAAATTTTCATCTAAAAATTTGGTGTCATTTGCTTGAATTTTTTTATCCAGCTCCCACAGGGGCACTTTTTTAAAATCCTGCGCGTACCAGTTTAATACAGCCATACCGCTTGTATTTAGAGAAGGAATATTATTAATAGTATTGGCACTTGTCAGGGGAATTTTGCGGTTTTTATCAAGAATTAAATTGTTGTTTTTAATCTTAAATTCACTGTCTTCAAGCCCTAAGTATTTAAGTGCCGCCAAAAAAGTAAGATTTTTATAATACTGATTTTTATAAATGCATAAAACCGGCATCTGCCTTATAACACCGTCTTTATCGCGCGTAAAATTGACAAAACCTATATTGTTTGTTGCCCCTAAAATCCCATCCATAATAGGAAGAACGTTCTTAAAAGAAAGCGGGTTGGTATCTTCGTGTTCTTTTTTAATCAAATTATTATCGCCTAAAACAGCAGTACTTAAACCCCTTGGCAAATCAACGGGCTCTCTTAATTCTTTCTCATAATTATCAAAATTGATAGCGCTTATCACATTATTATTTTTTAAAACGGCATTAATTAAAACATCATCTGCGCCTTTAAATTTATTGTATCTTTTGGGAAATAAAAGGTCTAAAACAACCAGTTTCGGATTATATTTTTCAAGCTCAGTTATTAAATTTCCCCAAAAAGAGCGCGGAATCGGCCATTCGCCATATTTATCCACAATATATTCATAACTTTTTGTGTCAACTTCAATTATAACAATGTCTTTATTTATTTTTTTGTAAGGTGCTACAATTTTTTGCCTTAAATCAAATGTTTTATTTTCAACATTGCCCACAAAGGCCCTGATGTTTTCAGAAAAAATTACAGCGGCAATGACCGTTAAAAAAACCAAAAAACTTGAAAACAAATAGATTATTGAAATTTTTTTCTTATTCATCTTCCCATTCATCTATAATGTTGTGTAATTCATTAAAATTATTTGCCTTAACCGCTATATTAAACTGTTTTAAAAGCAGGACAATTTCAGAACCCTTGCCAAAGGGCTTTTCATCGCCCTGGCCTAGAAATCTCAACAAACATTTTTCATTCAAATTTGATGCCATAGAGGAATTGTCTTATATTTTGCTCCTTCAAACATCAACCTTATGGTCAATTTTAAGCGTTTTCAACTAAACTTTTTATATGATTTTCTTGGGTTTTTATGTTATTTTAAATTGTATGGAATTCGCCGCAATATTTTTAGTATGCATATTTTCAGGCATTTTAACGGGGCTTTTGGGCATAGGCGGAGGGCTTGTTATCGTCCCGGCTTTTCTTTTTATTGCACCTGTTTTCGGGCTAAGCCTGAATATACACCAAATTATAGGAATAAGCGCTGCATGCGTATTTTTTAACGCACTATCAAGCCTCTTTTACAGAAGAAAAGAAGAATTTTTGCCCGCACCCTTTCTTTTTAAAATTTCATTTTGGATTATGGCAGGTACACTCTCCGGAGTTTTATTGTCTGCAAGCGCCTCAAAACAAGTTTTGTTCGGAATTTATATTTTTGTTTCCTTGCTTTCACTGTATCTAATAAAATCGGATGTATACTGTGAAATAAAAAATTCCCGCACAAGATGGTTTTCATATTTAATTTTTGCCTGTATAGGCGCTATTAGCGCTTCAATAGGTATAGGGGGCGCTGTATTTTTTGCAACGGCAATGAAGTGTTTTATGGGGAAAGATACAAAAGAGCTTTTGCCTTCAATAACATTTGCTGTTGCGCTGCACGCGTTTTTTGCTTTTGCAGGGAAGTTTTTAATAGGGCATATCCCGCCTTTAATTATACCCATTGCAATAGTTTCAAGCTTAATAGGCGCTAAAATTGGAGTTAAAATATCACACAAGCTAAAACCAAAAACTATAACCAATTTAATGGTTATAGTTTTAATAGTATCTTTAATAAAAATTATTTTGGAATTTATGAATCTTTAAAAGGAACTGAATCTTCTATACGTTTTTCAACCAAATCGCCCCAGGTTTCGCGCTGTGCCCTTGATTCTTCAAGCCTTGCTTCAATACCTGTTTTTTCAGAATCTATAATTGCCGCTTTAGCGGACGCCTGTGCTTGAACTTCTTGAGTTCTTAAGCTTATATCATTATTAACTTCTTGAATTTCCTGGGTTTTTTCATAGAGTTTTTCTTGCCTTTCTGCTTTTGCTTCATCATCAAGATTTTCTGTATCAACCAAATCATCTTCGTATTTACTATTAATTTGTTCAACCCTGAATGAGCGCTCTTGGTTCAAGTCGCTTATTTGCCCTGCTTGCCATCTTTGAAGGTCTGCGCTTGATTCACTGTTCTTCATCAGCTGCGCTTCCATATCCGCGCCTTCTAGGATAGCTGTATCAAGTACTATTTCTGAAATACCTGCGCCCATTAGATTCACTTTCTTAGTTAATATACTACTACATATATAAAAACTTTTTGTATATCAAAATTACATACATAATATATTTCTTAACAAAAATTTACATTTATTCACAAAGAAACCAAAAGATAAAAATATGGTAAAATAAAGATTATATTACAACTTTTGTATTAAATTTTGTAACAATTATGACATTTTATTGAAATCTTTGACAAAAAAAATTTTTTAAGTAATTATATATAAGCACGATTTGATAATTCTTAAAAGAAGAAAAAATGGCGAAAATTAACGGCATTAATATGAACGGACTTGCCTTTGGTTCTGGCGCCTACACTAAGCGCAGATGCCTTGACAACTCCGAAATATACATCTCAAGCAAGCTTTCTAAACTTTACAAGCAGGCTGTTGCAGACTGCTTTATAAATTCTAAATTGAATTCAATAAGAAAGTTTACGCAAAATAGTTAGCCTATAACACTTAATTTGCTATATTTTTAACTATTTTATAAATCAAACCCAGTTTTTCATCGGGAACAGAGTTAATTAGGCGGGTTAATTGTTTTAATATAATTTGCCTGTCGTTTTTGTGATAAAAATCAAATAAATCTTTTATTTCAACATCAAAAATTTGTGCAAGTTTTTCTATTGTGGCAATAGGGGTAAAACAAACGCCTGTTTCAATGTTGCCTATTTGCTTTGTATATAAACCTATTTTTTCTGCCAATTCTTCTTGTGTCATGTTGTGAAGTTTGCGAAGTTCCTTTATCCTCTTGCCAAAAAGCTTTAATGTTCCCATTATTTTCTCCCCTGGACTTATTCTATAATTAACTGCATAGTTATTTAACCCATTTTAATTATCCTAAATACTTGAAAAAGATAATTAAATATGCTATACTTACAATCAAAAGAGGTATTTTATGTAAAAAAGCATATTTAATTAGGTAAGGCAGTTTATGGAAAAAGATTTTATAAATAAAAAAGGGTTTACGCTCGCCGAAGTTCTTATCACTCTTGCTGTTATAGGTGTTGTGGCAGCCCTTACTATCCCTGCTGTTGTGCGCAATTACCAAAAAACCCAAGCTGTAACAAGGCTTAAAAAAGTGTATTCCGCCGTAAATAACGCTGTTAGAATGAATTATATAAACGGCAGCGATATTTCAAACTCCGATGTTATAGTTAAACAAAACCACGCGACAGTTGAAGAGAGAGTGTATTTTATGCAAAATTATTTTGTGCCTTACCTTAAGGTTCAAAAAGGGTGTTATATTTATCCCAATGTTGCAAACTGCTGGTATTCAACTAACGGCAAAGGGGCAATATTTCGTAACATAAAAGGGAGCGGCGGATATCAACTATGCGCGGCAATTGTGCTGCAAGACGGCTCTGCAATAGGTATGATTGAGCAAAGCAGCTACCCTAATTTGGTTATAGATATTAACGGCAAAAAAAGGCCCAATGTGCTTGGCAAAGACATGTTTGAACTGACTTTTGACAAAACAAAAAAACAGTATGTTTTTGCTTATAACAGTTATAAAAGAGAAGATTTGATAAATCCGGAAAAATTTAGCGGCAACGGAGGGGCTTGCGTGGATGGCAATTCAAGGTACGACGGGCTTGCCTGCGGCGCACTTATAATGAAAGATAGCTGGGAGATGAAAGATGATTACCCGTGGTAAAAAAAGCGGGAGCCGGTGCGGATGTTGACGGCTGCGGGAGCAGGCGGCAACGCAGCACGACGATGGCGACGTTGCGAGCGTAAGTGAGGCACGAACGTGCGAGCGAACAAATTTCTGAAAGAAATTTGACAGGAGCCAAAAAGCGGTACGGCTTTTTCACATTAATCAGCCTTTTATTTTCTTCTGAAGCCTTGAATTTAGCGTATTTGTGCAGCTTAAATAAGCTATAAGCTTATCATAGCGCCTATCTTCCTCGCCGTAGGGAATTTGTTTTGTCCCGAGTTCCGCTGCCATTTTATTGAGCATATTCATTTTTAAAACCGTGCGCCTTATAACGCAGGATTGATAAATTTTCGGGAAAAATTTGTGCAGCAAGCTTATGGGCAATTTTTCTTTTTCTTCAGCCAAAAGTTCCTGCGGCGTTTTAAAGTCAGCTTCTTTTTCAGGAATGTGCACAAAAGCACTTTGCCTTAGAATGTTTGCATCAAAATCATTCAATCTTTTCTGAGATTGCCTTGTTGCGACTGTTTTGCCGTCTTCTTCGGCTATAATTTTTTCAAAATCCTTTTGATTAAAGATATTATTATCAAAATTAATCCCAAAATCTGCATCGGTTAAGGGAGCATTTTGTTTAGTATGTAGCCCTGTCAGGGAATTTTTGAGAAAATCTTCCACGTTACAATTATAGAATCTTATTTTAAAAAAATCACCCTATGTAAATAGTATTTTTTGATGTAAAATAAAGAAAAAAGGAAAAATTATGTGGGAATATTCGGATATTGTAAAAGAACACTATAAAAACCCGAAAAATGTGGGTTCAATTGAAAATGCAGATGCCATAGGAGAAGCAGGTTCTCTGACTTGCGGAGATGCTTTAAAAATTTATTTAAAAATCAATGATAAAGGGGTTATCACAGACGCCAAATTTCAAACTTTTGGCTGCGGCTCTGCTGTTGCATCTTCAAGCATTTTAACGGAAATGGTTAAAGGCAAAACCGTTGAAGAAGCAAAAAAAATCACCAACAAGCAAATAGCAGAACAATTGGGCGGTCTGCCGCCTGAAAAAATGCACTGTTCGGTTATGGGCTCAGAGGCTCTGGAAGACGCTTTAAAAAACTACACAGGCGAAGCTAAAGTGCCTGTTGATAATGATAAAAAAATTATATGTAAATGTTTTGATGTAACACAGGGTGAAATTAAAAAGGCCATAAAGCAGGGGGCTGTAACCTTAGACGCCCTTCAAAGCGCTACGTCTGCGGGTTTAGGCTGCGGAAGGTGCAGAGATAACTTAAAAAGAATTTTGGATGAAAACGCCCCAAGAGCGCAAAATGAGCCTGCAGACGTTGCATTTATTTTAAAAGTAAATAAAGTTATTGAGCAGGCAATTGCAAGCGAGCTTTCAAAAGATTGCGGCGGGCTGGAACTTGTTGATATTAAAGGAAAGGACGTTTATGTAAAACTCATAGGGTCTTGCAAGGGGTGCTGCAATTCGCAATTAACTCTTAAAAACTTTGTGGAAGTGCAGCTTAGAGAAAATGTCGATAAAGATATAAGGGTTTACGAGGTGGCTTAATGAAAACGGTTTATTTAGATAATAACGCAACAACACAAGTTGACCCTAAAGTACTTGAAGCCATGATACCTTATTTTATACAGGAGTTCGGCAACCCTTCAAGCATTTATGACTTAGCGCACAGGGCAAACAATGCTATTAAAGCAGCACGCTCACAAATGGTTGATTTTTTGGGTGCTGGCAATGAGAAAGAAATTGTTTTTACATCCTGCGGGTCTGAAAGCGCTAATATGGCAATTAAAGGGGTTTTAGAACTAAATAAGGGGAAAAAACATATAATTACAACGCGAGTTGAACACCCGTGTGTTTTAAATTTATATAAAAATCTTGAAAAAAAGGGGTATACAGCCACATATCTTGATGTCGATTTTAACGGCGACCTTGATTTAGCACAAATAAAGGCAAGTGTTAATAAAGATACCGCTCTGGTTTCTGTTATGATGGCAAATAATGAAACAGGGGTAATTTACCCGGTTGAAGACATAGCGCAAATGGTAAAAGAAATAAACCCTGAAACAAAGGTCTTTACAGACGCAGTTCAAGCCGCAGGCAAAATTCCAATTGATATTAAAAACACATCAATTGATCTCCTTTCGGTATCAGGCCACAAATTCCATGCCCCAAAAGGCATAGGCGCACTTTATATAAAATCAGGCACAATGTTATCACCCTTAATTGTAGGCGGACATCAGGAAAGGGGCAAACGCGCGGGTACAGAGAATGTTCCCTATATTGTAGGTATGGGCCTTGCAGCGCAATTAGCCAAAGAAAATTTGCCCGATGAATTAACACGCGTAAGGGCACTGCGCGACAAACTTGAAGATAACATCTTAGGGAAAATTCCGATTGCTGTTTTAAATTCAAAAAGCAAAAACCGTGTTCCGAACACCACAAACGTAGGATTTCAATATATTGAAGGGGAATTAATTTTATTGCACCTGAACGATGAAGGAATTTGTGCAAGTTCCGGAAGTGCCTGCACATCCGGAAGTTTAGAGCCAAGCCACGTTTTAAAAGCCATGGGTACACCTTTTACATCTTTGCATGGCAGCATACGCTTTTCTCTGAGCCGCTTTACAACAGAAGATGAAATTGACTACGTTATTGAGAAATTGCCTGTAATTATCAACAAATTAAGCGCAATTTCGCCTTTCCAAAAAGAAATTGAAGAGTTAAAACGAAAGGCATAATCCTTGCACCGGCTGCCGCGTTTAGAACTGTTTTAAAAACCTGACATCATTATTGAAAAACAGGCGGATATCATCAATTGCATATTTGAG
>CAYYBA010000050.1:0-10384 GCA_964470205.1 uncultured Gammaproteobacteria bacterium | reverse complement strand
ATGAAAATATGAGCGTTGAAGAGCTTAAGGCAGAATTAACAAAAGCTAACGGTGATTTAAGCCAAAAGAAAACTGCTTTAAGCGAAATTGTTGATGGCTCAAATTCTGCTTTGTCAGCATTGAAGACTACTATGGATGAAGCCTATAAGCAATATCAAGAAGTGTTAAAAGCAGTGGCACCCGAACTTGCAGCTCAGGAAGAAGCAGCCAGAGCAAATCTAGACGCCAAACAAACCGAAATTGATAATAAAAATCTTGAAATCACTAATCAAAAAATGGAGATTAGCGCATGTCAAACAAATTATGATAATGCCACATCTTCTGTCAGCGAATATGAAGGCATTATATCTTCTTTAGAATCAGCATATTCAACAACCCAAGATGCGCAAAGAAGGAACGAGATTGCATCTAAACTCTCATCTGCAAACGCTGCACTCGAAAAAGCAAAAGAACAGCAAACTGCGGCAAAGGAAGCGCTGGATGCTGCGCAAGCCAAATTAACAACTTTAGAAACCGATTTAGGAACATTAAATAGCGAAAAGACTGAGTTGCAAACCCAACTGACAAATGTTCAGACACAAATAACCACTCTGAACAATCAAGCCGTAAATGATGCCTTTAGCGCATACACGACAGCAGCCGAACAATATAGCAGCACTAAAGCAACAATGACAACTGATGCCCAAAATGACGTTGAGGCAGCACAAAGTGTTGTAAATAAAATTCAAACAGCATTAAATACAAAAAATAACCAGGCAGCAAAAAGCGAACTTTCTTTCTCGTCGCTTGGGGGAACATATATGCGGGGAGGAGTTACATATGCATCATTGTTAGGCGGCAGGAATTTGGATGCATTGGCTGCAAAAATTCAACAAGGCGGAGCCGGAAATAAATGGGGACATCCTGATAAGTGCTTATCTTTTGCGTATTCATACGGCCTATGGGTTGACGGCAGTACCAATACACCCATTAACGGACAAGCGGCCGGTTACCCTGATGCTTCAAGATACAGAGAATTTACAGGCTCTAAAGGTGCTGTATTGGCTAAAATAAAAGAACAGCTTGATTCCGGCGTAGCGGTAGTTTTACAGGTAGGCGCAAAAGGAAATTCCAGACACTATGTTACTGTTGTCGGATACAGAGCCGGTGCGGGAAGTACAATTACCCAAGATGATTTATTAATACTTGATACATATGACGGTTTAATAGAAGGAATGGGCAGCAGAGGCAGCAGACAGATGATTACAGGTAAACAGACAGGCAGGGGAAGAACCTATGAGTATCAAATATATATAAGAAAATAAACCGCATAAATCTAAACACAAAACACTCCTCAGCACTTAGCTGAAGGCATTATTGTAAGCATATAAATAAAAGTTTTGTAAAGCGAATTAGATATTATTGAGCTTGTTTTTTGGTAATTTCGGCAATTCTCTTTCCGAAAGCTTTTGCAATAGCAGCTTCTTCCGCTGTAATTGGACTGGTTGGCGCGCCCCATGTGACATGTGAGGGTCCGTAAGGAGTTCCGCCCGCTTTAGCGCTCAAAAGCTCGGGCACTGAACTTGGAACACCTACAATTATCATTCCAAAATGAAGGAGCGTAGGAATTAATGACATTGGCGTGGTTTCCTGACCAAAGTGTAGGGTAGAAGTGGATACAAAAATGCCGGTTATTTTATTTTCAAGTTTTCCTCCAAGCCAGAGGCTTCCGGTTTGATCAATAAAATTTCTAAGCTGTGAACATACATTGCCGTATCTGGTCGGAGACCCCCAAATAATTGCATCATAATCCGCAAGCTCATTTGGAGCTGCAAATGGAATATGTTTTTGTTTTTCTTTTGCCGCTTTTATATCCGGGTCATTTTCTATAACCGATTGCGGAAGCAAATCCATAACTTGTTTTAATACAACTTCCGCTCCCTCGACGGCTTTAGCCCCCTCCACTACATGATTTGCAAGTTCAAATGTATTGCCGTACATACTGTAATAGACAACTAGGATTTTCATATAATTCCTCCTTATTTATTGTAATTTTGGTGAAACAGTTTTATTTTAACATTTGCGCAAAATTTCTTCACGCATTGGATGGAGATTTACCCTGCTTATATTTTTTTGGTGAATTTTTTAAAAAATTAGGCCCGGTGGGCTTCACGACGTTAGTCGTGAATGCGGTATCGCAATAAGGTTCGAGGCCCACGGTTATTATACCATGATATAAAGTTATGTAATAAAATTAGGCCCGGTGGGACTCGAACCCACGACCAATTGATTAAGAGTCAACTGCTCTACCAACTGAGCTACGAACCCAATTTTACTATTAAATTTTCAATTTGGCTACAAATTTTGAGATTTAAAAAAGAGCCCGGTCGGGCTCTTTTTTAAATGGCGGGGACGACGGGTATCGAACCCGCGACCTCATGCGTGACAGGCATGCACTCTAACCAGCTGAGCTACGCCCCCATACCTTTGTGTTAAATTTTCAATTTTCGTGTTTGAACGTATTTTATTAATAATATGCAGATAAACCGCATTGCCCCGGCTTTTGCCGCGTCAAGTGAGCTATGCCCTATCCCTTTGACTTAAATTTTCAATCTTCTATAAATTATTTAGCGTATACGCTGACTTTTTTCTTTGTTCTTTGGTAAGGTTCATATTTGACAACACCGTCAATTGTGGCAAATAAAGTGTCATCGCTTCCTTTGCCCACGTTCACACCCGGGTGAATTTTTGTTCCGCGTTGTCTTACGAGAATATTACCTGAAAGAACATTTTCATTGCCGTATTTTTTAACGCCTAAGCGTTTCGAATTACTGTCTCTGCCGTTTTTTGATGAGCCGACGCCTTTCTTATGTGCCATTTTTTATTCTCCTTCAACCGGTGCTTCTTCAGTTTTTTTAGAAGCTTTGGTGTTAATTTTGTTTATCATAACTCTTGTAAATTGTTGTCTGTGGCCTTGTTTTTTACGATACCCCTTTTTGGGTCTTTGCTTGTAAACAATAACTTTTTTTGCTTTATCGTGTTTGATAACAGTACCGTTAACCGTTGCACTTTTAACATACGGCTGTCCAACAACCGATTTTTTGCCATTTACCAACATCACAATTTTATCAAAAGTAATTTTTTCGTTTTCTTTGGCGTCTAACAATTCAATGTCTAAGTATCTGCCTTCTTCAAGCTTATACTGTTTACCGCCTTCTTCGACTATAGCGTACATTTTGTATCCTTTCTTTTTAAGGGATCGTAGTTGAAAACAACATTTATACACGACCAACCTATCTTATGTAAGTAAGAATATACCCCAGAAAAATTTTACTGTCAAGACAGAATTTTTTATTAGCCTCGTGACTTAAGCCCTATTATTGAAAATATGCGCAGGCGGGGGATTAAAAAAATTTTAGGTTAGTCTATTTTTAGTGTAGTCAATGAAAGGTTAGAAATATGGATAAATTCTCCATTGCCCAAATTTCAGGGCTGTATTTGTTTTGCACTTATTTTATGTTTTTGATAATGACCAATTTTATATTAAGGTAATTGAATTTAAGATATACTCTTAAAATCAATCTGAATTTGATTTTTTAGTTCATCAATGCTGTTGAATCTTTTTTCATCTCTTATTTTCTTATCAAAATAAATTTCTACTGTTTCACCGTAAACATTTTTATTAAAATTTAAAATATGTGCTTCTAAAATCTCTTTATTGCCGCCAATAGTAGGGCGTATTCCCCAATTTATTATTGCAGGTTTTTCAAGACAAGTTCCCCTATAAACGCCGTAAGGAATTTTATAGATATCCTTAGGCCAGCTTAAATTGACGGTCGGAAAACCTATCTTTGCGCCTATTCCCTGACCGCGCTCCACGATATTTTTAATTTTAAAACGTCTTCCCAAAAATTCATTGGCAAGCTCTATATTCCCATCCTCTAAAAGCTTTTTGATGTTTGTTGTACTTATAAGTTTGCCTCTTTCTTTTATGGGAGGTATTTCATTATAAATATACCCGTATTTTTTCTGATTGTTTTTTAAAAAAATATGGTCTCCGCTTTTATTTTTGCCGAAATTGTGATTAAACCCGGTAGTTATAAATTTCGGTTCAAAGTATTTATATAAAACATCTCTTAAATATTCTTCAGCACTCAAATCTGCAAATTTTTTAAAATCCAGCAAATAAATATAATCAATTCCAAGTTCTTTAATCAGTTCGCACTTTTCAGTATTTGTGTAGAGATATGTGGCTTTGATACCCCTTAAATCGCAAAGAGGGTTATTCTTAAACGTTATAACGGCACTTTTTAAGTTATTTTTGCGGGCGAGTTCAACTGTTACGCTTATTAACTTTTGATGAGCTTTATGGACTCCGTCAAAAAAACCAAGGGCAAGAGATAAGTCTTTTTTTGTGTTTAATGCTTCAAATATCTCCATTTTACCTCTTTTTATGAAAATTTTTCTTACTGCAGCGTCCGCCTTCAGGTGTTTTTTGCTCCAGGCGTTTAACACTGTATATATCTGGTAAAGATTGAATATTCGCCATAACTTTTGTTAATATTGAAATATCATTTAGTGCAAGCCCCATTTCAAGGACAACGACTTTTCTGTTTTTAGTATAAGTTTTTGTATATGTGATATTTGTGTCGGTATCGGAAATTTTTCCTACTATATCTTTTAAAAGCCCGATTCTGTCTTGTGATTCTATTCTTATATGGGCTTCATATATGTTTGATGAAATTTCATCAGCCCATTTAATATCCATTAAGCGTTCCGGCTCAATTCCTGCAAGCGATTTGCAATCTTTTCTATGCACGCTGACACCTCTTGAGCGGGTTATAACGCCCACGATAGGTTCACCGGGCAGGGGCGAACAGCATTTTGCTATATTCCACAATAGCCCTTCAAGTCCTGAAATATCATCTTTTTTAGAACTTTTTCTGCTTCTTTGCCCTATCCGTGTCACTTGCGGAGGTCTTTTTAACTTATTCAAGATTTTATGTATAGTGGTTTCACCATAGCCTAAACCCGCATATAAATCTTCTTCTGTTTTATAATTCATTTCAATGGCGCATTTTTCCATTTCGCCGTTTTTCGCAAGTTCGTCAAAAACAGCTTTAGTTAAGGCATTTTCAAGCTGCTCTTTTCCTATTTCAATATTTTCCTGGCGCTTGTTCTTTTTATACCAGTTGTGTATTTTTGAACTTGCTGTTTTTGTTTTAACAAAGCCAAGCCAGCCAAGTTTCGGCATTGAGGTTTTTGAAGTTAAAATTTCTACGATATCGCCGTTTTTAAGCTGTGTATCCAGAGGCACAATTCTTCCGTTAACTAATGCACCCACAGCCTGCAGGCAAATCTATAACATCACCCATTGGCGTAAAGGCAAAAACCTGGTCTGAAAATATATCCAGTTTAACACTTTCAACGAATTCTTTAGCGTCCGTTGTGTCTTTATCCATCTCAATAAGCTTGCGCATCCAGGAAAATTGGTTGTCATTTTCCGCATTGGCTTTAATTGAGCCCCTTTCTTTATATTTCCAATGTGCCGCAACACCGTATTCTGCAACTTCATGCATATCTTGCGTTCTTATTTGTATTTCAAAAGGCTTATTTTTAGGGCCGATAACAATTGTATGCAAAGAGCGGTAACCGTTTCCTTTAGGCATTGCAATATAATCTTTAAAACGCCCCGGAATTGGTTTAAATTTTGAATGGATTAGACCTAAAACTCCGTAGCAGTCTTTTTCATCCTTCACAATAACACGCACAGCACTTGTGTCATAAAGCTCTTCAAAAGTAATGTGCAGCCGCTCAAGCTTATGATAGATACTGTAATAATGTTTAGCACGTCCGTAAATTCTTGCTTCAATGCAGTTTTCTTTTAAAATTTCGTCAATTATTTCAATTAATGAAGATATTGCTCTATCCCTTTGGTGTTTTGTCTGCGCCACAAGCTTTGCAATCTCATAATATTTTTCGGGATTAATATAGCGAAGCGCTAAATCTTCAAGCTCGGCTTTAATTTTCCCGATACCTAAACGGTTTGCAAGCGGAGCAAAAATATCAAGCGTTTCCTGCGCAATCCTTTTTTGCTTTGCAGGCACCATATAGCTTAATGTACGCATATTATGCAATCTATCTGCCAGTTTTAAAAATATTATTCTGACATCTTCCGCCATTGCAATAAGCATTTTGCGGAAATTTTCAGCCTGTCGTTCTTCTTTTGATTGAAATTGCAGTTTGCCTATTTTTGTAACACCCTGTACAAGTTTTAAGACATCATCTCCGAACTGCTCTTTAATTTGTTCAGGCGTTGTGTCGGTATCTTCCAAAACGTCATGTAAAAATGCCGCAACAATAGTATTTCTGTCCAATCTTAAATCTGCAAGGATTTTGGCAACTTCGACGGGATGAATTATGTAAGGTTCTTCGGATATCCGATACTGCCCCTCATGCAAACGGCTTGCAAACATATAAGCTTTGTCAATTATCTCTATATCTTCTGCGGAACGTTCTTGCGTCTTTAAAATGTCTTTGAATTCGTCATATATAACTAAATGTGCTATCATATTTTGCCTTTTTGTCTTACAATTATACTACATATTTAGGGTTTTTGCTATATGTCAAATGAATTAGATATTGAAAAAATTAAAAAATCGCCTATTCCTGTCATTTTGAAGGTTAAAGTTATTGTGAATGCAAAAAATAACGCAATTGAATTTCAAGAAGACGGCAGTGTGAAGCTCAGAATTGCGCAAATTGCACTTGAAGGTAAGGCAAATAAAGAAATTGTAAAATTCCTAAGCGAAATTTTTAATGTGCCGAAAAGGAATGTAGAAATTATAAAAGGCGAAAAATCAAGCCGCAAAAGCATTTTAATTAAGCCACAGATTTAATTATTGAGAAATTGTGCGGGATTTGCTATAATGACAAACGTGAGAACAGAAAGGCAAAAATGAAGAAAAAATATAGCGAAAAATTGCCTAATCCGGCTTTTACTCTTGCCGAAGTTCTTATAACCCTTGCCATTATCGGCGTTGTTGCAGCTCTTACAATTCCAACGGTTGTTCGTAATTATCAAAAAATTCAAACCGTAACAAAATTAAAAAAAGTATATTCTGCACTTTCTAACACCACAAACCTTGCAATAGCGGAACATGGGCCAATACAAGGGTGGGAAATAGGCACAATATACGGAGGGGAGGCTGCTCAAAAATTTGCGGATACCTATATGATTCCTTACTTAAAGGTAAGCAAAAATTGCGGTATCAAAACAACGGGTGATTGTGCTTTTAAATATACAAATTTGAGTAAAAACTCTACAGGGCAGCTTGGAACCAGTTATACGCGTTTTTATTTAAATGACGGTACATTAATAGGTTTGGCATTAATACATTATGGCAATGATCCGGAACTAAACCAGGCAGCAAGAGTAGAGATTGATATAAACGGACAAAAAGCTCCAAATATTGTTGGCAAAGATTATTTTGCATTTGATTACAAGATAAAGAACTTTGCTTCAGGTAACGGCAGGTTTGTGCCGCTGGGGGATATTACATCTTCAAGAACATATCTTATGGGCGGTGAATGGGGCTGCAATAAAAATGGTCACGGCAGTTACTGTGCTGCACTTATTATGAAGGATGGATGGGAAATAAAAGACGACTACCCCTGGTAATTAAACTACGTTGTAAAAAACAAAAAATTTGCTATAATGAGTGAAGGTGAAAGAAAAAGAAAATTAATCTTCTTTTTCTTTGACCGAACGAATTAAAACGGCGCAGCCGTTATAATGAGTGAAGTGAGGGAAATAAAATTTATTTTAATTTCCCAAGCGAAATGAATTAAAACGCGAAAGCGTTATAATGAAAATGTAACCGAAAGAGGCGGATAAATGGAACATGACAATAAAGCAACGTGCGGACTACAAAACTTCCGCAATTTGGCTTTTACTCTCGCCGAAGTTTTAATCACATTAGCCATTATCGGAGTTGTGGCAGCGCTCACAATCCCAACGGTTGTTCGAAATTACCAAAAACAACAAGCTGTTACCCAACTAAAAAAAACTTATAGCGCATTAGCGAATACAACAAGTCTTGCTATTGCAAATGAAGGGCCTGTAACGACTTGGGATGTTGAGGGCGCAGGCAGCGGAGCAGTTGCATTTACCAATAGATACTTAGTCCCCTATTTAAAGGTTGCAAAAAATTGTGAAACCGAAACTGCGGGTGAGTGTTCTTTTAAACATATGTATTTAAACGGGGAGTGCAAAAATTGCAGCCTTGATGCTAATTATGCACGTTTTTTCTTAACGGATGGCACGCTAATCGGTGTTTATACCTTTAACGGCGAAGGCAGTAACGGCTATTACTATAAGTACGCCAATATTATCATTGATATAAATGGTAAAAGAAATCCTAACGTATGGGGAAAAGATATATTTCGATTCGACTATTATATATTTGAGGGTTCCTCTAATTCTGTTAACAACGGCAAATTTATGCCATGGTCTTGGAACAGAAGCCGTGATTTTTTAGTTTCCGAAGAGCATTCAAGTACATGCAACAAAAACAAAAGAGGACAATTTTGCGCGGCGTTAATTATGATAGACGGTTGGCAAATAGCTGGCGACTATCCTTGGTAATCAAATCTCTTTACCCGGATTTAATATATTATTCGGGTCAAAAAGCTCTTTAATTTTTTTCATATATTTTAGCGCAAGCGGGCTTAGGGCATATTTTAAATAAGGCTTTTTTTCGCACCCTATACCATGTTCGCCCGAAAGTGTTCCGCCAAGCTCAAGCGCAAGGGCAAAAAGTTTATCTTTTACGCGCTTAAAGGCTTCTTGTTCCTGCTCTAAATCAAGTGCAAAATTGGGGTGTATGTTGCCATCGCCTGCGTGTCCCATAATACAGACTTCAATGTTTTCGTGAGCGCAGATTTCCTGTATCCCTTTAACCAGGAGGGGAATTTTATTTCTTGGCACAACAATATCTTCGGTTATTACATTGGGTTTTAATTTGGCACAACTCCCGAATGCGCTTCGCCTTGCACGCCAAATGTTTTCGTTTTCTTCTTCTGTTTTGGCGCTTACAATATCTTTTGCATTTGTTTTTTCTTTTAAAACCTTTAAAATGCAATCCTGTTCAGACTTTGCGTTAATTCCGTCTGTTTCAATAAGAAGTGCGCCTGCATAATTTGTTAAAAGTCCGCACGGGTTAAATTTTTCAATTGTTTCAAGAGTTTTTTTATCAAGAAGATCAATAACAGAGGGCGTCAAAAGCGCTTCTATAATTTTATTTACGGCAATTGCGCTAGCTTCAATTGTTTCAAAATAAACCAAGGTCAAAAGCCTTTGTTTTGGTTTTGGAATAAGCCTTAAGGTGGCTTGTGCTATAATTCCGAGTGTTCCTTCACTGCCTGCAAAAAGTTGGGTTAAATTGTAGCCGGTTACATCTTTTGCAATGTCCGATGAGGTTTCAAGGATTTCTCCATTTGCCAAAACAACCGTTAAATTAATTAAATAATCTTTCGTATTGCCGTACTTAAAGGTTCTAGGGCCGCCCGAATTTAGCGCAATGGCACCGCCAATAGTTGAAACAGCCAAATTTGAAGGGTCGGGCGGGAAAAAAAGCCCCATATCTTCAACCTGTTTTTGAAAATCCCCTAAAACCACGTTGGGCTCTACGTATGCGGTTAGATTTTCTTTATCTATTTTTAGAATTTTATCCATTTTTGATAAATGCAAAATTATGCTCTTATCATCCAAAACTCTGCATCCGCCGCAATGGCAAGTGCCAGCCCCGCGCGGGATTATAGAAATACCTTTTTTATTGCATATTTTTGCAATTTCTGATATTTCTTCAACGTTTTTAGGGAAAACTACGCACAGGGGCAGTTTTATCTCATCCGGGTTGGGTGAAGTATCGTAAGCGTAAGGGTAAATATCTTCTTTATCCTTTAAAATGCTTCCTGAGTCTGTTATTTTTTCAAATTCTTTTATCATTTAACCACAATATTTACTAATTTTTTAGGCACTACAATGGTTTTTACGATTTGTTTGTCTTCAATAAAAGGTTTTACTTTTTCGCACTTTAAGGCCATATCTGTAAGGATTTCATCTTCTATGTCAATTGCAGCGTCAATTTTATCCCTTATTTTGCCGTTTACCTGAACAACAAAGGTTATATCAGAAGCTTGCGCAAGTTTATCATCGGCTTTTGGCCATTTTTGCGCGTGGATTGAACCGCCTCCGCCCAGTTTTTCCCAAATTTCTTCACACATAAAAACAGTAACGGGTGACATAAGCCTTAAGAGGGTCAAAAGGGCAAAAGATAAGGTGTTGGGTTCAATTTTGCTCTCATCTCTTGTGTATTCATAAATTATATTTGTAAGCTCGCGA
>CAYYBA010000049.1:0-10644 GCA_964470205.1 uncultured Gammaproteobacteria bacterium | reverse complement strand
CAAATGGCGCAGCCTGACATAGACGGAGCACTTGTAGGCGGTGCGAGCCTTGAAATTGAAAGCTTTGTTGAAATTGTAAAAGGCGCTATGTAAAATAAATAAATTGCAATAAAAAGACCGGATTCAATAACGGTCTTTTTTATGTTTTATAATTTTACTTTTTCGCAAAATCCAAGAATTTTTCTGTTAACTCTTTTATTGCATCGTCTTCAAAAAGTTCCTGGTTGTCAACAACTTTTCTGACATTTGTCTTCGGATTTACCATATAAACGGTCGGAAAGGCTTCAATTTTATAGTCTTCTACAAGCTTTTGATTTTTTTCGTCACTGCAGTTAATAAAAGCAATGGCTAAATTATCTTGAATTTCTTTATTTTTTGTAATTTCGTCAAATGTAGGGGCAAATTTTTTGCAAAATCCGCACCAATCAACATAAAACCATGCAATAATCGGCTTTCCTGTTTCGAGTGCTTTTTCCATACTCTGTCCCTTATCATATTTTTCTGAAATCAGAAAATCATGTTCTTCTGCTGCTTTTAAATCAATTTGGGCAGCTCTTAAAAATTTGTTAAATTTTCGATGAAGTATAATAGTTTCCGTCATTGAAACAAGTGAAAATACTAAAATTAAACCCAAGACAAGGCATACAAGCTTTTTGCCCGGACATTTTCCTTCTTTTACTTCACAAGCATTTTCTTCATTGTTATCCATTTTTCTCTCCTTCTAATTTGTTAAATCCTATATAATCACTGAATAAATTTGAGTTATACAAGGCCATTATAGATGAACAATTATAACCTGTTAAATATTCACCTTTAAAGTTTAGCATGATTTCTTTAAAAGTGCTAATCTTTTTTAAATTGCAAAATTCCAAAGCGTTATTAAAAATGTCAAGCCTGTCCTTATATTTTTCAATGATACTTAAGGGTACTGCCTTATCAAATAAAAAGTTTAAAATACATTCCTGCGCACCGGCAATTGCTTCCCCTTTCATAATTTTTTGAAAAGTCCCCAAAAAAGGCAATGCAAAAAGCCCTTGTTCTTTTGTGACATAAAGCCCAAGGTCATATTCTTCATTGGATGATGCAAAGCCGCATGAGGCATTTTTTAAAAAATCACTGTCTGCATTTTGTTGTATTTCAAAAAAGCCGTATTTTGAAGGTTCTTTAACAAATTGCTTTAAATCGATTTTTTCGCCCTTATAATGGCGCTCAAAATTTTGTATTAAATTATCTGCCAAAAAATTTGTTGTTATAACCGTATCTTGTTTAAAATATTTTGTAAAACAATCATAAATTTTGGCGGAATCTTCTTTTAATTGCGCCAATTTTTCTTCATTGTGCCAGCAGATGTTTTGGGGGTTTTCAATCAATATTTTAAGCGCCAGAGTTTGCGCGCTTAAAATTGAATTTGACCCTAAAACGTCAAAAATATTTAAGATGTAAAAGTCTCCTCTAAATTCAATAATGCGTGCTATTATAAAATCCTTGATGCCGATGCCCCTTAAACTTGTTGTTTTTGCAAGAGCTATTAAATTAAATTCTCTTTCATTTATTAAAGAGTAAGTATGATATGAGTTTTTTGATATCTTTTTGATTTCAAAAACAGAGAGGAAATTGTTTTTAAAAGAATTTAAAATGTCTTTATCGCAAACATTATTCTGAATGTAATAATCTAAAACACGATGTCCTATGCGCATTTTGCCTTCAAAAATATATTCCGTTGCAACCTCAATAAATTGGCTCTCTGTTTGAATTTCAATTTTATTTTGGGTGATATAGTGTTCAAAATCCTTGCCTAAGCCCTCATCCGCTGCAAGAAAATCATAGAGTTTACCCATTGCCGTGCTTATACTATTTAAAGTTTCAATAACAGGCATTAAATTTCTCCTTTTGTTAAATAAAGTAAATATTCAATATTTCCGCTTTTATTCCCCGTTATGGGCGATGGCACAATGCCTTGCGGGTAAAGCCCGAGCGCTTTTGAAAATTCTTGAATGTCATCCAAAATTCTTTTGTGGATTTTTTTATCTTTTATTAAACCGCCTTTTAAAACTTCATTTACTTGGGCCTCAAACTGCGGTTTTACAAGTAAAACAAGCTGGGCATTTTTGGCCGTGAAGTTTAAAACATTGGGTAAAACCTTTTTAATTGAAATAAAAGATAAATCCATACTCAAAAATACGGGCATATCTTCTTCGGGCAACTTTTCTGCTCCAAAAATATCTTCAAATGTGCAATTTCTGGCATTTGTTTTTTCTATGTTGTGAACGCGCGCATCTGTTTTTAATTTCCAATCCATTTGATTATATCCTACATCCACACACCACACTTGACACGCACCCTCTTGCAGCATACAATCGCAAAATCCGCCCGCTGACGCCCCTATATCAATGCAGATTTTATCTTTTAAATTTATATCAAATGTTTTAATAGCATGTTTTAGTTTTAGGCCTCCGCGCGAAACGTAAGGTGCGGTTTTAATTTCAAGCACAGGGGCAAAATCGCGTGCAAATATTTCTTTATCATACATCTCGCCTGCTTTTGTTAAGGGTTCATCTTTAAGCTTAACATTGCCGGCTAAAATATTTGCCTGTGCCTTATTTCTTGTTTCAAAAAATCCCAATTCCACCAGAATAACGTCAAGGCGTTCTTTCATTATTTGTATAATTCCTCTTGCAGGGCAACTGCCGCAACTTGATTAGACATAAAGCTTACTTTTTTAATCGGCCCTGTTGTGTCGTATTCGCAAAGCCTCGGCACAGCGGGCGAACTTAAAAGCTCTTTAAGCTCCTGATACATTTTCTGCGGGTCTTCAAAATACAAAACCAAAGGCGTTGCCCAGTTTTTGCCAAAAAGAACAATTGATGTTCTTGTTTTAAATTCCGTATTGCTAAACTGCTGCGCCATCTTCTTTCTCCTTTATGTTAAAAAATTTCAGTGCATTTGAACCTGTTGTTTCAACAACTTCATCATACATTATATCTTTAATATTTGCAATTTCTTTTGCAATGAAAGACAAATATTTAGGCGAATTTTCTTCCCCCCTGAAAGGGTGCGGCGCCAAGTATGGAGCATCTGTTTCAAGCATTATATTTTCAAGGGGAATTTCGCGCGCAACTTCTTTTAATTTTTTCGCATTTTTAAAGGTAACAACTCCGCCTATTGCAATGTAGTATCCCTGCTTCACACATTCTCTTGCAAATTCGACAGAGCCGCTGAAACAGTGCATTATAACTTTTTTGTGTCCGGATTTTTTTAAAATTTCAAAACAATCCGAATGCGCATCCCTGTTATGGATTAAAACAGGTAAATCAAGCGCTGCGGCAATTTCCAATTGTGCTTCAAAAACCTCTTTCTGCTTGTCGATATTTTCTTTATTCCAGTGATAATCAAGCCCGATTTCCCCAATTGCTACCATTTTAGGGTGTTTTAAAAATTCTGTCATTTTATTTGCAGCATGGGCATTGAACATATCGCAATCGCAAGGGTGCACACCAAGAGCACCGTACACGCAATCATATTTTTGGACAAGTTCAACAACCTGTTCAAATTCATCCGGGGTAACACCGGGTACAATAATTTTTTTAACTCCGGCATCCGCGGATTCTTCAACCACTTTTTTAGGGTCTTCAAAATAATTTATATGTGCGTGGGTATCAATTAACATCTCTTACCTTAAATTTTCTATAATTTCGTCAATGGCATTATATTCGCTTTCAATTTCTTGAATTCTTGCGCGCGTTTTTGCAACCACATCCTCCGGTGCACTTGATGTAAATTTTTCATTGTTTATGCGTGCTGCAAGTTGGTTAAATTCATTCATAAGTTTTTCCTTCTTTTTCTCATGCTTTGCAATTGCTTGTTCAATGTCAATTAAGCCTTTTAGCGGTACCGCGATTTTTAAATCACCAATAACTATAATAACACTTTGTCTAGGAATATGAAAGATTCTTCCTTCTACCGCAAATTCAACTTTTTCAACACGCGCAAGCCTTTGAAGGTAGGGAATTGTGTTTTCAAGCATGTTTTTATAGCCCGAAATTGAAATATTTATTTTAGACGAAACAGGTATGTTAAAACTTGCCCTTGCCTCCCTCAACTCTCTAATGATTTTAAAAACAAGCTCCATCTGCCCGCCCTCTTTTTTAAATTCAAGGCTTTTATCGTATTTGGGGTATTCGCTCAACATTAAAAACCCTTTTTTTGTCGGCATAAGCTGATAAATTTCTTCTGTTATGTGCGGCATTATCGGGTGCAAAAGTTTTAGGGTTTTATCTAAAACATATGTCAGGACACCTTCATTTTTTTGAATTTTTGATAATTCCAAATACCAATCACAGAAGCTGTTCCAGAAAAATTCGTATAAGGCGTTTGCAATTTCGCCAATCCTATAGTTTTTAATGTTTTCATTAACCTCTTTTGTCACTTCATTTAATTTGTTTAAAATCCATTTATCCGCCATAGTAAGGCCTTTAAGTTCTTGCGACGGCTCTTCTTTTAAATTCATTAAAACAAACCTTGAAGCGTTCCAGATTTTATTTGCAAAGTTTCTGCCGTATTCAAATTTTTCATCTGAAAGCTTAATATCCTGCCCGCCGTATGTGCAAAGGGATGTGAGAGTAAAGCGAAGCGCATCGCAGCCGTATTTATTTATAATTTCAACAGGGTCAATTGTATTGCCCTTTGATTTTGACATTTTCTGCCCGTGCTCATCCCTTATAAGCCCGTGGATGTAGACGGTAGAAAACGGCGCTTTATCTGTAAATTCAAGCCCCATGGCTATCATCCTTGCAACCCAGAAGAAGATAATATCAAAACCCGTAACTAAAACCGATGTCGGATAAAACTTTTTAAAATCGGGATTTTCGGTATCCGGGTATCCCATAGTTGAAAAAGGCCAAAGCGCGCTTGAAAACCAGGTGTCAAGAACATCATTATCTTGATAGTAGTTTTCAGGGTCAGGATTTTCAAGGGCTACCACCATTTCGCCCGTTTTATTGTGATAGTAGGCGGGAATTTGATGCCCCCACCAGAGTTGGCGCGAAATACACCAATCGCGTATGTTTTCCATCCACATTAAATAGTTTTTTTCCCACCTTTTGGGGATAAATTGAATTGTGCCGTCCTTAACTTTTTCAATATCTTTATCTGCCAAAGGCTTCATTTTTACAAACCATTGTTCGCTTAGAAGCGGCTCTATTGTGGTGTTGCAGCGTTGGCACTTGCCTACAGAGTGAGGGTGATTTGTAATTTTAACCAATACTTGCTGCTTTTCAAGCATTTTTACGGTTTTTTCGCGCGCATCAAAACGGTCCAACCCGTGCAGCTCTTCAGGGACTGCTGCACTTTTTATCATTTTGCCCGTACCGTCTATTACCCAAATAGGTTTTAAATTGTGCCTTTTGCCGATTTCAAAATCATTGGGGTCATGTGCGGGTGTTATTTTTAGAGCGCCTGTGCCGAAACTTTTATCGACATATTCATCAGCAATAATGGGGATTTGCCTCCCTGTGAGCGGCAAAACGCAGGTTTTTCCTATTAAATCTTTATATTTATAATCACTCGGGTTTACTGCAACCGCAACATCGCCAAACATTGTCTCGGGGCGCGTTGTTGCAATAACAATAGCACCTGCTTCATCTTTAAGCGGGTATGAAATTTCCCAGAGTTTTCCTTCTTCATCTTCATACTGCGTTTCAATATCAGAAATAGCACTCTGGCATCTGGGACACCAGTTTACAATGTATGCGCCTTTATAAATAAGACCCTTGTTGTATAAATCCACAAAAACTTTTTTAACAGCCTTAGAACACCCCTCATCCAGCGTAAAGCGCTCGCGCGAAAGGTCAAAAGAAGCACCTAAGCGCTTGAACTGCCCTAAAATTCTTTTTTTATGGTCATTTGCCCACTCCCAAACCGTTTCGACAAATTTTTCTCTGCCTAAATCCTGGCGGGTCTTACCTTCTTTTTCAAGGTTTTTTTCAACAACATTTTGTGTAGCAATACCGGCATGGTCGCAGCCCGGAAGCCAAAGCGCCTCATAGCCCGACATTCTGTGATAGCGGATTAAAATATCTTGCAGCGTGCCATCAAGCGCGTGCCCCATATGCAAAACACCAGTAACATTAGGGGGCGGGATTACAATAGAATAAGGCGGTTTGGGGGAATTTGCATCTGCCTTAAAGCAGTTATTTTCTTCCCACATTTTATAAATTTTTTGTTCTGTGCCCCTGGCGTCATATACCGTTGCTAAATCTATTATGCTGTTTTCGCTCATTTGAATACCTCGCTAAGATAAAAAATAGCACAAAAATAAGCAAGATAAAAGATGTAATGCCAAGATAATCCTTTAGCTTCTACCACGGATAGTCGTCTCTAATTTCCCATCCGTCCACCATAATGAGTGCTGCACAAAGCTCCCCTGTTTTATCTTTTCTGCAGCCGTAATTTTCGCCTGTATTTATTATGCCGCTTCTGCCCCAGCCCTGTCCATAAGCTATAAATTTTCCGTTATTAGAAGGGTTTAGAGGATAATTTATCCAGTAAGTAAATCTAAAAATATCCCTTCCGATGATATTAGGTTTTTTCTGCCCGTTTATGTCAATGAATACAAATGCAAGTTTATTTATGCCGCCTGTGTCAGGCTCGGAGGAATATGCCTGAACGGCAATAAGCGTGCCGTCTGTTAAATAAAATCTGATATAGGGTGTGTCGAAACTGTATGTAGCCGCTTTATTTAAATAAGTATATTTAAAAGCACAATCACCGCTTATTTTTGCCTCACAGTTTTTTGCAACTTTTAAATAAGGGATTAGATATTTGTTTGCAAAATCTATGCTGTTTTGCGAAGAAATTCCTATGCCGACATCCCAATTGGTTATTGGCCCGTATTCTGCTATTGCAAGGTTTGTTGTATTAGACAGTGCCGAAAAAGCCTTTTTTAATTGTGTTACGGTTTGGATTTTTTGATAATTTTGAACAACAGAGGGTATTGTGAGCGCCGCAACAACGCCTATAATCGCAAGGGTTATTAAAACTTCTGCTAACGTAAAGGCTTTTTTATTTGGGGAAATTGTTAATTCGGCTAATCCCTTCATTTTATTTCCTTATAATATATTATTTTCGTTCAGGACTTTTATAAATTGTCTTGTTAAATCGGTATTGTATTTTATTCCGGAATCTTTTTCAATTTCTTTAATTGCTTCTTGCGGGCTTAAAGCCTTACGGTATGGGCGCTCTGCCGTCATTGCAAAATAAGCGTCAACAATTAAAATAATTTGCGAAACAACGGGAATTTCTTCTCCGCGTTTTTTATTGGGATATCCGGTCCCGTCCCAATATTCGTGGTGTTGTTCAATAATAGGTATGACATCCGCTACTTTTGAAATCGGTTTTAAAATCTTTTGAGCTGCTAAAATGGGGTGTTTTGAAATTTTATCTTTTTCATCATCTGTCAAAGGTGAGGTTTTAGTTAAAATTTCTGCGGGAACAAGAGTTTTTCCTATGTCATACAGGAGTATTGCAATTCTAAGCCTGTCAATATCCATTTTGGAAAGTTCAAATTTTTTGGCAAGCATTGTTGCTAAAAATACTTTATCTTTTGTTGTACCTTCAAGATAACCGGGTGTATAAGTTTGAGAAATTGCATCTACGATATCAAAAAGAAGTTCTTTTGTGGAATTGCCCTTACGCTGCAATTCTTTGGCCTGCAATTTTTTAGATAAACTTTGTGCTGTTTTTGAATCAAACGGAATTTTATGTTTTTCAAGAATCTGAACAAATGTCTCAACCGCAACATCTTGCCAGGAAACTTCGTCTTGAACTTTTGCTATAACAACACGGTTTTTTCCGTTCTTTTTGGCATTATACATTGCCATATCCGCAATTTCCATTAGTTCATCCAAATCAAGTGTTTGTTCAATGAATGTTGCAACACCTACACTGGCTGTAATTTTACCCACTCCTTCAATTTCTTTTGCTTCGATTGAACTTCTGATACGCTCAGCGGCTGCTATAGCACCTTTAGAATCAATACCGGGCAGAATTATTGTAAATTCTTCTCCGCCTATACGTGATGCTATATCCACAGACCTTGCGTTTTCAAAAATGGCATGCGCGATTGTTTCAATAGCTTTATCGCCTGTGCTGTGGCCGTAGGTGTCGTTTATTTGCTTTAAGTCATCTAAATCCAAAGATATTAAAGAAAAAGGCTGATTTAAGCGAAGTGCGCGCGAAGCTTCTCTTGTAATCGCATCTTCATAAAATCTTCTGTTGAAAAGCTCTGTTAAGGGGTCTGTAACTGCCTGTTTTTTAACCGTTTCAAACAAATTCGCAATTGTTATTGCAAGCTCGATTTGTTTTGCAAAAAGGCTTAAAAATTTTAATTCACTTTGAGTAGGCTCGCCGCGCGGCGAAAATACGGCTAAACACCCATAAAATTCATCCATTGATTTTAACGGCGATAAAATAATTGCCTGCGTTATAGCATTTTTTTGAATTTGCGCGATACTTTCATTACTTAAAGCGGGAAAAATTTCCTGCAAAACGTCACCCAGTTTATTATAATAGCGTACTTCTCCCTCTTCTATAGCGCTATCTATAAGTCCGCCTTTTAAAAAGTGCATTCTGATATCGTAGATTGCCTGAGGCAATACTTTATTTATTCTTTCCAAAAAATCTGTTTTAAAGAAAGTTCTGAAAGCTAAAAATTCGCCGTCCTTGTCTATGCTTTTTTGAACAATACAGCTGTATAGATATCCGAATTCGCCTTGCAAACTTTCAACAATTGCTTCTAAAACAGTTGAAAGCGGACGCGAGGAGTTCATCATATTCCAAATATGCTCCAAAGTTAAAAGAGTTTGGTTGGTTTTGTGCAGTTCTTCGGTTCTTTGGGCTATTTCTTTTTCAAGCGCCAAATTTCTTTGATAAATCTCAACAAATTGCGATTTATCATGGTAAATTTTACTTTCTATGTCTTGGAGATTTTTAGCAGATTTTTTTACCCATTCGAAGAAATTCATACACTAATTATACACTAATTCTAAAATTTAATCTATACTTTTTGTTCTAATTTTAATAAATTTTCTTTTACATCAAGCCCCAAGGCATAGCCTGTCAAGCAGCCTGATTTTCCTATAACTCTGTGGCATGGGATAAAAATAGGAATCGGATTTTTGTTGTTAGCTCCTCCAACGGCGCGGCAGGCATTTTTATTTCCGATTTTGCCCGCAATTTCGCCGTAAGTTGCGGTTTTTCCGTAAGGGATTTTTAAAAGTTCATTCCAAACTTTTTTCTGAAAATCAGTTCCCCCGGGGTTTAGGGGCAGGTCAAATTTTTTGCGCTGCAGCGCGAAATACTCTTCAAGCTGTGTTTTTGCTTCTTGTAAAACAGGGGTATGGGATACTTTTGCGTCACTTATTTTTTTAAAACAAGCTTCACATATTTTTCCTTCTTCTTCAACAATTGCAATTTCACCCAGAGGAGTTTTGCAGTAAATAACATTTTTCATAATTTAATTATAGCAAACTCAACCGGCATTTTTTTATTATGTAACAAAATATTAACCCCTGTTTTTAAAAGAGCAATTTTTTAGTGTGTGTGGGTTTAAATAGAATGAAGGTTAAATCCAAAATTGGAGAAGGTTTATGGCAGTATCAGATTTGAGTCTTATAACAGGTTATAATTCTTTAAATGGCTTATATAACCCCTATGGTATGGGGTGTTTCGGTTATGGCGGAATGTACGGTTACGGTATGTATGGAATGTTTAACAATGCAAACAAAGAATACGCCAAAACAAATATAGCAAACGGTTATGATGTTTTTGCAACAAGACGTTCTTATATGAGCAAACCGAATGTTGAAGATTTGGCAAATAAACAGCAGTGCGCCAATGTTTCTTCATTTTTAAGGGCACGCAGACCGGATGATGCCGCGGCACAGTTTGAAACTGTTGTGCGTGAAATGAAATCCTCACCGAATTTTGCTAATTATTCCGATACACAAATAAGAAATTTAGTTAGAAACCAATATGCAACAGTGCTTGGCACGGATGTTGTTACAGACATACAAGAAACAACACCCGGACCGTTTTTTCAAGGTTTGAAGCAAGGCGTTCCGGTTTTAGGAACATTCTTTGCACACCAGGACAGCAGTGAAGATTTAATTGCTCAAACAACGGGCACGAAGCGTGAAAGAACAAGCATTTTAAGAAAATCTTTAGGGGCAATAACTTCAGGCGCTTTATTTGGTGCCGCCGCAGGTGCAGGCCTTAAGGCTGTAGGTCAATTCAAGTATAAAAGCTGGAAATATGTAATGTTAGCAGGCGCTGCAATAAGCGCAGGCGTTGGTCTGATAAAATCTTTATTCCCGTCTCGAAAAACTAAACAATAATTTAACAAATCGATACAGACTCAAAGCATGGCATCACCCATGCTTTTTTGTATAATAAATTTATGAACGAATTTGAAGATAGGCTGGAAGAAACACAAGCGCGCGCAAACAAATGCACAAAATGTGCTTTATCCAATACGCGCCATAACGTTGTTTTCTCAGACGGTGTTCCCAATAATAAACTTATGCTTATAGGTGAAGCCCCGGGTTTTAATGAAGATATGCAAGGCCTGCCTTTTGTAGGGGATGCAGG
>CAYYBA010000048.1:0-10695 GCA_964470205.1 uncultured Gammaproteobacteria bacterium | reverse complement strand
TTTGTCGTAAATTCCCAGTTCACTTATTCTGTAATATTTTGCTTGCGGCAAAACCCATTTATCATTAAATTTTAAAGCATGGTCTGCAAAAAGAATGCTGCTGAATTTAACAACTTCTTCCGTATCATCGGGCGCAAAGTTAATTACAATTAAATCTTTTATTTGATTAGGCATAAAATGGGCTACAATAACACCTTGTTTTGGACGTTTCATTTCGTCTTTTTGTATATAAACAAAGTATTTATCATAATAAGACCCTTCGCCTGATTTTCTTGCAGCCCAAGGGATTAATTCGCTTCCAACAAAAAAGCAGGCAATGGTTAACAGCGCCCCCAAAATAATAACACTTGCAATAATTCGGTTAAAAGAAAGCCCTATACCCCTTAAAATTGAAAGCTCGCTGTCTTTTGAAAGTTTGTCAAACGTAAAAATCGCCCCGAGCAAGATGCCCACAGGAATTGCTTTATCTAAAACCTTGGGGAGTTCATAAACAAGGTCCAAGAAAGCCATTTTTAAAGTTATATGTTCTATAAAAATTTCTCTTATTATCCTCACAAGCGTTTCGGGCGCAATCCACACAATAATAAACAACAACAGACATACGAGAGTTGCTTGAAAAACTTGAGAAAAAATAAACTTATCTAATATAGGAATTTTTATTTTCATTAAAGTGTGAAATCCTTGCCTAAATAAAATTCTTTTGCGATAGGGTCATTTGCAACATCTTTGCTTGCGCCCGATATTTTAATTTTGCCGTCAAAAATAACATAGGCTTTATCTGTAATTGAAAGAGTTGCTTTCGGATTATGGTCTGTAATTAAGATACCGATATTTTTTTCTTTTGCAAGTTTATAGATGTTTGCCTTAATGTCGCCTATTGCAATAGGGTCAATACCCGTAAAAGGTTCATCCAAAAGGATAAAGCTTGGGCTTGCTGCAAGTGCACGGGCTATTTCAACTCTTCTGCGCTCACCGCCGGATAAAGAAATTGCGCTGGCATGCCTTAATTTTTGAATGCCAAACTCTTCAAGCAGGGCTTCAAGCGTTTCTTCTTTTTGTTTTTTATTCAATTTATCGTTCATTTCAAGAACAAGCTTTAAGTTATCTTCAACCGAAAGTTTTCTGAAAATTGAAGGCTCTTGCGGCAGATAGCCTATGCCGATTTTAGCGCGTTCGTTCATTGGCATATTCGTAACATCAAGGTCATCCAAAAAAACGCTGCCTTCATTGACCCTTACAAGGCCTACTATCATATAAAATGTGGTGGTTTTGCCCGCCCCGTTAGGCCCCAAAAGCCCCACAACTTCGCCTTTGTTAACTTCAAAAGAAACGTCGTTTACAACTGCCCTGTCACCATAAATTTTAACTAAATTATTCGCAACTATCTTCATAAATCTTCCTCTTTAGATTATTATACAATAAAAAAATTTATGTGGGAGTTTGCGAATTTTCACCACGGGTAGTCGTCTTTAATTTGCCAGCCATCTTTCATGATAAGCGCAGGGCAAGCGTCCCCGCTTTGATTTCTATTACACATGCCTCCCGTATCTGAAGTAAGGGTTGCTCTGTTTAGGTCAACATGTTTTGGCACAAACTTTCCGTTAAGCCTCGGGACAAGACAATCTATCAGATATTCAAAGCTGAAAACGTCTTTTCCTAAGGTGTTCGGCCCTTTTTGACCGTTAACATCAATAAAAACTACGGCATATTTTTTATGATTCGTTGTAGTTTCAAGGTCTTGATATGACCTTACGGCAATAAAAGTGCCATCATTTAAATAAAATCTTGCATAAGCTGCACCGAGAGTTCTTGTGTTATCTGTTTTATTTAGAGGTTTATTTCCAAATTCACAATATTGGGTTATTTCCAACTCGCAATTTTTTGAAATTTTTAAATAAGGCAGCAAATATTTTTGGGCAAAATCTAAAGAACCCTGGGGTGTAGCCCCGTCCGTTAATTCCCAGCCTTGAATCGGTCCATTATCTGCTATTGCAAGGTTTGTGGTGTTGGAAAGTGCAGAATAAGTTTTCTTTAGCCTGGTTACGGTTTGATGTTTTTGATAATTGCGTACAACCGTGGGTATTGTAAGGGCTGCAACAATTCCAATAACAGCGAGGGTGATCAAAACTTCGGCAAGAGTAAAGGCTAAGCTCTTTTTTGCTATCAAGTTGACATTCTTTTCCACTAAGCACGCCTTTCGTTTGTTGTACTTAAATTATAGCAGTTTTTTCAAACTTTACAATATTTTGCGCTTATAGTGCGCTCAATTCCCGCTAAATCTTTTATAATTTCTATGTTTTTGTACCCGTTTTGCGCGAGTATTTTTTTAACCTCGCCCGCTTGCCCTGCCCCGAGTTCAAAAGCGACATGCCCGCCGGGGTTTAAAAAATTGTGCCCTTCTTCAATAATTTTTTTATAAAAATATAAGCCGTTATCAGGCGCAAAAAGTGCATTTTCAGGTTCATGCTCCACTTCTTTTTGAAGGGATGTACCGGATGGTATATAGGGCGGATTTGACACAATTACATCAAATTTTTCCCTTACGTTTGAAAAAATATCGGATTTTCTTATCAAAATATATTTTGGTTTAACAAGGTTTTTCACGTTTTCAAGCGCCGTCAAAAGTGCTGCCGTTGAAATATCAACGGCCAAGATTTCCAAATCCTCCTGAGGCAGCAAGCGCCCGAGCATACAGGCAATGCAGCCCGAGCCTGTTCCTATTTCTAAAATCCTTGGTGCTTCAATATCTTCAACAAGTTCAAAAACCTTTCTTACCAGAATTTCTGTTTCATCCCTTGGTATTAAAACATCCGTGTTTACAATAAATTTTTCGCCCATAAAGTATGAAAAACCCGCCAAATGTTGAATTGGCACACCTGTCTGGGCACGTTTTTTTGCTAACGCCAAAATTTCTTCTTTATTCTGAATCTCATCTGTGCGCATAATATCAGCTAAAGTTTGCCCGCTCACACATTCAATTAAAAACCTTGCCTCTGCTTCACTTTCTTCGCTTACATTTTTTAGAATTTCACTCACCTTTTTTATGAATTCATGCATATTTTTCTAAAATTTCTCCAATCCAGGTTTTTAAATCAAATTTTGTGGCATCATCACAATTTTTAGGCTCAATTTTGTGGTTTTTGCATAAATTTTTATAGTATTTGAGCTGTTTTGGCGTCGGTTTTTCGCGCTTCATTTGAAATTCCTGCGCGCGCTTTTTTTGTTCTTTTGCAATTTGTTTTTGCTTATCTAAAAGCGGTTTTTGGGCTTTTTTATATTCAATATCAATTAAAAGCGCTTCAATGTAGCGTTTTAAATCTTTTAAGAAGTCTTCATTTTCCGCACTTTGTGCGGCAAAATAAAAACGTGGATTATCTATATCGTAATAATATTTTTCTTCATCCAAAAATTTATATAAGATATCCTCTGCGCCAAGCGTTTGGTGCTTTTTTGCAAAATGGCGCAAAAACGTGCATAAGGCTGCTTTTTGCCGTTTGGTAAAACTTAAAAAAACCGTGTTTTTCACTTCATACATTAGAATAAATCTTTAAAATTAAACATCTTTTTAAAATTAATGAATTTAGCAAAACTTGCTTTAATTGGGTTAGAATGCGCAATTTCGGGAGCTTTTTTAAGCTCTCGTTTAATTTTTGCCTCTTCAATAAATTTAATCTTTTCTTTCATGGTTTTATTTTAACATTTTATTCTATATTAATAAAGTTTTTTGTGAGATGAAAATTTACCTGCTCTTAATGTATTAGCCCATAAAGTTATTATTTATTTTTTCAAATTTGATTAATCTTTTAAACATGAAAAAAATTATTGCAATCATAATTTCCTTTGTTTTTTTGTTTCCTCAAGCATTGTGCAAGGAAAACTCCAAGGAAATCAAGGTTGACGTTGAAAAAGAAATTTGCGAAAAGTTAAAAATAGAACCAATTTACGTCGGCCTGGATGATTGCCTTTTAATTGCTTTAGAAAATAATTTCAACTTAAAAAGTGCCCACTCCCTGTATGAAGAACAAGATTGGGAGTACAAAAACTCTCTTGCCGCTTTCTTGCCGCAAGCGGGATTACTTGGTTTTGTCACATATTATAAGGGCGCGCTTTTGGTTGGCGGCGCTTTACTTGATGAACTTCAAGAAACAGCTCTTCTTGCAGGCGGATATGTTTCGCACGATTTAACACAGGGCGGTAAAACAATTTTTCAGTCAATGTCACAGAAAAACCTGAAAAAGGCTCAAAATTTTAAATTAGCCACAACACGTGAAGAAGTTTTATTAAATGTTGCGATAAATTATTATAATTTACTTGAAACAAAACTTGTAATTGAAAGTTTTCTTATTAACTATGAAGAAACAGCTTACCAGTATAAGATTGCAAAGGCACAATATGAAGTCGGCACAGGCGAAAAATTGGATGTGGCAAGAAGCGACGTTGAACTAAAACAAGCAGAAATTGACCTTTTGGTTGCAATAAATAATTTTAAACTTAATGAAATAAAACTTGCAAATTCAATGGGGGTTGAAGTTTCATCCCCCTTAATGCCGATTGAAAAAAGTATAAAAGAATATAAACTCTTTGCGGATGAAGAAGATGCAGAGGCGATTTATCAAACAGCACTTGTCAACCAGCCAAGTTTAAAAGCTCTGGAAAAAGAAATAGCTTCATTAAAAAATGAACGCTCCGAAATTTTGTGCGATTTTGTACCAAACGCAGATTTTTATGCACAATACTCTTATCAGGGAACAGTGCGCAGCGGCGTTTACCCTAATACTCAAATTGGCATTAATGTTGACATCCCCATAGGGGATCATATAGGGGTTGGGACGTTTACAAAAGTGCGGGCTATGGACAAACGAATCCAAGCCAAAACGTATCAACTTGAGCAGGCAAGAAGGGATATAAAAGAAAGGATACTGACATCCTATGTAGATTCAAATAAATTTATGAAAAAAATTGAGCTTGCTGCAAAACAACTGGAATCATCCACGGTTTCAGCACAAATTGCCACGGGAAGATATTTCGAAGGAGAGGGAATTTTCCTTGATGTAATTCAGGCGCAAACGGAAAAAACAAGAATAAGCGTTGAATTGTCAACAGCAAAAGTTGAATATAACACAAGCCAAATACGGCTTTTACACGCAAGCGGGTTAATAACGGTCTCTGCAATATTAAAAAATTATTCTCCTTGAGGCTCTTTATTTTATCTATCGGAAAACCGTCTTTGCCCCTTAATCTTTATACTTTTAAAAGTAGCACTCTGTGACGACAAGATGACAATGGAAATATTTTAATTATAGTTTAATTTATTCTTATTATGAAGGGAATATTTATTATTTTATTAATTATGTTAAGCCAGGTTGCATTTGGCACAACAAATCTGCCCAAGGTTGAAACACCTATGTATATGAATTCAGACGGCAGCCTATATAACCCGCAGGAGGTTGCATACCCTAAGGTTACGCAAATTGAGCAGATAATTTTAAACAAAACATACGAAAGCGAGCCTATAGATATCCGCCTGGAGAGACTTGAGAGAAAAATTTTCAGAAGAACTTTTTCAAATTACAGTCTTGCACAGCGCATGGACAATTTAACCAATTCCGTTGCAGAGTCAGGCGTAGACTCCAAAGATAAAAGAGCCTTAATTCAACTTGAAACAAGAGTCTTTGCAAGAAATTACAACAGTGACACTACAAAATCAAGGGTTGAGCGCCTTGAAAGGAAAATGTTCGGTGCTTCGCAAAGCGGAGATTTAACCTTAAGAATAAGAAATCTGCAAACCGCAATAAACGGTTATCGAAACTATGCTGGTTACAACAATTATAATACCTACACACCGTCTTACACTACAACCTATCTTCCTACATATTTCCCTTCATATCGCCCAAATACATATCGCCCAAATTATTATTATAGAAGACCGACAACAAGAATATACAGAAATCCGGGGGCTTACCCCAGGTATTCTTCCTGGATAAACCCTGTTTATGCGCTGACATCATATTTTAGGGGAGCCATGACGGGCTACACTGTGCCTGTTCAAAACCAAAATGCCGTTCAAGGATATAATTACGACGATGAATATTATGATGACAACGGCTCTTTAAATACAAACCAGGGACAATATGACAGACAACCGAATATTACAAGAGACATTTTTTCAAATGACGGTACAGACGAATTCTATTATAACAACGGAGAATATTACAGGAGGAATTCAAAAACCAATGGGGGATTAGGCGTCACGATTATAGACGACTAAATAATTACCGCTTGACATTACACCTTGATTTATTAAGATAATTAGTATAGTGGGGTGTAGCCAAGTGGTAAGGCATCTGGTTTTGGTCCAGACATCTCGGAGGTTCGAATCCTTCCACCCCAGGGTTTTAAGAGGGCAAAGCCCTCTTTTTAATATGGCAGGACGAAGAACCTCATACCGCAAAGCAGTGCAGGGGTGAGAATCCACGACAAACAAGGCGAGATGAAGTTTTACTTTGCATAAAGTTAATTGGATTACTGGCAATTGATAAAATCAGTAAAATTTGACTTTATGTTCTTAACAATTGCATTTAACTGGGTCAAAGCTTGTTTTTGAGTTAGTTCATATTCTTTAAACTGACTTAAACTTTGCAAATCTCTTATATCTTTGAAAATTTCTTTAAGGCAAAATAGTTCTTCTGTTTGACTCATTTTTATTCCCCCGATAACTATAAATGAAGTTTTTTTATTAATTAAAATAGTTTATATATGTTATTGGAGATATTTTATATGCAAAATGATATTAAAACAACATTTAGAGTATGGGATTTTACAAAAATTAAAAATAAAATATAAATGTTATGAAAACGAACGAATTTAAAAAGAAAATAGGAAAAAGAATTAAAATCTTAAGAATTGAAAGAGATTTAACTCAAGAACAATTAGCTGAGCTGGTTGGTGATAATTGTAATTCTGCATATATAAGTAATATTGAAAGTGGTGCCAGATTGCCCTCTTTTATAAGATTCATACAATTTGCCCAGGCTCTTAAAATAAGCGCAAATGAACTTCTTGATAATACAGGTTATCTTGAATGTAAAATTATGAAATATAAGGGATAGATAAATTTCTGTTTTATCTGCTAAGGGTTCTTAAACCAATTTTTAATTTACATTTACACAAGTAAAAAACTTAATATTATTAAAATTTATTTGAATATTTTTAAGTAGCATTCTTATAGGCTTTAATTTGCTGAACAGTATAAATAAAATTCAATGAAGCTATATCTTCAAACAAATGTTTTGCAATAGTTCTAACTTTAGCGTCTTGACCCCAGGGTTTTAAGAGGGCAAAGCCCTCTTTTTAATATGGCAGGACGAAGAACCTCGTACCGCAAAGCAGTGCAGAGGTGAGAATCCACGACAAACAAGGTAAAATGAAGTTAAAACATATTAAATTGTTTGTTTATATAAATCTTTTATTATTTTCCAGGATTAGATTAATAGCATGCGCAAACCCGCTTTGTTCAACCGGTTTAGCAGTTATATATTTTGCAGCTTCTTTTAACTCCTTGGTTCCATTTGACATTGCAACAGAAACACCGACATCCATCATTGAAATATCATTATTCGCATCACCAAATGATGCAATTTCTTCCATAGGTATATCCCCTAGCTCTTTTGCTATCATCTGAATAGCCAAACCTTTTGAAGCGTTGGCATTTGTTACTTCACATAATGCTGTACTTGATTTAAAAACATTTAACTTATAATCGCCAAGGTTTTTCTTCAAAAATTGCTCCAAATCATTCATGTCTTCAAAATTTTGAGGGTTGGCGTTCGTTTTTATAAACACCGCCTTAGTTGGTCTTTGGCCTGATTGAATCATATCCTTAAGATCAGCATTGAATGTAAGAACACCGGGGGTTTCATCGTATCCTCGTTTCATTTTAGACTGAACTCCACAAGTGGCATCAGTATAAGGCATCCCGTTAAAGAAAAACACAAGATAAACTGACGGGTCTTTTTTATGATATTCGTCTGCAAGTTCAACAAGTTTTAGTGCTTTTTGTGTTTCAATCAGGTTCTCATAAAATGGCGTGCCGTCTTCACGATATATTGCGCAGCCCTGTTGTGTAATATAAAATTTAGGCGGATCAACAGGTTCTTTCAAGAACGTCAGCCTCTTGGCATGTTCAAATGTTCTGCCTGTGGCATAAATAATAGGAATATTATTTTCTTTGAGTGCTCTGATAGCTTCTAAATTCTCATCAGATGCTTTACCTTTATGGGCAATCGTTCCGTCAATATCAGAAAAGACTAAACGGATGGGGTGTTTATATCCTAGAATTCTTCTTATATCTTTAGGCGGAAGTTCGTCAGAAGGCTTAGAGGTAAAACACACCGTATCTGTTTGTAAAGGCTGATGTATTTTACAACCTCCCTGATTTATTTTGCTTTGGAATGCAATTTTTGGTGCAAAAACTTGAGTATTTGAGATTTTCACAACGTTTTCTTTCCTGCTTTAACCGTAGCATTTGTATAAACCTGCAAAAATAAAAAAATGCTAACACTTAAATGATTTCTTAATAATTCTAAACAAAAATTGCAAAAATCAAACTCTCAAAAGCTCCCGAATTTAGCTAACTCTATGGCGGGATTGAAGAATGCCCATCTCAGTTGTAAAATGTATATTGTCCCTTGTTGCTAAAGTGTTAGATTTATCTGTATTTTGCAGTTTCTGCTAATTGTATGCGGGCAGCCTCTTCTGGGGGCATACCTGGTTCCAATTCGAAAGGCGCTCCCTGGAGCTTTCTTTGTAGCCAAACGTCAAAACTTACAAATCCTCTTCTTTTTATATATTCTTCATAAAGTTTATCTGAGCTGGGTTTCAACCTATATGCTCTTTGGGATTCTCTATCAGCTCCTCTGAAGAGAGGCTTATATGCCACATCATCTGCTTGAGGTTTCTTTATTGCGGCACTTAGCCTTCCCACATTTTCACCTGTTCCCTCAGCCGCCTGCACTCCAATTTCTTTGGCACTTTCTCCTGCTTTTCCCATTTTCTTGATACATTTGCTGAAATAGCCTATTAATGACTCTGTAGACTTATTTAATGACTTACTAAATGGCAGCTTAGGAGCTCCCTTAAAGCTAATTTGATTATATGGACTTAAATTTTGTGAATAAGGAACATTGTTTGCAGGGCCGGTGGTTTTAATTTTTGAGTTTTTAAAATCCCGAGCCGAATTTAAATTTCTCTTGTTAACATCTAAAATTACAGTGAGCATTAATATACCTCCATTTAGCCATCATATTGCACAAATTTTTATTATCATAACTTTTAAAAAAATCTAGTCAAGAGATTTTATATACTACCCAAAAAACAAGTCAATTATTTTTGACACAATGTTTTTATTATTATAAGGGATTTTTTGAGAGAAAATATTAAATGATTGAAAAATATCATGTGCAAATAACGGCAAACGCCTTAGATGATAGCCTTAGCAATAATGCAATAGGTGTCATTTCCAGAGGAAATATAGAATCAGATACTATTTTTTCCGAAAGAGAAGGAATATCCGACGGCTATGTTGTAACTGCTCAACATTTTAATAACACCGATCTTGAGGATTGTAAGGATTTTATTGATGATGCGCAAGATGCTACGGTTGATACGTTTATTGAAGCGTTAAGCGCAACAGATGAAGATGAAAAAGAAGATCTTTATATCCAGGCTTTTTATAATTTCGGAAGGCTTACCCACTGTGTTCAAGATTTTTATTCTCACACAAATTGGGTAAACTTGACAGGAGATGAAGTTTCCGTTTGGAATGAAAGCATAGAAAACCCTAATATCGATAACCCTGCGGCTTTAAAAACAGCAAGATATACAGGGTTTTCGCAGTTTTGTGATGATGTTAAATTTGGTATTTTAGGGTATAATATTGATTATGATAAAACATACCTGGGAGATAAAGACTTGTCTCACGGTATCTTAAATAAAGATGAGCCCGGGACTACTGCAGATAAAGCCTTTCAAGAAAGGGAAGGTTCATCGGGCTTTGAATTAGCCTGTGAGGATGCCACTTTACACACAACGCAAGAATGGGGACAAATACTGGAAGAACTCGATGAGCAGCTTGATGATGCACAATACGCGCAGCTGATGGAAGAATTAGAAGGATTTAGCCCCACTTTAGATGAGGTATCGGATTATTGGAACAACTGTTGCAGAGAATTTAATCAATCTATGGAAGAAGAGCACAAAGAACACGGTTCAGATTAAAGTGCAGGATTATTTTGTCAGATAATTTATTTTAATTGCTTTGCTTGAAATTCTCGGGGCGTCTTATGTTAATTACTACCACAAATAAAAACTTGTGTTGAATTTAAGCCTTTCGCTTGTGGTGTTGTTATTCCCGTAATATCTAACGCCGCCCAAAATGCCGAAACTTGAATTTTTTAAAAAAGACGGTGTATAATTAACGCCAAGCTCCTGATAAAAATTGTTATTTCTGGGGTCAATCTTGTTATTAAGCTGCACGGATGCGTTTTTTGTAATGTTTACTTTCGGCGCAAAATAAAGCGACTGCGAAGCTTTTGTAAGGTCCGCACTGCCGTAATAATTTTCAATGCCGCCGGATAAATCAAATATCCCTTTTTTGTAATTTAAATTGCTTCTTTGTTCAAGAGTATATATTGAAGG
>CAYYBA010000047.1:2702-10770 GCA_964470205.1 uncultured Gammaproteobacteria bacterium | reverse complement strand
CCGGCGCAATGCCTGTCGATCTTCGGCAGAACGAAGCGGCGGATTCATTTTAAAAATACCTGTTTTTGTGATATCGCTTTTCGTAAATGTGAAATAATGAGGGCACGTTTCCGCCGTTAAATTTGGGCAATCCGGCTTTGCGGCTCTTATTAAAGAAAGGGAAGATTTTTTTGAAATATGCGCAAAATGCAGACGCGGCTTGCCGCCTCCTTTTAACACAGTTTTAAAAACTTCAATCTGCCACTCAACTTCTGTGGTTTCATCCTCGCAGTGCGATATTATAAGTTCTCCGCTTTGAAGTGCCGCCTCAAAAACGTCTTCATTTAAAATTGGTAAGCCGTCATTTGAAAAAGCAACAGCCCCCGCGACTTTCAGCGCCTTAAAATCCACAAGGGAGTGTGAATTCAGGTTTTTGGTAACACAGGCTACGGGTAAAATGCGCATTTTATAAGCTTTTTTGATGATATCTTGAACAATTTCAGGGTTATCGCACGGCGGATTTGTATTTGGCATCGGACAAATTGTTCTAAAACCGCCTTTATACGCGGATTTTGAACCTGTTAAAATCGTTTCTTTATTTTCATAGCCGGGCTCTCTTAAGTGGCAGTGCATATCAATTAAGGCAGGTATTTCAACAATTCTTGCCATTCTTGCCTCCTAAAATCATATCTAAAACAGCCATCCTTACATACACTCCGTTTTTTGCCTGCTCTAAAACGGTTTGCCCCAGGGCGCTGTCTAAAAGTTCTGATGTCATCTCAACATCGCGATTTACAGGTCCCGGGTGCATTAAAAGCGTTGCAGGGTTTATATTTTGAGTGCTCACCCTGTAATTTTTAATATAATCTTCAAGCGGGATTTTACTATCAATTCTTTCTTTTTGCACCCTCAAACACATTGTAACATCGGCACCTTTAAGATTTTGCACTAAATTATCGCTCCAATTAACGTTTTTAACTGTTAAATCTTGAAAATACTTTGGCGCAACGCATAAAATCTCAGCGCCAAAACGCGATAAAAGCTCTATATTTGATTTTGCAACACGCGAATGAATAATATCGCCCACAATCACAACTTTTTTGCCTCTCATATCGCCAAGGTGTTTTTGCATTGTGTAAAAATCCAAAAGTGCCTGTGTAGGGTGCGAATAATTGCCTTCGCCCGCATTTATAAATTTCATATTGGTTTTATTTTTTAGGATATCTTCTATAAAGCCGTTTTGGCTGCTTCTTATTACCATAGCGTTTATACCTATAGCGCTTAAGTTTTGAATAGTGTCTAAAATGCTCTCGCCCTTCGACAGGGAAGATGTGCCTTCATTAAAATTAAAAATCCTAAGCCCCAGATTATGCGCTGCCGCTTCAAAAGAAAACCTTGTGCGCGTTGAATTTTCAAAAAACAAAAGGGCCAAATTTTTGCCCTTGCAATTTGAAATAATACTATTTTGTGCAACTTGATTTTCAAAATCTCGCGCTAAGTGCATAATATCTGAAATTTCTTGTGTACTAAGGTTTTTAATTGTGCTTAAATTTTCCATTACGCTCCTCTTGATCCCGGTTTTACAAGTTCAACACCCGCCCTGCACATGGGGCAATCGTATGGGTTATACAGCACGGGTTCTGCACGCAAAAGCGAATAAATGTCCAGATCTGTTTTCCCCTGGCTTCTATCGACAATACAGCCAATGCCTGCTATTTGGGGTTCAAATTCTTTTATGGCTTGCTTTGTTTCAAGGATTGTACGCGCGGTTGTTATAACATCTTCAATAATAACAACTCTCTCGCCCTTTTTAATATTATAGCCGCGCCTTAATTGCATAATACCGTCTTTTCTTTCAACAAAAAGGTTTCTTTTATTCATTTGTTTTGCAACTTCATAACCAAAAATTACAGCCCCGATAGCGGGTGCCACTATTGTGTCAAATTCAAGTGATGAAAGCTTTTTGGCTAATTCTTTTGCAAGTTCTTCTACCACATTAGGATATTGATAAAGTTTTGCACATTGAAAATATGTGTCGCTATGAAGCCCCGATGTCAGGCAAAAATGCCCGCTTAAGAATCCCTCATTATCTTTTAAAAGTTTTACAATTTCATCATCTTTCATTTTCTTAATTCCCTTTTTAAATCGTCTATTGTCCCAAACCCGTTCTGTTCCATAAAATTTTCCAGGTCTTTTATTAATTTTTCACAAATATCGGGTGTTGTAAAATTTTCTGTGCCTATTTGAACAGCATCGGCGCCAACGGCCATAAATTCTAAAACATCATCCAGCTTTGAAATCCCGCCTAAACCAATAACGGGGATTTGTGCTACGGCTTTAATTCTTTTTACCATTGAAAGCGCTACGGGCTTTATGCATTTCCCGCTTAAGCCTCCCTGCACTTCATTTTTATAAAATTTGCCGTTTATAAATTTAACTTCAATACCGAGCGCTTTTAATGTATTAATAGCGCAAATGCAATCAGCGCCGCCGTTTTGTGCGGCAAGTGCCAGGGCTTCAATATCAGATGTATTTGGAGTTAATTTAACAGCCAAAAACCCATTATAACGCGCGCGGACACCTTCAACCAATTCTTGAAGCGTTTTAGGGTCTGTACCGAATTCAATACAGCCATGCTCGACATTCGGGCATGAAACATTTAATTCTATTGCCTTTATGGCATTTTCTTCACAAATTTGCGCCAGTTTAAAATATTCATCAAATGTGTTCCCTGCAATATTTAAAAGATAATTTATTTCATTAATTTCCAAAACGCGTTTTTTTTGCTTGATAAAGTCTTCAATACCGACATTTTCAAGTCCTATACGGTTTATTAACCCCCCCTCAACTTCAAGAACACGTTCGCCGTCATTACCCGGGGTTGGTTCAAGCATAATTCCTTTAGTAACGATAGCACCCAGTTTTGAAACAGCACAAAATACATCAAATTCAATGCTGTAGCCGTATGTGCCGGAAGCCGCCATTATCGGGTTTTGCATTGAAAATTTATTAAAATTAACCGATAAATCTATTCCCACACAACCTCACTTCCTAAAAATATGGGGCCATCCTGGCAAATTGAGCGGTTTTCAATTCTATCCTCTTTTTTTACTTTAATAACGCAGGTTCTGCACACGCCAATTCCGCACGCCATAATCTTTTCCATTGCAACATAAGTTAAGATACCATATTTTTCGCCAATTTGTGAAACAATCTTTAAAACAATAGGCGGTGCACAGCAATAAATAACCTCGGGCTTAAATTCTTCAATGATTTGAGGGATATCGTCTAAAATCGTACCACCGACCCGCACGTAATCACAGCCGCCTATAACTTCACCATCAGTATTAAAACCGCTTATCAGATGTGTTTGAGCACCCCTCCTTTTTAATTCTTCATTTAAATAAAATAAAGGTGCTAAACCAATCCCTGCGCCTATTAAAAGGGCTTTCTTGTCACTCATAAAAAACGGCTGGCCCAACGGTGCATTAAAACTTATCTTATCGCCGATTTTAAGATTCTTTAAATATTCCGTGCCGCCGCCCCTTATTTTAAAAAGAACGGTTAAAACGCCGTCCTTAAAGTCTACAACAGCAAGAGGACGCCTTAAAATCTTAGGCGGGCAGAGGATTGATAAAAATTGCCCGGGCAAAATTTTATCCAATGCAGACCTAAATTCAAGCCTGTATGTGCCCTTGCATTCTTGTTGTATATTTGTAACTTCTCCTTCAAGTAATTTTTTCAATTTTTACCCTCATAAAAAAAGAAAGGCAAATAGCCTTTCTTACCTTTTATTCTTTAAATTTTTAAATATCTTATCTCTCATAATCATGATTATATTTTAAGCAAAACTTGAAGTCAAGGAAGTATGACTTTTTATTAAAAAACATTATAAATAAAGATATGTTTGATTTTATAGAATATATTGTTAAATATAAGTTAAATAACAAATGTGCTCACATGCACGCTATAATTGACACAAATGAAGGCTATTGCCCTGATTGCGGAGAATATTTAAAAAAATATTTTTATATTGTGCGCTGCAAGCACTGCGAAATTAAGCGCGAGGCAAAAATGAAAAACCAGATAATAACGCCTGCAACCAATTTTTGCCCGAATTGCGGAGGAAAAGAGTTTTATATTGAAAGGCTTGAGAAAATAAATTTATGCGATGTGCGCTTTGCAATTTGCAAGAAAGAAACTTTAAAAGAATATTTTGAGGATGCCACTCAAATTTGGGTTGAAGAAAATAACTTGATGTATTTGGAGAATTTAATAAAATTGTAAACTTTTGTCACATTTTCTAAAGATATGTGCCCTTTCGCCCGTAAAAAAATATATAGGATGATAGGAGCATACTAATGCAGGAAAAAGACATTTTCGGACAAGAAAATTTAATGATTGAACTGGGGCAAATGCCGCCTGAAACAATCTTGAACCATTTGTATGAAAGCAATGTTCAAAATGAACTTGAAGAAATGCAAAAAGACGCGCAATGGATGATTGACCAGTTTCAAGTTTGGTCATGGGCGTAGATTAAAATACCGTTTTATATCTTCAATTAAAGGCTCTGCGGCAATTTCAAGCGCTGCATAGTCTTTGCTGTTATCAATTGTGTAATTCCAGCCGCTGTAATTATCAAGGGCAACTTCCGTGTTGTCATTGGCATTTGTAATTGTGCCGCGGGATGAACGCGCCTTATATGTGGCATCAACGCGCAAAAGGTAAGCCCCGTGCGCTTTAAACATATTGGCTTCATGTTCCACCCTTATATCTGGCACAATAATGTTACCTTCAAATTCAATAAGTTTTTTAAGCCAATAATCAGGGTCTTTTGCCCGCCCCCAGTTGCCAAGTTCAATTAAACCCGTGCGATAAAGGTGCTTTTCTTTTTCAATTTCATCAAATGTCAAATCGTGCGCCTTCCCGTATTCAAGTTTAATAGCATCGCCAATGCCTATGCGGGTAAAAGAAGGCAGGTGTGAGAGCAAAATTTTTGCAACCGTGTCTTTGCCCGAATATTGTTTGCCTGAAATTACAATAATTTTTTTTGCCATAAGGGTATTTTATATGAAAATTTGTGTTATGGCAACGGGTGCAGGAAGTTATTGCCAAGGGTAATCTTCAGGAACATGCCAGCCGTTTAGCATAATTAAATCAACGCAATAAGTTGCTATCGAATTTGTTCTGCAAGTATTAATTACAGATGAGCGTCCGCCACTCTTCATTGCCGTTGCAAAATCAAGGTGCAAAGATACCCAGATTGCAGAATGAAATCTCTTTTTTGCGTAGAAGAATAAGTTAAAAATATCTCTTCCAAAAATATTAGGCTTTTTATCTCCGTTTAAATCAATTGTTATCCAAACCCACGGGTCTTCGCTCCATTCAGATCCGCCGCCGCGAAACACCAAAGAAGTGCCATCTTGCAAATAATAATCTCCTGACCATGTAGACTGTTCTGTATTATCAAGCGTTTTTGCACTAATCAGCCTCCTTTGAGCCACTTTTTTGCCCTTTAAATAGGGATACATATATTTTTGGGCCCATTGAATATTGGTTATGCCGGAATCATAGTGTTCATTCCAATCCCAGGTAAGAGGGTCGCCATAATCTGCTATTGCTCTATTTATTGCCATATTCAAAGTGGTATAAACTTTATTAAGTTTCACTTCCATTTGCTGTTTTTGATAATTTTTAACAACTGCAGGAATTGTAAGGGCTGCCACAACTCCAATGATTGCAAGGGTTATTAAAACTTCCGCCAAGGTAAAACCTTTTTCCAGCTTCATAAAAGTATCCCTTCGTTACACTTATGTAATGATTTATCTTTATTCTACCACTACTATTACATATATGCAACAAGAAGATAATAAATTACTTAAGAAATTTGGTAAATATGTGAAGAAACTTCGCTTGGAAAGGTCTAAGTCTTTAAATGCCTTTGCTTTTGAAAAAGGCGGTATAACATCTGCTACTTTAAGCCGTATTGAAAACGGGCTTGTAGATTTAAAATTTAGTACACTTGTTAAATTAAGCATAATTTTTAGAAATACCGTTGGGTGAATTTTTGAAAAATTTCAAACACAATTACGAAATTAAAGATTAAAGTGCTTTTTTCAATTTCAATATGTTTTTATCAACATTCAGTTCAACCTGGTCAATTTCGGGGTTAATTTCAAGAAGCTCCAGAATAGAGTTTGGGATATAGAGCGCAAAACCGTTTCCGCTTTTTGTAAGTTTTCTTATTAAAAATTTGTCAGGATTTTTAAAATCGCTGATATCCACTTCTTTTACTTCCAACTCCTTATTTTCAAGCGTGAAGAGGATATGTGAAAGTTTAGGGTCAACTCCTATAAGCTTTATTAAACTTGAACTTAGATATAAAGCCCACCCGTTACCAATTGAAAATAAATTCTTTTTCATAATTTTACCTAAACTTTCCACATAATAATGTATATTTATTGACAATATTTTAGTTGAATGCTATATTTGTGTATATTTAGTAATAATAGTTTTTTAATTATGTTAAAATTAGTACAAGAGAGAACTTCAAGTTATTCGGGCTTCACCCTTGCGGAAGTTCTTATAACTCTTGCAATCATTGGAGTTGTGGCAGCCCTTACAATTCCTGCAGTTGTAAGAAATTATCAAAAACAAGAAACTGTAATAAGGCTTAAAAAAGCATACACCATTATGAATCAAGCAGTTGCGAACTCAGAACTTGAAAATGCCTCTAAGGACCAATGGGATTATTCCGTTAATGCAAATACTTTTTATGAAACCTATCTTAAAAAATATTTAAAAGTATCATATGATTACGGTTTATCAACACCCTCAACAACATACACCGCTCTTGACGGAAAAACACGGTGCACTTGGGCTGTTTGCTGCAGTGGCACAAGAAAAATAGGGCTTACGGATGGCATGTTTCTTTTTATTGGTGATACATATACTCCATTACCAGGTTGGCGCCCTATGGCAATAGATATAAACGGCAAAAAAGGTCCCAATAAAGCAGGAAGAGATATGTTTACAATAAATATTTATGCAACCTCCAAAGACAAAGTTACGCTAGGTGCATCTTCTTATTACACCAACTCAAGAGAATCTATGCTCGGAACAAATTCCGATGGTTGTAATCCTGCAGCCATTAATGGTGGAGGAGGCAGATGTTCGGGATTAATTATGAGAGACGGGTGGAAAATTTCGGATGATTACCCTTGGAATTAGGGACTTTTGCTCTTGATTTTCAAGCGATGTGTCATGCTGAACTTGTTTCAGCATCTGTTAAAAATCAAGCCTCCATTTAAAACCTGCCCCCGGCAGCTTTTCAACGGAGTCCTTGCACCTGCTTGTAGGCGAATTTATGAGCCGTACAAAGCTGGGTCCTCGGAGAGGGCACCGGCTGCCGCATTCTCACACACCTTCGGTCGCTTCCTAAAACCTAAGTGCATCGCACTAAGGTTTTAGTTCAGCTCCCCTCTTGACAAAAATGTAAATATATGTTACAATAGTAGTAGAAGACCATAACAAAAGTTCACATTAAGCGATACGGAGCAAAAAGTGTTAAATACGGGCACATTTCCCCATATTTTAAGCTTGAGTGCGACTATAGGGGCAATAAAGCGCAAAGTTCCCCCCAGACCGTCGCCCCACAAGGCCTTCGTATTAGCATTAATAGGTATTTCTATAACATCGGGTTGTTTCATGGCTATAAGTCAGAACCACCCGATTTTTGCTAAGGAGTTAAATGATTTAGCATATATCACTCCGACACCTGTAATTCCCGATATTGACACACAAGACGCAGCAATTCTTTGGAGAAAAAAGATAAGAAAAAAATACGGCAGCGCTGCAGTTACTTTCCCGGCAGACGGAGTTGCGCACATAAAACTTGTAAAATATATAGACAAAAATCCTGTTAAAATTAATGTTGTTGAAATCAATCCGAATATTAACAATAACCTTGTAATAAAACCGCAAATTGCAGGCAGTACGCTAAATTCAAAAGCACAGATAGGAAAAATAGCGCAAAAGGAAAATGCCCTTGTTGCAGTGAACGGCGGTTTTTTCAAACCGCAGACGGGAG
>CAYYBA010000047.1:0-2692 GCA_964470205.1 uncultured Gammaproteobacteria bacterium | reverse complement strand
TGATAGATAACAAAATCCTCACAGGCCCTGTTTATAACCGCGTCGGTTTTGGAGTAGTGCAAAACGAAGAGGGCACAAAATTTGTAATAGGCAGAATAAATTTAGATATAACAATTCAAAATGAAAATACGGCTTTAAAAATCGATAACATTAACCAGCCAAGAATGCTGAGCACATACACTTTAATTTACACTCCCGATTGGGGGCAATATTCACCGCAAGCACCAAAATACGGGATTAATGCCGTTGTCAGAAAAGGCAAAATAACGGCAGTAGATATAAACAGCGTTGAAATACCCAAAGACGGCTATGTTATAAGCGCTCCTACAGACAAAATTGCACAAATTTTAAATGAAAAAAATTTAATTTTAAACATAAAACTGCCGCAAGATTTTGAAAATGTAAATCACATTGTAAGCGGAGGACCCTACCTTGTGAAAAACGGCAAAATTTTTATTGATGTTGCAGAACAAAAACTCAACTCAATTACGGGCAAAAACCCCAGAAGTGCCGTAGGTTACACGGCAGGTGGCGAATTAATTTTAGTAACTGTTGACGGGCGCGAGCAAACATCGGTCGGAATGACATTGGGGCAATTGGCACAATTTATGTACGGGCTTGGCTGTACAGATGCTATGAATTTTGACGGCGGCGGTTCAAGCGTGATGTATGTTGAGGGTAAAATCACAAATACACCCGCGCAAAGGGGCGGTATTGAAATTTCAAATGCGCTTACAATAAGTGAAAACATACAGATGGCAGCAGCAAAATTAGAATAAAATTTATCATAATAAAAATGGCAAATAAAAAAATTTTGAGGGTTTAAATAAACATATAAATTGGCAAGAAAGGATTTTTTATGTTTATAGCCCCTGTTTCAGCTTTTAGGAGCGCAAATTTTAACCCCGTAAATTGCACAAAACCAAAATGTTCAAACGCCCCGTCTTTTGGAATGGCGCAAATCAGCCAGGAATTTTTAAACTGTCCGAAATTAGGTGAATATCTCACACCGCAAGGAACATGGGGTAAAATAAAAATAATGGGTGCATCCGCTGAAGAAATAAAAAAAATCTTAAGCGATAAGGAAGTATCTGACCAGTTAAAAACCAAAATGCTCTTAGCAGTGGGCGAAAACAAAAATACAGCCTTACACTATGCAAAAAGTTTTGAAGAAACAAAAGCCTTGCTTGAGGGAGCGCCAAATAATGATACAAGGGTTAAAATGCTTCTGGCAAAAAACGGCGGAGGAGACCAAGCCAGTGAGCTTACAGGTGAAGAAAAAACAAAACGTTATATGGTTGAAACAGCCCTTAATCTAGCAACAAAAACTCAAGATGTCAGCAGGGAAGACAGCATTAAACTGTTGGAAACTTACATTGATTATACAAGACATGATATTTTTAGCATGCAAGATTTAAAACCGCTTTTTGACAACGCTCTTACGGCTTTAAAATTTGAAGTAGTGCAAGAAAAAAATCGCATCGGTAAATATTAAAGCTACGGCGTTTTTCGCATAATAACTTCATAGCCGAGAATTTTTGCTATAAGTTTGTATTCATCCACACGCAAAGTGCCGCGCTTGAGCTTGGCGGCTAAACTTCGCATGGTGTAATGTTCGCCGCTTATTTCAGACATAATTTTTGCCATTTCGGTTATATTAGTCTTTTCTTTTAAAAAAAGTATTTTAATTTCTTCTCTAATGTGCATTCTAACCTGCCGCTTTAATTATTATATATTGACACATATGTGCTTTAAATGTAAAATAAGTATCATATATGATACTTAAGTATTAAATAAGGGTAATGGATTATAAAATATCTTAATAAAGGGGGATAAGTGAAAAAGGGTTTTACGCTATCAGAAGTCTTAATTACTCTTGCTGTAATCGGCATTGTGGCGGCACTTACAATTCCTTCGGTTGTAAAGAATTATCAAAAAACACAAACTATAAGCAAATTAAGAAAAGCATGGTCAACAATAAACCAGGCATATAACAATTCTCAGGCGCTAAACGGTATGTATCAGACATGGGACAAAGCGGCTGATATAGGAACAGCAGAATATTTCAGCAGATACTGGAGGCCTTATTTAAAAGTAGCAAAAGTATGCACAAGCTATTCTGATTGCGGATATAAAAGTTCTGCGCCCTGGAAGAATGCCAGAGGCGAAGACACGGGTACAGCGGTTGTTGCAACAGATGCAAGGACAACGTTTTTAACAGGGGACGGTGTGCTTTTTGTGATTTTTACAATAAGCGGAGGTTCGGGAAATGTTATTGTTAATAACAACATCTTTATTGATTTAAACGGTGCGCGTGGACCCAATCAATGCGGAAAAGATTTATTTTATTTTACCAGAACCGATAAAGGAATTTTGCCGTATTGTTACTCAGGCAGTGCTTCTTATATAAATAACAATTGTTCAAAAACACAATCAGGGTATTGCTGTGCCGCAAAGCTTGCGCTCGACGGGTGGGAAATAAAAGACGGCTACCCCTGGTGAAAATACTCTTTGGCTCCTGTCAAATTTGTTTCACAAATTTGTCCGCTCCCGCAGCTTACACTCCACTCCTCTTGATTTTTAAGCTTTTAAGTCATGCTGAATTTATTTCAGCATCTGTCAAAAATCAAATTATTATATATTGACACATATGTGCTTTAAATGTAAAATAAAGTATTAAATAATGGCATTA
>CAYYBA010000046.1:0-10880 GCA_964470205.1 uncultured Gammaproteobacteria bacterium | reverse complement strand
AGAAAAAAAAATGCTTGCAGCCAAAAACGTTGTATCCGGGATTATAGGTTTTGCACTTGCCATGCTTTTCTTTGAGCCTTTATCAAACGCAACCAAAAAAATACTGGATAATCCCGCCAAATACATTAAAAAATCTCCGGACCTTGTTGAAAAACTTATAAAAACCCAAAACTTAACGGATGAAGCAAAATACATGGAAAATTCAAAATTCAGAGATAACTATAGGACAATTTTCAATAAAGGTGCAGATGTTCTTGTATCTCCTATTAAATCTGCAGTAACAATAGGAAGCACCCCGTTTATTTTAAAACTTATGTTTCCTGATAAAGATAAGAGCGACAAAAAAGAAAGAATTAATTTAGGGGATATTTTAAACAGAAGAAATAACAAAAAAGAAGATAAACAACCCGTAAGCAGGGGAGGTCAAAAATGATTACACCTCTGCGCTTAAATAATTTAAATTGCAACAATACACCTTCGTTTAAAGGGGCTAATCCTTCTAAACTGGTAAAAGCTTTCACTGACGCTAACGGCAATGCTTCTTTAACAGAAGGCTTGGCGCATGCAATAGGCAAGTTTTCGAATACAAAAATTGCCGATAAAATGGCTAAAAGCATGGAACATTTGGGCAAGCACCCTTATGCAAGACTGGGCGATTTTGCTTCAATTGTTTTAACTCTTTTTAATTTACAGGATATAGCAAAATCTAAAAAAATCGAAAAAGAAAGAAAGCCTTCCCTGATGTTAAACACGGCTTTGGTTACAGGCGTTTCAAGTGTCGCAGCATTTATGATTGACGTTGCCACCGATCCTTTTGTTGATAAAATTAATTTGGCCTACAAGAATCTTATTAAAGATTCAAAAGGTGTTTATGATTTAGAAAAAGTCGCAAAATATCAAAGAGGTTTGAATAAGCTTAAATCACTTTCAATATTCTCGCTTGTGGTGCGTTTTGCAGTCCCGGTACTCCTTGTGCCTGTAACAGGCATGATTTTGGAAAAGTCCAAAAAGAAAAAGGAACAGCAAAAATTGCACACCGATTATATCCAGTCGAGCAATACACAAAACCCACAAAAACCACAAAAGACTTAGGTAAGGTGGACTTGACTTTTTGAAAAAAATAAAATAAATTAAGTCTTATTAGGTGTAAAGGCAGAAATTTTCTTAAAAAAGGAAGAAAGACAGAAAATTTTTAGGATAAGACTTATTCTTTAAAACGCAGTGTTGGATGCGTAAAATAGTCTAAAGGTTGGTAAAATGCAGATAAACCCTGTTAGACAGGTTAGTTTTAGAAATAATTTCCAGAATAACGGTGTGCAAAGGATGGAAGCGCCGCAAAATTGCAATGAGGATTTAATTGTTGAGAGGAACAACAAGAAAAAGACTTTGCTAGGTCTTGGTGCGGCTGCACTTTTAGCCGGAGGTGTTGTTGCTTTTAAAATGATAAAAAATCGTTCCACAAAGACAAGGGATTTAGGCTATATTGCAGATATTGTGCGTGATATGTCTGTTGCTTTAAAAAAGAACATAGCCCCGGAAGATTTAAGCTGTGTTGTAAAAAGAAATGAATTCTTTAGTATCCTTTCAAAATTAAAACCGCAAGATTACTATGTTTCAAAAGAGGCTGTAGATAATTGCCTTCTTAAAGCCGATTTACATTCTCATACTCTATTTTCGGACGGTTTAGGCACTGTTGCGGATATAATGGAAGAAGCTGCCGCGTATGGTGACAGATTGCATGCGAAAACGGGCGAGAAATTTATATTCTCAATAACAGATCATGACGGTGTTGAAGGCGTTAAAGAAGCGCTTGAAATAATAGCACAAAATCCCAAAAGATTTGAAAATATGCGCTTTGTCCCGGGTGTGGAATTAAGTTTTGTTCATCCTACAGGGTTTGATAAAAATACAGAGGGAGCAGAATTTTTAATGCACTGCATTAATCCTTATTCAAAAGGTTTAAATGATTATATAGCGTCTCTGCGCTCAAAAAGGCATAGAATGATTTTAGGCACTATTGAAAGATTGAACCAGGGAGTAGGGGATGCAAAATTTTCTTTTGATGAGATGACAGGGCATTTTCTTAAACCTGGAGGGGAAGAATTTGCTTATAATCTGCATTGGCGCGTTTACAACTATGCAAATATTAAACACAGGATTACCCAATTAGCAAAAGAAAGGGGTTTAGACCCCGAGGTATTGTATCAAAAACTAATGAGCGATTTTCAACCGGATAGAAACATTAAAAGTCTTGATAATTTTGAAAATTGGCTTGCAACAAGAGAAGTTGACCCGATGATAGTAAGTGCCCCCAGAAATCCTGCTGCAGGTGATATATGCAGAGAATTCTGTTTCCCGAGGGTTTTGGGCGATTCAGCTCAAAGTATTTCAGAAAATCTTCCTGAAGATGTTATAGGCCTTGCCAGCAGGGAAAACGGTGTTTTAGGTTTTGCACATCCGGGATTTTTGTATAGAAATCTTGCAGATCCTCAAACTTATATAAGAAATTTGGTTGCAAAATCTAACTGTGTTATAAAAACCGCAGAAAATTACCACCAGGGATACGGTTTATCGGTCGACAGAGACCATAGTATCAGTTTAGATGAAATCAGAAGTGCAAATGCTTTAATGAAAAAACTTAATCTTATGAGTTTAGGCGGTAAAGATAACCATGATGCAGGGCTTTTTTCAGATATGGACAGATTTGTAAATATAAGATTAGATGGCTGATGGTATTAGATATTATAACTTTTCTTTACTATTTTTTTCATGTAACTTGACATTTGTAGTTTTACGTGCTAAAATCTTGTAGTTTTGTATATAAATTAGCGAGGTAACATGCGGTGTTCCCCAACACCAGTGTATGGTTGTGTAGATGAAGGTAATTTCAGTAAAAAATGATAATAATGAAAATACAAGCTATGCAAAAGCTGCTGCAGCAGGCGGTCTTACCGGTTATGCTCTTAAATATGCAATGCCTCTGCAAACCTGCGAACAAAAAGAAGCGCTTGGCAATTCCTTTATTATTAAAAAGCAAGGGGCAATGTATAGAGCAAGGCTGGATGAATATAACGCCATAGATAAAGCCATAAAAGACGGAAGCGAAAGTGTTTCGGCTGAAGCAACTTCATTTTTCGGTGCAAATAAAACAAATATTTTAAAAACAGTTGAAAACAGAAAAGGGTTTGATGAAAGATTAAAACTTTTGCCGGATGCAGCCAGAAATCAAATAAACGAATTTATGGAAAGAATTGACTTAAAGGGGATTGAAAAAGGCGAATTTTTGCAAGAAAGTGCTGTAGCCTATGCGAAAAGAAGCAGGCCCGCGTTTTATTATATAGCGGTCGGTTCAGCAATTGCACTGTGTATTGCAACTTTGAGAAATTATTTTAGTGCCAAAAAACATCAAACGGACGGTATTAATATAATTATTTAAAATCTTAATTTATCATTAATTTTGATTAGTTTTTGCAAATCCTTATATATAATAAAAGTAATAGTGTTATAAAAAGGATTTGCCCATGTTTGATTTTGAAAAATTAACAAATACAGTACAAAAAATTGTTATAGAAGCACAAAGGCTTACAGTGGAAAATAAAAATTCTTTTGTGGAGCCGCAGCATATTATGCTTGCTTTTGCAAAATGTTCTGATGATGTATGCCAGAATTTGCTCAAAGCACTGAATTTAAACACACCCGTTTTTCAAAACGATGTACAAAATTCTGTTAACGAGCTTCCTAAAATAACGGGGGATATCAGCCAGCCTTATTTATCTCAAAATTCAGCCAAGCTTTTTGATGCTGCCGAAGAAGAATCCAAAAAATTGAAAGATAAATATATTACCCTTGAACATATTTTGCTCGCTTTAGCGGAACTCAACTATTTAGAAAAGATACTGTCCAAATATTCAATTACAAAGGAGAAAATCCTTGATAGTATGAAAAAAATAAGAGGAGATAAAAAAGTGGAAAACCAAAATTCCGATGAAGATTATAATGTAATGGAAAAATTTTCAACAGATTTAACGGCTTTAGCGCGCGAGGGAAAATTGGACCCCGTAATAGGGCGTGATGAAGAAGTGCGCCGCATAATACAGGTTTTGAACAGACGTACCAAAAATAACCCTGTTTTGATAGGGGAAGCCGGGGTGGGTAAAACCGCCATCGTTGAAGGGCTTGCACAGCGCATAATACGCACTGATGTGCCCGAGAGCTTAAAAGATACCAAACTCATTTCACTTGATATGGGTGCACTTGTGGCGGGTGCAAAGTTTAGGGGCGAATTTGAAGAGCGCCTCAAGAAGGTTTTGAACGAAGTTGAGAAATCCGAAGGCTCTATTATTATGTTTATAGATGAACTTCACACAGTGGTGGGCGCAGGTGCAGCGGAAGGCTCAACTGATGCGGGCAACCTTCTAAAACCTATGCTTGCGCGCGGACAAATAAAAACAATAGGTGCTACAACTGTTAATGAATACCGTAAATATATTGAAAAAGACCCTGCGTTGGAACGTCGTTTTCAGCCGGTCTTGGTAGATGAACCTTCTGTTGAAGATACAATTTCAATTTTAAGAGGCTTAAAAGACAGATATGAAGTACACCATGGCGTCAGAATTAAAGATTCGGCACTTGTTGCGGCAGCAAGGCTTTCGGACAGATACATTACAGACAGGTTTTTACCTGATAAAGCCATAGATTTAATTGATGAAGCGGCATCTTCCGTTAGAATTGAAATTGATTCAATGCCCGAAGAACTTGATAAATTGGAGCGCCAAAAACTTCAGTTAAAAATAGAGCTTGAAGCGCTTAAAAGTGAAAATGACCAAAAAAACCAGGATAAAATACATAAAACAGAAAAAATTTTAGATGATATTACAAAACGTGCTGCGGCTTTAGAAGAGCAGTGGAGGCAAGAAAAGCAGTCCATTAAAGGTGAAGCCGATATAAAATCTGAAATCGAAAAAACGCGCCTTGAAATTGAAAACGCTGAAAGGTCTGCCAACCTTGAGCTTGCGGCACAATTAAAGTACGGCAGGTTGCCCGAACTTCAAAAACAGCTTGAGAGAGCCGAAAATAATGATGACAAAAACAAGAAGCCGACACTTTTAAAAGAAGAAATAACAGAAGAAGATATAGCGGAAGTTGTTTCAAAATGGACAGGTGTGCCCGTTCAAAAACTTGTTGAGAGCGAAGCTAAAAAATTAATTGAAATGGAAAACATACTGCACAAGCGCGTAATAGGGCAAGATGAGGCGGTAACTGTTGTATGTGACGCTATTCGCCGCGCCAGAAGCGGGCTTAAAAATCCCAAGCGTCCGATTGGCGCATTCTTATTCCTTGGTCCTACGGGTGTGGGCAAAACAGAACTTGCCAAAACCCTTGCAGAATATATGTTTATGGACGAAGACAGCTTAATTCGTATTGATATGACAGAGTATATGGAAAAGCATTCTGTTTCAAGGCTTATAGGTGCACCCCCGGGCTATATAGGCCATGATGAAGGCGGACAGCTGACCGAAAAAGTGCGCAGAAAACCCTATTCCGTTGTGCTTTTTGATGAAATTGAAAAAGCGCACCCGGATGTTTTTAACATAATGCTTCAGATATTTGATGACGGCAGATTGACTGATTCTAAAGGCAGAACAGTGGATTTTAAAAATACGATTATAATTTTAACATCAAATATAGGTTCTGACATTATTCTTGAAAACACTTTAAAGTCAGGGGGCAATATTAACGAACAAACAAAAGAACAGGTCCTAGAAAGGCTGCGTCAGGCTTTTAGGCCGGAATTTTTAAACAGGCTTGATGAAACAGTTTTCTTTGACGCTCTAAAAATGAGCGATTTAGCGCAAATTGTTGATATTTCAATTAAATATTTAAAAGAACTTTTGGCAGAGAGAAAAATTGAACTTGAAATAACGGATGACGCCAGAGAAAGGCTTGCAATTTCAGGGTTTAACCCTGTTTATGGCGCTCGCCCCCTTAAGCGCGTTATTTCAAAAATGATTGAAAACCCTCTTTCAAAAGAACTTTTGCAGGGAAAATTTAAAGACGGGGACACAATCTTAATTGACGCAAAAGACGATGAAATTGTGTTTAAAAAGAAAAATAAAACATAAAGCGGGCAGTTAATCTCCCGCTTTTTTTGATACCTTGCGGTTTTTTAAAAATAGTGTATAATCAAATTGTGAATTACGGAAAAGATATTTATATGAAAAAAGGTTTTACATTAGCCGAAGTTCTTATAACCCTTGCAATAATAGGTGTTGTGGCAGCGCTCACAATCCCTGCGGTTGTGCAAAACTATCGAAAAACTCAAACCGTAACCCAATTAAAAAAGGTCTATTCAGCGCTTGCAAATACCACAAACCTTGCAATCGCAAATGAAGGACCGATTAAAACCTGGGAAATTAAAGACGTAGCAGGAGAAATAAGATATGCGGATTTTGCAAATACTTACTTAATTCCTTATCTTCAAGTTGCAAAAGTTTGCGGGTTTTCTACAAGTGAAGATTGCAAATTTAAATATATCGGCTTAAATAATGAAGATAAGAATACTTCAAATTATTATAAATTTTTCTTAAAGGACGGAACTTTTATAGCTGTTGCTGCTGTATATGGCGAACCAGAAACTCCAAATACTTCTTATGCAAATGTTTTTATTGACATAAACGGTCAGAGGGAGCCTAACAGATGGGGCAAAGACATATTTTATTTTATGTACTATATCGGGTCAAGATGGGGACAGTCCCAAGGAAAATTTGGGCCCGCAGGAGATGGCGACGGGCTTACAACGCGAGGGGGTTTAATGTCTACAGGCCATATTTATAACTGTAACAAACAAATGCGGGGGTATTACTGCGCGGCTTTAATTATGAAAGACGGGTGGAAGATTTCAGATGATTACCCCTGGTGAAGAATTTTGCACTAAAAAAGAGGCCAGATAATTCGGCCTCTTTTTTAAAACCATTTTGTTCCTAACTTACATCAAACCCAACATTTTTTTGTACCAGCTAAATGTTTCAAGTTCAACGCCGTTAAAGGTCGTTTTCAAGCACTGTTTCCTCAAATAATGATGGAACTCATCTTCAAATTTTGATTTGACAGTTTTCACCTTAAACTTTTCCACTAAAGCCGACATGTTGACCCCCTTTTGTAGCTTTTTTAGCACTCATATATTATATCACAGTTATAGTTTTTTGAATAGCCTTTTTGGCCATGTTTTTATAATTATTTACAATATCTTGTAAATTTTTATTAAGGAATGTGGAATAACCTAACTGGTTGTTGAAAACATGTAAATAATTTTTTTTGCTACCAATCGTATTTAATTTCGCCACCGTCGCATTTTAAAATACGTGCAGCGCAAAAAGCACCGCCGCCGTCAATTGCACTACCGGCCGGGTCGCAATAATTGCCAATCGGGCAGCTTAGGTTATAAGCCCTTGGTTTTATTGTTGGATCTCGTTTTGAGTGAAGCACAAAATCAAACAAATCCACTCCAAGAATATTCGGAGCTTTCGCACCGTTTGTGTCAATAGAATAAACAACGCTGCCGCCGCTTGAAGCATCGTAGGAATTGATAATCAATAGGGAACCATCTGCTAAAGCGTAAGAGCATCTGCCGCTGTCATTCAGTATTGTCTGGTAAGATGTCGGCGTACGCCACTTGTTCAATTGTTTAAACGGAGTGTTGCTTGGATACCCGCAATCTATTGCATCTTTGCATTTTTTAATAACTTTTAATTTTGGCACCCAATTTTCATTGCAATATTTTTGTATAGTTACACCATCATACCCGCTAAGGTCATAAATCGGGTCATATCCTCCGTTTTCAAGCAAAATTTGGTTATGTACACGGCTTAAATTGGAATAGGCTTTTTTCATTGCAACGGCATATTGTTTCTTTTGGTAACTTCTTATAACGGTTGGAATTGTGAGTGCTGCAACAACACCAATTATGGCTAATGTTATAAGTACTTCCGCCAAGGTAAAACCTGTTTTTTCCAATTCTATACCTCTTATTATTAAGATATTTAATCTTGATTGGTAATAAATAATCTTTTTATTGCTTTTATTATAACAATTATTATTTTAAAAGTCAAATTTTGGCTTTTAAAATATAAAATAAGATTATGAGCATCCAAAAAGATATTAAAAAATTATTTATAGAAGAAAATATTTTAATTAAAGAAGCGGCAAAAATTTATGAAGAAAAAACAGGCAAAAAAATGACGCCGGACAGCCTTGCTAAAAAAATACGCTGTAATACAATGAAATATAATGAAGCGCAGGAGCTTATTGAGGCTTTGGGTTATAAAATAATATTTAAAAAACAAACAAAAAATCAGTAAATTTTTTTATGCTATAATCGTTTTATGATTGAAAGATATTCGCATGACATCGCCGCAAAAATTTGGGAATTAGAGAGCAAATTTAACTATTATCTTAAAGTTGAAATTGCAGTTTGCGAAGCGTATTATAAGCTTGGCAAAATTCCCCTGCATGCGCTTGAGCACATTAAAAAAACCGCTAATTTTAATATTGATAAAATTGATGAAATTGAGCGCACCACAAACCATGATATGATTGCGTTTTTAACAAGTGTCAATGAATTTGTGGGACCCGAAAATTCGGGCTATATCCATATGGGGCTTACAAGTTCTGATGTTATAGACACAGCCTTTGCGCTTCAAATTAAAGATGCGGCAAAATTAATTTTGGATGATTTAGATGAAGTTATAAATTCCGTGAAAGCCTTGGCGCAAAAACACAAATATACCCTTTGCATTGGCCGCTCGCATGGTATAGGGGCAGAAATTATTACCTTCGGTTTTAAGCTTTTAAACTGGGTTGATATGTTTGAGCGCGCCAAAAAACGCTTTGCATTAGCACTTGATGAAATCCTCGTAGGGCAAATTTCAGGCCCTGTAGGTACTTATTCAAATGTTGACCCTGAAGTTGAAAAAATTGCCTGCGAAATTTTGGGGCTTAAGCCTGCTAAAATTTCAACCCAGATAATAGCGCGCGACAGGCACGCAAATTATATGTCAGCCCTTGCTCTTGTGGCAAGTGTTATTGAAAATTGTGCCGTTGAAATTCGCCACCTTCAGCGTTGGGAAGTGTGCGAAGTTGAAGAAGGCTTTAAAAAAGGCCAAAAGGGTTCATCCGCAATGCCCCACAAGAAAAACCCCATTGCAAGCGAAAATTTGTGCGGGCTTGCAAGAGTTGTAAGGGCAAATTCCCTTGCAGCGCTTGAAAATATCGCGCTCTGGCATGAGAGAGATATTTCACATTCTTCCGCCGAGCGTATTATCTTCCCCGATTCCAATATTCTTATGGATTTTATGCTTAAGCGCTTTAATAATGTGGTAAAAAACCTTGTTGTTAAAGAAAAAAATATGGCGGCAAACGCTCATAAATATGGCGGCATTGTGTTTTCGCAAAGCTGCATGCTAAAGCTCATATCAAAAGGTATGACGCGCGAAGATGCCTATGCAATTGTGCAAAAAGAAGCACTTGAAGCGTTTGAGAACGGCTCAAACTTTAAAGAAAAAATGTCGGCCCACCTTAGCACTGATGAAATTGAAGAATGTTTCAGCGAAGAAAAATATCTGCGCAACATTGATACAATTTTTGCAAGGTTTTAAGTATGTCAAATTTTGCCGAAAGAGCGTACATGAGAAGAAATTTAAATAGTTTTACTTTGGCAGAAGTTCTTATAACCCTTGCCATAATAGGCGTTGTTGCAGCGCTTACAATTCCTTCGGTTGTGCGAAATTATCAAAAAACGCAAACTGTAACACAATTAAAAAAAGCTTATAGCACTCTTACAAATACCACAAACCTTGCAATAGCCGAATATGGACCAATTGGAACCTGGGAAGTGCAAAATTATAATGAAGGCGGAACAGGAAAGGGCTCTGTTAATTTTACAGATAAATATCTTATCCCATATTTAAGATTATCAAAAAATTGCGGGAATATTAATACAGGTGGTTGCGCTTTTACGGTTGCGAATTTAAATGATGGGACAAGAACGATTATTGGCTCTCAAGCGGCGAGATTTTTTTTAACTGACGGAACGTTTATTCTTGTCCAATCTTACGAAAAAGAAAGTACTTCATTTCCGGGTGGAGGCGCTAATTTATATGTTGATATAAACGGACAAAAACCTCCAAACACTTGGGGAAAAGATGCTTTTGAATTCAAATATTATCTAAGTTCGGGTAGATTTTTTCCTCCCGGATTCGGAAAACCTCGTCAAACTATACTTGATAGTCATTGCAATAAAAACCTTACAGGAAGTGCTTGCGCAGCATTAATAATGAATGACAGCTGGCAAATTAAGGATGATTACCCATGGAATTAATTTCTAAATAATTTTTATCGCTTTTACTGCCCGCAAATATATCTCCATACACAATTTTTGCAAGGTTCTAGCCGTGCCAAATAGTATTTAAATCAACATTTAGGGCTTTGCAGATTTTTATTACAATTGAAATACTCGGGTTTACTTTGGAATTTTCTATCATATTAAGGTATTTTTGCGTTATACCTACCAGCTCCGCCAATTTTTGCTGGGTGTATTTTTTGCGCACACGCTCTGCACGGATATTTGCGGAAATTTCATCTAAGATATCTTCGTTTTTCATAATAAAAATCGTACTTTATATTGAAAAAAAATTAAGTCCATGATATTATATAAATAAAGTAATATATTTCATAAATTATGGAGAATAGTTATGGGAAAAAGCAGTACGGTATATAAAAATGCCTTTACCTTGGCAGAATTACTCATAACTTTAGCAATAATCGGTGTTGTTGCAGCGCTTACAATCCCTGTAATTGTAAAAAACTACAAAGAAACAGTCTTA
>CAYYBA010000045.1:6180-10976 GCA_964470205.1 uncultured Gammaproteobacteria bacterium | reverse complement strand
TTGCAAATACCACAAACCTTGCAATAGCAGAGCATGGGCCTATAACCGGCTGGGAAATAAGGCATTACGAAGATGGAGGTTTGGGAAATGGTTCAATTGAATTTGCGAACAAATATTTGCTACCTTATTTGAAAGTGTCTAAAAATTGTGAAAATAATACAATCGCAACCTGCAAATTTGAGTGGAGTTATCTAAATGACCGTACACCTCGTAATTTAAGTATGAATAATTCAAGATTTTATTTAACTGACGGAACACTTATAGGAGTTGCATCTTATAACTATCAACCTATTGCTGAACTCCAAAAATATGCAGTTGTATATATAGATATAAATGGTCAAAAAAAACCTAATACCTACGGTAAAGACATATTTATATTTATGTATTGGATTTACCATGGAACACAAAATAGTGCGGATAATGGAAAATTTATGCCTTATGGTAATAATTTATCAATAGAAGAATTAAAAAACGGAAATTCATATGGTTGTAATAAAAATAGCACTGGTGAATATTGTTCTGCTTTGATTATGAAACAAGGCTGGCAGATTAAGGATGATTACCCCTGGAACTGACGCCGCGTTTACATTTTCCTCATCAAATTTGCCATTTCAATAGCGTTAAGGGCGCTGTCATATCCTTTATTGCCCGATTTTGTTCCCGCTCTTTCAATTGCCTGCTCAATATTATTTGTTGTTAAAACACCGAAAATAACGGGAGTTTCGCTAGTCAGGCTAATTTGTGCAATACCTTTTGACAATTCGGCGCTCACATAATCAAAGTGTGCCGTAGCACCCTTAATAACAGCACCCAAAGTTATAATTGCGCTGTATTTGCTGCTTTGCGCGGCTTTAAGAACAGCAAGAGGTATTTCAAAAGCACCGGGCACATAAACAACATCTATGTTTGATTTTTCAACCCCATGCCTGATAAGCCCGTCAAGTGCCCCTTCTAAAAGTTTGGAGCTTATAAATTCGTTAAAGCGCGATACAACAATACAAAATCTGTCCTGAGGCAGTACCGTTAAATTACCTTCGATAGCGTTAATCATAACTTTCTCCTTATTTTAAATTTATTATAACATAAAATTATTTTATTATTGCTTAATTTATTTTTGTTGCGTTAAAAGCGAAAATATTGTATTTGTAAAGCAAATATGTTATATTTATGTTCATGAATTGGCATATTCCGATAACAGAGAGGCAGTAAAATGAATAAAAGGGCTTTTACCTTAGCCGAAGTTCTTATAACCCTTGCCATAATAGGTGTTGTGGCAGCGCTTACAATACCTGTAGTTGTTCGAAACTATCAGGAGCGCCAAATTGTGACATCTGTTAAGAAAATGTATTCACAAATATCGCAAGCTGTTAATTTGGCGCAAGCGAAAGAAGGCCCAATTGAAAATTGGGGCTGGACCACTTACACCGAAACTTATGAAGGTGGTGCTGCTGTGGGTGAAATCCTTGCACCACATTTAAAAATTTTAAAAAAGTGTGAAATAGGCTCAGATTGCTTTGGTTCGGGCTACAAACAATTGAACGGTGATGATTATACTTTTACCGCTAGCAATTATTGCCCAGGATATAAGCTTGCTGACGGGAGCTTTTATTTTGTAGCAACATTAGGCAAGGACTGTAACTTTAAAACAGGTACATCCAAAGAACTTATGAACACATGCGGGAGCATTTATGTTGATATTAACGGGAATAAAAAACCTAATACATGGGGCAAGGATGTTTTTATATTTAATATGACAAAATACGGTGTAATTCCTGCCGGGACAAAAGATGCAACAATCTTTCCCTTTAGCGGCTGCAGCAAACAAGGAACAGGCTGGGGCTGTGCCGCCTGGGTTGTAGCCAAAGACAACTTGGATTATTTAAATAAAATAGTTTCTTGGTAAATTACATGTTGTTAATATAATTTTTTAAATTCCCGCTTAAGTTTTGGTGGTTTCTGCAAAGTTTTTTCAATTTTGCAATAGCGCGATTTTCAATCTGCCGTATACGTTCGCGCGAAACACCGTAGCGAGTACCTATCTCATCTAAAGTTTTTTTCTGTCCGTTATCGTCAAGCCCGTAGCGCATAATTAACACATCTTTTTCTTTTTGATTTAGTTGGTTTAAAATTTTTCTGACATCATCCAACAAATTATCCTGTGCCACTTTGCCATCCGGCGTTATGTGCGTGTCATCCACAATAAAATCAGACACTTTTGTCATATCATCCTTAGCGCTTGCAGGTGTTTCCATGCTGATTGTTCCCTGTGCGCTTTTGATAAGTTGGGTTAATTTTGATATTGAAATTCCAACACGTGATGCCACCTCTTCTTTGCTTGGTGTGCGGTTTAATTCGGTTGCAAGTTCAATTGTGGCACGCCTTATTTTTGTTAAATTTTCTATCATATGAACAGGCAAACGAATTATTCTTGATTTATCGGCAATTCCGCGTGTGATGGATTGCTGTATCCACCAGGTTGCATAAGTTGAAAATTTATAGCCTTTTTTATAATTAAATTTTTCAACAGCTTTCATTAAGCCCAGGTTGCCTTCTTGAATTAAATCCAAAAAAGAAAGCCCGCGGCCTATATACTTTTTTGCAATACTTACAACAAGGCGCAAATTTGCATTAATTAAAGCCTCTTTTGCTCTTTGGTTATTTTCCTCTTTTACAAGCCTTGCAAGTTCAAGTTCTTCTTGAAAGCTTAAAAGCGGAATTTTACCTATCTGTTGAAGATAAATTCTTACAGAATCATCTGCAGTATCGCTTTTATAATCTATTTTAATTTTTTGGACTAAAGCGTCTTCCAAGGAAGGTTCTGCGTAAGGTTCTTCAAATTCTTCCTGGATATCTTCTTCTATGTCATTATCCGTATTTTTAATCTTCATTTATATGGTCGAGTCTCCTTAGAATACTTTACATCATAGTTGGCCCTTTGTCAAAATTTGCCTCAAAGTTTCATAGACTATAACGGCACAAGCAGACGATACATTTAACGATTCAAAATTTGTGGGGAGTTTAATTTTAAAGTCTGCTTTGTTCATTAATGTTTTTGTTATACCGTCACCTTCCGCGCCTAGAATAAGGGCAAAATTCATATCCGTATAATCTATGTCAAAATAATTATCGTTGCATCTTGAATCCGTTGCAATTATCCAAAAGGAGTTATCCTTCAAAAAATCAATTGTAGCAGGTAGACTACTTACTTTTATTATATGAACATGGTTGATAGCCCCCGATGATGTTTTTTCAACAGTAGCATTTAAAGGGCAAGCCCTGTGGCTTGCAACGATAACGCCATCGTATCCGGCGCATGCGCATGTTCTTATAATCGCCCCGAAATTGTGCGGGTCTTGCACACCATCTAAAATAACAACCTTCTTGAATCCTTCTTTTCTCTGCATCTCCCCAATAAAATCTTCAATTTCCATATATTCAACAGGTGCGATGTCGGCTATAACATTTTGAGTAGGTACATCTTGCGGAAATTTTTTATTGCGTAGATTTGTAAACTGTACGACAATTGAATTTTGGTAAGCCAGCTCTTTAATTTGCTTTAGACGATTGTCAAGGCCTATGTTTTGAGCAATATAAATTTTGTTAATTCTTTTGGGATTTTTCGTAACAGCCTCCAAAACAGCATTTTTGCCGTATATATAATTAGCTTGACTTTCTTTTTCCATATTGCTCCTTTTGATTTTTTAATACATTTGGTGTATATTTTTGTTAAAATGTTTTACATTTTATTTAAATATTGTATTATAAAAGTAGGATACTTGTATTGTTATTTTAAAGAGTAGTTTATAAAAAGTATGGTTAATTTTGCCAGTAGTACAAACAAACAAATAATTGGGGTAGCGGTTACACCGAACATTGGGCTTGAGGTCATGATTATCGACAAGAAAACTTCTCGTGTCCAAAAATACGGTCACAGGTCTTTGGAATACAATATAAGCACGCGCGAAATTTCCGATTATAACGCCTTTAAATCTGCTCTTGTTGAAATTTATGAAGAACTTTCCATAGACACGAAATCAAATGTGTATTTGGTTTTGCCAAACGTGCATTTCGGGTTTATAAGTTTATCGCCGATTATTACGGATGAAGCCATCGAAACCGCTTTATTGTCCAAAGCTGAAGAATCATACATTTTCAGACGTGTTGAGCCTAAAACAGCCTGGGCTGACGCTAACTTTAAAAACCGTACCGAAAACAGGTATCTTGTTTATTCCTCACTGCAGGCTCCTGTTGTTGACAAAATAAAAGAAATAATTACGGATATGGGCGGCGGCGTTTCCGGCATTGAAGGTTCGCATGGCGCTTTCTTGCGGGCTTTAAGCTTTGCAGAAATTGAACCCAACATGAGTACACCCGATTTTGCGTGGAACGTGCTTCTGGTAAGTTCAAACAGCTACGCGCTGTTTTCTCTTGTAGGAGACAAACTTGTTGATTACACGGAAGTTCCCATTGCAATTAAATCTTTTTCGCATGAAGAAGCTTACCAGGCAATAGCAGTATCGGTAGCACAGGTATTAACAAATTATCCTGCCAGGAAACTTTTGCTGGTGAGCCAATCCGATGAAATTTCCGCGGAAGTTTTAAAAACACAAATTACGTTTGAGGGGGATGTTCAGACTTTAGACTGCAACAAATTTACAAAAATGCCTATTCTTGAAACATCGCCTATGATAACCGATAAAGATGCCAAGTTGATTTCAATGAGCGCAATAGGCGCTGCTTCTTATAAAATTTCAAAATTTCCCCTGGCTTTAAATGCCCTAGCTTCAAGCGGAGAA
>CAYYBA010000045.1:0-6170 GCA_964470205.1 uncultured Gammaproteobacteria bacterium | reverse complement strand
TTAATATTATCTGGCATCGTAGCGATATTTTTTGCTTTAATTTATTTGGGATTTACAACTTTAAACAAAGTATTCGAATCAAAAAATACTTCGCTTAATGACGCTATTACAAGGCTTGATACCGAAATTAAATCTTTTGAAGGTCCGAACACAGTCAGCATTAATTCTCTGATTAATAAAATAGTAACGTCAAACCTGCAGGCTATGAGTTTTTATGACTCTTTAACTTTAGATATACCGAAAAATGTTTGGCTGACTTATTATTACAACAAAGACGGAAGCGTGTTGACAATTAAAGGTATGTCACGCGGAATTCCCGAAATTTATGAGTATTTTAAAAATTTGAAATTAATTGCACCTAATTCAACAATAAAACTTACAAAATTGAAATTAATTACAAACATGTTTGATGATTCTTACGATATCAGCACAATTGGTGATGATATTAAATTGTATACTTTTGAAATAGCTACGGATATACCTCAGACGGCTCCTGCCCAAGGAACTCCGGGTGCTCAACCCGGTGGTGACGGTACAAATCCTGAGGGCGGCGATCAGGGTACACAAGCTCCCGGAACCGGTCAACCTTCACCCGGAGGTATGCAGCCCGGACCCGGCGGCCAGCAGTTAAACATAGGTGATCAAGGGAATCTTGAAGCACCGCCTTCCTTAGAACAAATTCAATAAAAGGAAAAAACAAGAAATGTATCAATTATTAAAACAAAATTTAACATGGGTACTGGTTCTTATAGTAATAGGAGCGGGCTTATACTTTAGTGCAGTTGCCGGCATGCAGAGCTTTGAAACTTTAAAAACAAACAGAGATTTAAAACAACAGGAAGAAGATTTGCAGCAAAAACTTGACGCTTTAAAGGCACAGGCAGAACAAGAGCCTTCCGTTGAAGTTGAAGGAGGCAAGAAAATCTTTGAATCAAAAGAGATGGCATTTAGTACAGAAGCTTCTTTTGCTCCGCTTTTTGAAGTTTTTATAAACCGTGCAAAAGTTTCAGGCATAAGAATTCGCTCAATTGAATATAATTATACACCTGCGGATGACCCGATTGCTATGGCAGCAATTACGGGCTATAACGTTTGCGAACTTAAGATTGTCGCTGTCGGGAATTTTCTGGAATTTCAAAATTTCTTTAAAGGCATTACAAAAGAAGGATATTTAATGTCTTTGCCTGAAATTGAATTAAAACCCTGGGAGAATGATAAAACAGTGTTAATCTCGACATTCAAATTAAGGCTGTACACTAAAACATAGTCCGGATGTCTTTAAAGGGAATGTATGGGAGAAACATGTTTTACTACCGCTCGCGAATCTTCATATTTAAAAAAAATTTGTCATGCTGAATACCCGCCCTGTCATCCTGAACTTGTTTCAGGATCTAAAAAACTTTTACACGTACTTTTTTTGGAAAAAAGTACCAAAAAATCGCCACAGAGTGTTCCATTCCCGCACACAGTGGCAGGGCTTAAAGCCTTCACCCTTGCCGAAGTCCTTATAACTTTAGCAATAATCGGTGTTGTAGCCGCTTTAACAATTCCCGTTATTACCAAAAAAGCATTTGAGCAAGAAGCTGTTTCAAAAGTGAAAAAGCATTACAGAAATATAGCGGATATTGTGCAGCAGTGGCAGGTGGAAGAAGGTTGCAGCGAAAATGTTGCAGTGTGTTTGGAAAAATATGGCACCAATGATTGTAAAAATGCTTTTACAGATATTGAGAAGAAATTAAAAGTGTTAAGAAAAAGATACCAAAATGAAGGCTTTACAGACATAGATTGGCTGCCTGATAACACGACTCTTTTAGACGGCACAGCGCAAAGTCAAGGCTGGCAAGGTGTTTCAAAAAAATCAGGTTCTTTAGCCTGCCATTATTTATTTTCAGACGGCACAACCATGATGGTTCATGCGGATAACGGCAATAAAGATATATCTATATTTATTGACATAAACGGTAAAAAACCGCCTAACAGGGTTGGAAAAGACACCTTTCCGATTGGAATAGGTGCTTATAATAACCCAAAATTTACAACTGTGCACCCGTATTACGCTGAAAATGATGCAGGTCTAAACGGGCTTTGCGCCATACGCAACAACATTGTATGTAACGCAGATGTTTGCACACAAACCTCATGTTCGCCCACGGCCTATGTTTTAAAATACGGCAAACTGCCCCCCATTAGCTGGTAAATTCCCATTCGCCCACAGGTATGCCGCAGGATGTTTTTATGGCGGTGTCGAAAAATTTTTCTTTTATCCAGCCTAATTTTAGAAGCATATTTTGTGCTGCAACTTCGCGCGCTTTGTAATCCTCTGTTGTCATTTTTATAATTAATACTTCTTTGCTCTCCAGATTCAGCACAGCCAAAAATCCGCCTGCACCCACTTTTGCAATAAGTTTTCCGCCGCCTGATTTTATAATAACGCTGTCTGTGCGGTTTTGCCCCCCCATAATATCGGGGCATTTTAAATAAGCGTCTTTTAAAAATTTATATTTTTCATCCAAAAATAAATTCAAATACCCGAGCGCTAAATTTTTTAAAGGCATAGCATAAATTGGCGCATTGCACCCGTCATATGAAAGCACCATATCAGAGGGGCTGCACTCGCACAATTCAAGGTGCTTTTTATAAATTTCTTTTTGCAAGGGGTTCTTCGGGTCTAAATAAGAATTTATGTCATACCCCTGCTGTTTGCACACTGCAAGCATCATTGCGTGTTTTCCGCTGCAATTGTTGTTTATGGGTGCGGGGTTTTGAATTGTATCAATTAAGGGTTTATGTGTGCCGCATTGAAGATAATCTTCACTAAGCCCGATTTTATTTAAAATCCCTAAAACATGCTGTGTGTGCTCACAATCCCTGATGTGAGAAGCTGCTGATATTGCAATTTCTTCTTTTGTAAAATTGTAAAATTCGTGTGTTTTAAAATCTGCCATAATGCTTGCCTGAAAGGGTTTTGCTAAAGAGCGCAGCAAAAAAAGCGCCCCATCATCAACGCCTATTTTTAGCAAATTTTTTTCTTTGGAAAATAGGTTAATAAACCCGAAAAATTGCAAGTCTTCAACGTTGCTTCTTTTTGTTTTTAAAATTAATGCAGGCTTAAACATAATTACTCTTTTATATTTAAAACTTTTCTCAAACGCGATTTTAAAATACGGTTTTCCTGATCCAGCCTTTTAAATTCCCTTTGTAAATTAACGATAAAGTTTTTGTGGTTTTCATTTTCTTCATCAAATTTGAGCGTTGTAAGCCCCAGCCCCATAATAAATCTTTTTGAAGCATCATCTTTAAACGCAAGGAGAATTTTGATATCTTCGTCTTTTATAAAACCTAAACTTATCATAATATCTGCCATTTTAACTTGCATGCCTTCTTCTTTGCGTTCTTTTTGCTCTCTTAAGGATTGTTCAAGCTGAATTGTATTAATTTTACCCATTCTTTTCAAAAGTTCGCCGGTTCTGATTCTGCCCGCCAGAAATTCTGCGATGGCATAATTTTTATCCTGCACAACCCCGCTTATGTATTCAAGTTCCACGCAGGTTATAAGCAGTTTTGAAACGTCTATTAAAGTCCAAAAGTTGTTAAGCGCAATTTCAAATAAATCATTTTCGCCGTTTACGTTAGATAAAAAAATGTAATAAATTTCCGTTAACTTTGTATTGCTGCGCGTTTCAAGCTCTTTTCTGCCCTTAAGGGTCAAAGAGGGCTTAATTTCCTGCAAAAGTTCATGCGGATTTAAAAGTGTCATAAAATCAGCAAGTTCATTTTTTAAGACTTTTTCTGTTTTGCGATAAACAACCTGCTTTACCCAGAGCGGCAAAACATCTATATTGTTTAAAAATAAATCTGAAATCTTATCTAAAGACAAAACTTACTCCATCTTTGCACTATTAAAAATATTATACCTTAAATTTGCCATAAAATAAATACTTCGTTCAAATTATATGATATAATGATTCTATGGACATTAATGCCAAAAAAAAGATAGCTGCTTTTGTATCAATTCTTTCAAACACAAGCTTAATTATATTAAAATTAATTACAGGTTTTATATCGGGAAGTATTTCCGTTATATCCGAAGCAATACATTCTGTAGGCGATTTAGCCGCAAGCTGCCTGGCATTTTTTTTCGTTTCAAAATCTGTCCAGCCGCCTGATGTTGACCACCCTTTCGGACACGAGAAATACGAGGATATGGCCGGCTTCCTTGAAGCAATTTTAATTTTATTCACGTCTTTTTATATTTTTTATATTGCAGGCAAGAAAATATATTTTAATTATGCCGAAAAAATTGATACGGACCTTGGCATAATTGTTATGGGAATATCAATTGTTGTAAACATTGCTGTAAGCTGGTATTTGTATAATGTAGCTAAAAAATCCGATTCCATTGCTTTATATACAAATGCCCAGCATTTAAGCGCTGATATTCTGACATCTGTCGCAATTCTTGCGGGGTTATTTTTTGTGAGAATTACAGGACTCTACATTTTTGACCCTATTTTTGCCATAATTGTCGCTACTTTAATTTTAAGAACAGGTTTAAGGCTTACGAAACAATCTGTAAACAATTTATTGGACGGCTCTTTGCCACGAAAAAAACGTGACATCCTGGACAAAATTTTATTGCAGTGCTCGCAGACTGAGACCGTAAAAATAAAATCCATAAAAACCACAAAAGCAGGTCCCAAAAACAAAATTCAGCTTGTAATTTATTTGTCCTCAACTATAACTTTAGGAGAGGCGCACAAAATTTGCGACAAAATTGAAAACGATATTGAAGAGCAATTAAAAAATTCTGATATAATAATTCACCCTGAACCTTTTTAGGGGTTATTCAGCCTGGGGTAAGCGGGCACTTAATTCCGCAACGACTCTTGCAATTTCAATTCCGCCTATCATAACTTCTAAAATAAGCTGGCTGTTAATTAAAACCGTTTCAACGTATTCCATTGAATCCATATCCAAAATTTCAAATTCAACGAAATCGTCGCCGACATATTTAATTCTGCCGAATTCTTCTGCAGTAGCCCAGTGCATAAATACAACGGCTTTTTCTAAAATTTTTAACTTTTGTATTAATCTCATACCTTACATGATATTATTATTTTTTTCAATGTCAAATTTTTTTGGCCATATAAATATTTCTTAATATTTTTCTGTTCAAATTTTAATTTTTATGGTATTCTTTTAGCTAGGATATAGTAGAAAAAATATTTTTTTATATAAAATACTATTACCTCCAAAAGTTATCAGTCTAAAAGAGGTATAGAAAAATCGAAAAGAATTTATTGACAATATATTTGTTATATGTGGCAGAAGCTGTGCTTTTTGTAACCACTTTCACATTCGGCATACTTTGGGGCAGACAAAAGGCCAAAGTTGAATTTTTACGCGAAAATGCCAAAAATTATGAAGAAGAATTTGAGAAGAAATCTGCAATTATTGCTAAAGAAGCAATGATTACGGTTAAAGAACAGCTTCAGGGTGAGCGACAAAAACTTGATAATGAGATGCGCTCGCGCCGCGAAGAAGTTGCGCGTCTTGAAAATAAACTGGCGTCAAAAGAAGATCAGCTTGAAGATAAGATGCAAAGAGTAACGGATAAGCAGTATGAAGTTGATAAGAAATATGATGAATTAATTGAAAAAGAAGATTATCTGGCAGAGGTTATCACAAAACAAGGCAATGAGCTGGAGAGAATTTCGCAGATGACAAAAGATGAGGCCAAGAACCTTCTTTTGGAACAGTTAAAATCAGAGTTGGCAGCTGAACAAATTCAGTTAATTCGTGAAAATGAATCTAAAATAAAAGAAGATGCAGAAGAAAAAGCTAAAGAAATTTTATCGCAGGCAATGCAAAAATGTGCAATAGAACAGGTTATTGAAACAACCGTATCTGTTGTATCTCTGCCTTCGGATGAAATGAAGGGCAGAATAATAGGCCGTGAAGGACGGAACATAAGAACGCTTGAAACATGCACAGGGGTGGATTTAGTTATTGACGATACACCTGAGGCCGTTGTTTTATCTTCCTTCGACCCTGTAAGGCGTGCCGTTGCAAAATTAACAATCGAAAAACTTATCTCTGACGGACGTATTCACCCGTCAAGGATTGAAGACACTTACGAAAAATCCAAAACAGAAATTGAAAACAAAATT
>CAYYBA010000044.1:0-11162 GCA_964470205.1 uncultured Gammaproteobacteria bacterium | reverse complement strand
TTCCTTTTATTTTTTTGCTCGTCCAAATCTTGGCTGGCGTTATCAATAGAAAATTTTGCAAGAGGCTTTCTTGTAGATTTATCATAAAAAACAAGCCAGTGTTTGCGCTTTTTATCATTAACGCTAAAAGATAACTGCCCTATGACGTTATCACCGGGCTCTATTGCCCTGAACCATAAGGAGTCATCCGAGTTGAAGGGAGATGGGTGAAAAACATTGTTTAAATCGCTTACCATGGCTATATCAAAAGCAGAAAAAGTTTTCTTGCTTCTGTTATTAATTACAAGAGTCAGCGTTATGGTGTTATCAACACCAAACGGATCTTTTTCGAATTTTACTTTGTTAATTTTGACATCAAGCCCGTCATATTTCAGCTCTTCTTGCCTGAAGGCATCTTTTGTAAAAACAGGAAGTTCAATGCCTGTAAGCATTTTTATCTTTAATTCATCTCCAGGTTGTATTAAAACGCTGTCACCCTTCCTTCTTATGGCTTGAATTAACCCTATAGCACCGCCAATGGCAGCGCCCCCCGCCAGAGTATATCCGTTTGAAGCAATAGCAGCTTCAAGCCCTAAAATATTAAGCGCCATAAATCCGCCTGCAATACCGCCTAGTGCAGTATATCCTGCATGTTCTGCCACAACTTCAAGTGCTTCTTTAGCTATATGATCTTTTGTTGAAACAGAACCTTGAATTGGAATTTGACGTCCGTCAGGTGTTATTAAATAGTCAAAATCAAGCGCAATCCATCCGTCGCGCCCCATATTTTTCGGTTCGCACATGGCTTTTACACTTCCATGGACAATTGTGCCCATAGGTATAATAATACCTTTATCTGTTGTAACATTCTGGGAAATTTCAGCAAAAAATTCATCGCCTATTTGCGTATAGCCGGAACTTAATACTTGTGAGACAGTCATTTTCATGGATTTATCTTCCTTTAGAATGGAGTACTCACCCGTGAAAAGTTTTTTGTCCAATTCCTGTTTTTTAACATCAGTTTCTTCAACGTGTCCCTGTATGGCAGCAAAACACGGTGTTAAAAGCATAGAGAATATTATAAGGGCAGAAATTATCTTTTTCATAGTAAAATTATACACTATTAAAATATTTATGCCACTTTGGATAATTTTATTAAGTAAAATTAATTTTTCATATTTTTTTGACCCAATAATTTTGATGTTGTATAATAAGATTTACAATCTAATCAGCAAAGGAAGAAAAAATGAGTAGCTGCATATTTTGCAAAATTGCCAAGAAAGAAATTGAGAGTAATTTTATTTATGAAACAGACAGCATTTTTGTAATAGAAGATATTCACCCGAAAGCTCCGACACACTTGCTTTTGATTCCAAAAGAGCATATAGAAAATCTTGATGCTCTGCAAGATAAAAATCTCGCTGTTGACCTGATTTGGGGAATTAAAGTAGTAGCTGAGAAATTAGGTATTAAAGATTACAAAACCCTTATACACAACGGACGCGGTGCAGGGCAGGAGATTCCTCACCTGCATATACATATTTTGGCCGATAAAGTGTATAAATGATATTGTAAAAAAATGTAAACAAAAACCTTAATTTTGAAAAAAAATTTTCGGGATTGGTTTTAATATTATTAAGAAGGTAGGTTATTTTATGTACAGTGAACAACTTATTAAATATTTGGCAAACTATCAGCAAGAGGAGTTCAAGCCCAAAGAGGAAGAAACAAAAAAAGAACTTCATTTTAAAGATAATGTAAAGAAAACATATGCAACAGTTCCAATCAGTTCAAAATAAGAAACTGCTAAGGATTAAATGCAAAGAAGTCCGCTGTGCAATTTGTTCCAGCGGTAAAATTGAGGAAATTTCTTTTGCAATTTGCCAAAAAATTACGGAGCTTGAAGCCTTTAAAAAGGCTAAAAATGTCATGCTTTTTTACCCCAAATATGGCGAGATAAATTTAATTCCTCTTGTAAATTCTAAAAAGAATTTTTATCTTCCGCGCTGCGTTGGAGAAAGTTTGGAGATTTGCCCTTACAGTGCCAGAGATGAACTTTTTGAAAATAAGCATAAAATTTTAGAGCCCAAAACAAATGCGCTAAAGACATCTGATTCTTTGGATATTATTTTTGTTCCTGCTCTGTGCGCAGATAAGAAAGGCAACAGACTTGGCTGGGGCATGGGGTATTATGACAGATTTCTTAGGGAAAAAAGCATGAAAGCATTAAAAATTGCAGTTGTTGCAAAAGAATTGCTTCTTGAAGAAGTTCCGAAAGACGCTTTAGATGTTCCTTGCGATATCGTTATAACGCAAGATTAATTTTTTTTTGAAAAATTAGCAAAAAAATTTATTTACGTGTTTTTAACATGCACAAACGTGTTGTTAGTGAACATAAGGAGAGAAAAAGTGAGAATACCTGCAATTACATTGATGCAAGGTGCTATTTTTAACCCCAAAATTTCGGGTTTAAATGCGCCTTATCAAACAAAACCAATGGGCATGGACACAGTTAGTTTTGAGGCAAGAAGTAAAAAATTACTGGATGCAAAACAAGGGGCCGAAGCGGCAGAGAAATTAAGAACTTCCACGTCAGGCTACAGAAGTACCTTTGGAGAAGATTTTAATGACAGGCTTGTTTATACGATAACTCAAGCGGCCATTGCTTATGCAAAAGAAAAGGGTGCAGATACTGTTATGATTGGCGGAGATACAAGGAAGGCCACGGAAAAATATGCCCCCATAATTACAGAGCTGTTTTTAGAGCAAGGCATCAACGTTCAAATCCCCATGCTTGAAGATGCCAAACATCGTAAGCATGCCCCTGTGGCAACACCTGCTTTGGCGGTTTCAACAATGCAGGCTAAATTACCTATAACTATTCTTTTGACGGCAAGCCACAACCCTTGGGATGAAGGCGGATACAATTTCTTGACCGATGAGGGTGCTGTTGCAGACTGCAGTGTTATCAATAAGCTTGTTGAAACAATAAAGAGAATAACCGGTAAAGGGCGTATAGATAAGCGTTATAAAGGCGAAAGAGGAAAAGTTTCAACTTTCAATCCTTATGAAATCTATACAAAACATGTAAAAGAAAACAAATTAATCGATTTTGCCAATATTGCAAAAGCCAATATTGGCATATATTATGAAGATTTTGGCGGCACCGGCGGATATTATTTACCGCAGTTAATGGAAGAAAACGGCGTCAAATTGGGCGGCGTTTTACATTCAAAAACAAAAGGTCCGGAACCAAACAATGAGAATGCGCTAAACTTGAAAGAAACGGTTAAGAAATCTGAAAATCCTTTAAAAATAGGTATTATGACAGATGGCGATTCTGACAGATTCGGAGTTGTTGATGAAAACGGCAATTTTATTTCTGCAGTAGATGTTATAATGCTTGCTTCGTATCATTTAATTAAGAATAAGGGCATGAAACAGGGTACTATTATTAAAAACTGTGCCACTTCTGACAGAATTCGCGCATTGGCAAGCTATTTCAATTCGCAAGAAGGTTACAGCATAGATGTTGAAGATACCCCTGTAGGGTTTAAATATTTGGGCGGCAAAATGCTTGAACTTGAACATACTTCTAAGCCCGCAATTTTGGCCGGTGAAGAATCAGGCGGCTTTACGATAAGAGGTCATATTCCTGAAAAAGACGGTTTCATTGCAGTTTCAACTGTTTTGGATTTAGTTGCAACAGAAGGCAAACCGGTTGGCGAAATCTTAAAGGAAATAAAAGAAAAAACCGGCACGCAAGAACAAAAAAGTGAAACTTTGGGAATTTCCTTTGAAAAGACAAAAGAAGGTTATGAAAAACAAAATAAAGCCATAAAGGGTTTTGAAAAATATCTTGACGGCTCGCAAGACAAATTGCAAGGTTTTGAAATAGATAAAGAGAGAACAAAGGGCTATTATGACAATATGTGCAAATATAAAGAAAACGGAGACGGCCTGAAAATATATCTTAAAGACGGGTCTTACGCTCTGATAAGAAAAAGCGGCACAGAACCAAAATTGCGCATATATATTGAAACCATAAATCAAGAAGTTTATGATGCATTGAGTAAGAATTTGCTTGAAGAAGCTAAATTATACGCGAATAGTTAATTTCCATTGACTAAATTTAAGGCAGGGTATATTCAACTCTGCCTTTTTTATTTTGCAATTTCACTATAAATTATTTTTGATGCCTGTTCAATGAAATCTTTCGCACGAGAGCTGTTATACGGACGTTCAACAAGCATTGTTACTATATATTTATGTCCGTCAGGCAAATGCACAATGCCGGCATCTCCCAGCATTTTCCCGATGTCGCCTGTTTTGTGCAAAAAAGTAACATTTTCCGGTAACCCTGCTGCTATAAGATGTTTTGTCGGCAAACTGCCCATATACCCTTTTATATGCTCCCTGCTTCTTGCGCTTAAAAATTTGGGACTATCCAAATTATAAAGAATGGTTGATAATTCTTTGGCACTCATTTTGTTTGTACCTTCCAGATCGGGCAATAGATTGGGCATTCTGGCGCTTTTTAATCCCCAATTTCTCATTGCGCGGTTTAAATTTTCCCTGCCGCCAATTTCATCCAATATAATATTTGTGGCACTGTTATCAGATTTTGTTATCATAATGTTTATCAAATGATCCATATTGTAAGTTTGCCCGCTTAGGCTGTATTGTAAATCTCCCGAACCCGCTGTTCTGTGTGTCTCATCAAAAACAATTTTTTTATTTAATTCTAAATCACGTGTTTTGGCGTCAATTTGCCTGAACGTTTCAAATAAAATAGGTATTTTGACTGTACTTGCCAAGGGTGTGGGCTTATCCGCGTTAATTGAAACAGATTCGCCGTTTGCATAGTTCCATACGTAAATTGACGGCTTTAATTCCGGATACTTTGCCATAAGCCTTCTTAGTTTACTGTCTAAAACCATCATGTTGCCCGTTGAAATAATAGGCAGCATTAATTTTCTTGTTTGGGTTGGGGCAACAAGCAAATTCTGCCCGAATTGGCTGGCGTTTGATATATAGTTTAAAGATGGCGAAACATATTGCGTCATATTAAATTTTAGATTCCTGTTTAAAATTCTGTTTCCAAACATATGGCTTGTATAATGAATATAGGTATATGGTACGCAATAATAAGCGAAAAGTGCCAGGAAAATTAAGTTACATAAAATTTTAAAAGGATTTTTCTTTTGTGTTTTTTTGTAAACACGTTTTTTTACATACACGAAAGGACGTTGCACGTCGATATGTGTGCCTGTATACCTTTGCGGTACATAGCTTTGATTTTGTAAGGGGTATGCCAAAATCTGTCTCCATTGTTAAACTGTAACGGGGTGCCGATTCTATCTTTTTAACAGTTTATTGTATTTTCAATTAAAATACATAATGTATTTGTATGAAATATAGTGATTTTTTTTAAAAAATATATTATACTTATTTTGAAAAGTTGAAAAATCTATATTGGAGTTTTATGAATAAATTTTTTTTAATGTTAATTTGCTTTATTATAACAACGTCAACCTGTTTGGCTGACGCGGTTTTGACAAAAGACGGGCCAATGGAAGGCAGAATTGATACGCTTGCAAGCGGACTTATAATTCTTAAAAACGGTTCAAATTATACAACCTTTACAAGGTCTGTTTCTGATGATTTCTTTGAAGATATTGCTGTTTATAAAGATAAATTTTGGTTTGGCCAATATTACAGCGTGCCTTGCAGGGTGAGTTATGTAGATAATATGCATGTAAAAATTTATACAAGAGATTCCTATAAAGAAATGCCCAGATATAAAGTTAAAGAAGTAGTAGTTAAGGTTCCTTAAGGAGAAAAATATGAATGTGATTGTTTATGGCAAAGGCACTCAGAGCGAAATAGAACAAATTTTAAATTTAGATGAAGAATATAATATAAGAGTTTTTGATGAGAGCGAATTAACGCAATACAGGGAGCTCAGCCCTTATGTAATTATATATGACGGTGATATAAACAAATTTAAAGAATTTGCGCAGACAATAAAATTTGAAACAAGCGTTTTGCTGGTCTGCGATTCAATACCCCAAGATTTGACAATAAGGGCGGAAACATATGATTATATTTTAAGACCTGTAAATAAAACAGAACTTAATGCACGGGTTCAAACTTTGGCAAAAGTTATGAAATATAAAGTGGGTATTAAAAAAATTGCCATAACAGATGAACTAACCGGTTTATACAACAGAAAGTATTTGCACCACAGACTTGATGCGGAAATTTCGCGTGCAAAAAGATATGACACTGAAGTTTCTTGCCTTTTGCTTGACATAGACTTCTTTAAAACTGTAAATGATATGTACGGATATGATTGGGGCGATGTTTTATTGAAAAAAGTTGCTCAAATGCTTGAAGCTGTTATAAGGAAAGAAGATATTTTAACGCGCTACGGCGATGAGGAATTTATCTTAATTTTGCCCAATACAACAGAACAGCAGGCTTATGTTTTTGCGGAAAGGTTTAGAAAAGATATCGAAAAAATGGAGTTCATTCCGGCATCCGAAGAAGAAAGACATCCCATTACAATATCGGGCGGAATTTCATCCTTTCCCTTCTTAGAAAATGTGGATGAAAATTCCAACACTGTTATAAGATACGCAGAACATGCCCTATACGCTGCCAAGCAGCGCGGCAAAAACCAAATAGTACAGTTTTCAAAGATGAATTTAGATTATTAATGTTAGCCAAAAGAATAATACCATGTTTAGACATTAAAGACGGAAAAACGGTTAAAGGTGTGAATTTTGAAAATTTAATTTATGCCGGAGACCCCATTGAACTTGCAAAAAAATATTCTGATTACGGAGCAGATGAGCTTGTTTTTTTGGATATAACAGCTACAAATCAACAAAGAAAAACAGTTGTTGAACTTGTTGAGCGCATTGCACGCGAAATTTTTATACCGTTTACGGTTGGAGGTGGTATTAAAACAATTGGGGATATAAAAGATATTTTAAATGCGGGTGCTGATAAAATATCAATTAATTCGCAGGCTGTTTTAAACCCTAAGCTTATAAAAGACTGCGTTGACTATTTCGGCTCGCAATGTATAGTGGTAGCGGTTGATGCCAAACGCGTAGACGATGATTTTTATGTTTTTATAAATGCAGGCAAAAAAAATACCGGACTAAAGCTTTTGGATTGGGTAAGAGAAGTTGCAGGCTATAGGGCTGGTGAAATTTTATTGACCTCAATGGATTTTGATGGTACTCAAAAGGGTTTTGACATTGAAATGAATAAAATTGTTGCAAACAGCATAAATATACCCGTTATAGCATCAGGCGGAGCAGGTGCTGATTCTGAACATTTTATTGAACTTTTTAAAAATACCGATGTGGATGCAGCTCTTGCCGCCTCAATTTTTCACTTTAATACTCTTCCCATACAACAATTAAAGGCGGATTTAAAAAGCAATAATATAAATATAAGGTAATACTAACTATCAAATATAACGCTTGATTCAATGTTCTTATCTATAACCTTTCTTACGGATTCAATGTTTTCTTCAACGGCCTTGTGTTCCGTTTCAATATTTTGCAAGTCAATTTCCAAGGCCTTGTCTTTTCTTTGTACCTTTGCAATTTCTGCATCATACTTCGCTTTGGCTTCGGCGTCATCACCCGTATAGTAAGTTTCCTGTATATTTGTAACACCGGAAAGGCTTACTTCTTCGCCGTTTGTACCTATTAAAACAGCTCCGCCTTCTATTAACAGGCTTTGCAAGGGGTTTTTATCTTCTCCCTCTTTGCTGCAATCCCCTATTTTCTCTTGCAGCGCTTTTAAAACTGCGGCGTTTGAAGCTGCCACTCTTGCATCTATAGCTTTTTTTTCTTCTTCCGTAGCACCTTCAGGATATACCGCTTTTTCATATTTGTAAACAACCCCGTTGTAATTCAGGCCATAGCCTATTTCAAAAAGCGTTGCGGCAGTTAGATTTACTTTTTGTTTCCCTCCGCTGCCATCCGTTGACATAATTTGGACAAAAAGCTGTCTATTAGCGGTTTTTTGCGAATATTCACTGGAGATTGCTTCTTGTTTTCTTGATAAAACCATGCGGCTATTTGTAATGCTTTGGGCTTGAAGCTCCAAATCATTACGTGCAGCTGTCAACATAAATATCATGCCCTGGCTTGCGCTCATACCCATGGTATATTACCTTGTCTTTCTTGCTTTGTAACTACACAGGTAATCGGTAATATTTAAGTTTCTCTGAATGAAACCAGGCAAAAAATTTACAATTCTTTACAAAAAAATAAGACACCCGGTTGGATGCCTTATTTTAATTTTATGGTTTGTAAGAATTATCCGTTAAATACAACGCTTGATTCGATGTTTTTATCTATAACTTTTCTTACGGATTCAATGTTTTCATCAACTGCTTTGTGCTCTGTTTCAATGTGCTGTAAGTCAACTTCTAAAGATTTATCTTTTCTTTGTACTTTTGCAAGTTCTGTGTCATATCTTGCTTTAGCTTCGGCGTCATCACCGGTGTAATAAGTTTCATAAATGTTTGTTATACCGGATAAGCTTAGTTCTTTTTTACCGTCGTCACTTACGATAGTGGCTTCACCTGATATCAAGAGGTATTGCAAAATGTTTTCGCTTTCTCCTTCGCTGTCGCACTTGCCGAATTTTTCTTTAAGAGCTGCTAAGCCGCTTGTGCCTGTGTAAACAACACCTTGATATTTGATACCATATTTAAGAGTGGTGAACAATGTATCTAATGTTAAGTTTATGGCTTTCATAGTGGAGTTTTCTGTAACTCTTGCCATAAGCTGTCTGTTTGAAACAGCATCTGAATAATCTTTTGCTATACTTTCTTGTTGTCTTGATAATACCATACGGTCGTTTGTTATACCTTGTGCTTGAAGTTCTAAGTCCGATCTTGAACTTACTAGCGTGAATAACATACCTTGGCTTGCGCTCATACCCATATCAAGTACCTCATCTTTCTTAATTACTTTAGTTACTTAACACTTACATTTATATAAAAACAAAAAGTATATACTGAATTCATACTTTATATATATTGTTACAAAACTTAATAAAGGATTCAAGATGCCTTATATATCTTGAAAAACTTCCAAAACTCGGGGCAATATACAGAGGCATTTTGCTATCGCAATACCGTAATTTGTGATGGGAACATTCGCCTTTTGTGCTTTTATAATTCTGTTTAAAACTTCTCTTCTATTTGTCATGCAAGCTCCGCAATGAATAATTAAAGCATATTCATCAAGATTTTGTGGAAAATCGTACCCTGCATAATTCTCAAATGTTATATTTTTGCCCGTGTAATTTTTGATTAACCCGGGCAATTTTACGCGCCCTATATCATCTTCAATGGCATGATGTGTGCAGCTTTCGCATATAAGAACCTTATCCGTATCCTTTAAGCTATCTATTTTATCAGCACCTTGAACAAATGTTTTTAAATCACCTTTAATTCTTGCAAAAAGTATTGAAAAGGATGTCAAAAAGATATTTTCAGGTACAATTTCAGAAACTTTTTTAAATGCTTGAGAATCCGTTACAACAAGGTTCGCTTGCACTTTTTTAAGCGTAAGTTCAAGTTCTGTTTCCTTGCATACAATACAAATACAGCTTTCATCGAGCAAATTCCTTATTATTTGAACTTGCGGCAGGATAATTCTGTCTTTTGGCGCTTCTTTATCTATTGGGACTACAAGAACAACAACATCATCCTTTTTCACTATTCCCTCAAGTGCATTTATGGGATTTACAATTTCTTTGGGCAGAATGCCGACAAGGGCTTGTTTAATTGAGGCAGTAATATTTTTATCGTTTTTTAAAGATAAGAATAGAATATTATCAGAGTATTTTTTAATTTCATTAAGGCTATTTTCGGATATCTGTCCTAAATCCGTTTTATTAATAACAACAAGAGTCGGTGTCGAATTTTCTTTGAGGTGTGATAAAAATTCTATTTCATTTTTGTTAATTTCATCATAATCGCATACAAAAATTACTACATCAACGCGCCCCAAGGCCTTATATGTTTTTTCAACCCTTTTGTGTCCCAACTCCTCAACATCGTCAATTCCTGCCGTATCCATTAAAACGACAGGACCTATAGGCAACAATTCCATTGATTTTTGGTTAACATCTGTTGTTGTACCTAAAACATTTGACACAATTGAAAAATCTTGCCCCAAAATAGCGTTCATAAGGCTTGATTTTCCGCTATTCCTTTTTCCGAAAATCCCTATATGTATTTTATTACTCTTGTACATTTTCATTTTTTTATTATATAATAAAGAAAAATATTTTTACAAAGGAGAGAAAATGGCAAGAGTTTTGCTTTCAATATCAGATGACTTTTTAAAATCTGTTGATAAGCATGCAACACAAGAGCAACGTACGAGAAGCGAACTTATAAGGGAAGCGCTCCGGATGTATTTAAGGAAAAGTGCCGTTAAAAACAATAAACAAGCGAAATCTAACGCTAAGAAACTCGATGAACTTTTAGGCTAATTATAAATTTTTAATTTTTTCAATTATTGTACTTAATTCTTCCGAAACTTGTTCTTTTTCTATCAGGCTTGTCCTGATATTTTTGGCAAAATCCGCTTTGCTGAAATCGCCAAGACCGTTAATTCTGTATATTTCTTTTAAATTTTTAACTGTGGTAATATTTTTGTCAAAATCTTTTTCTTTAATTTCAACACTATTTTTAAAACTGCTGTTTATTGTGTTTAAAATTAATTTTCGAGGTATTATGTCTTCAAATTCACCACTGTTTATAACGTATATAAAATCATTTTTTCTGAGTTTCGGCAAAATTAATTCTTTGGTATTTGAGGCGTCGAAATCTAGCAAAATAAAAATCGGCAGTTTAATTTCTTCAACCATTTTATAATATTTTCTTGCAACCTGATTTTTGCCCCCGGCACCTGTTAAAAATATGCCGTTTTTATCGAAGTCATAACCTGCTTTTTTTGCGAATTCCCCAAGCAGAATTTCTTCTGTAATTCCTTCTGTCAGTACAATTTTTTCTATCGGATATTTGAGTGAAAGTTCTTTTCTTAAAATCACAGGGTCGCTTTTTTTATTTTTTAAAATTTCAATAAGCCTTTTTAAATTTATCGGCAGGTTTTTTTTATTTTTTATAACATCCA